>QMQE01000024.1 GCA_003650445.1 Acidobacteriota bacterium | reverse complement strand
CGGGAACCTCAGATTGACGCCGCCATTAAGAAATTTATTGCTGAGCTGAAGGGAAGCTACTATGTGCGGGTGGATGTAAAACCGGAAGACCTGTGAGACTGGACCTGTTTCTGAAGAAAACCATGATTGTAAAACGGCGGGCTGTTGCAAACGAATTGGTTCGCTCCGGCCGGGTTTTGCTCAACGACTCACTTGCTAAACCGGGGCGTGAAGTGAAAGCCGGCGATATTCTACAATTGCCGCTCCACCGCCGTCGCCTGAAAATACGGATAAAAGAAATTCCGACCAGGCCGGTAAAAAAGGGAATGGAGCTTGATTATTACGAGATTCTGGAAGAGGAGATTGTGTAAATGAAACATACATTCATAAAAGATTTGAAACCGGATTGGAAAGGGGATGAGGTTTATCTGCTGAAATTGCTCGCCATCCGGGACAAAAAAAACGGCGGGCACTACCTGTTTATGAAACTTGGGGATTCAAGCGGTGATCTCATTGCCATGATGTGGGACAACTTCGAAGAAGCTGTGGACACCGTAAAGCCGGGAGACTTTGTAAAAATTCGCTTCCGAATCCAGGTATACAATAACCAGCTTCAGATGGTGGTTACAAAGCTCCGGAAAGCAACTGATGATGAAGTAGAAGACCCCAAAATTTTCTTTCCTGTAAGCGAACGCCCACCGGAACAGATGTTGGAGGAAGTGAGGGAAATTATCGAAACACAACTGGAAAATTCTTTCCTCAAGGAATTGGCTGGCCATGTATACAACGACCCCGAGGTTATCGAACTGGCAAAAATCGCCCCTGCGGCCAAAAGTTTGCACCACGCATACCGGGGAGGATACCTGGAACACCTGCTTACTCTGCTGAAACTGGCCATTCAGGTCAGTCCCGTCTATCCGTACATCAGCAAAGACCTCGTCCTGGCAGGATTGCTTTTTCATGACCTGGGAAAGCTCTGGGAACTGTCCTACCAGCGGGAATTCAGCTATTCCACCGAAGGCAGGCTTCTGGGACACATTGCAATTGAATATGACTACATCGCAGCGCGCATTCGGGAAATACCGGACTTCCCCGACAATATCCGGCTTCATCTTCTGCACATCATCCTCTCCCATCATGGAGAATTGGAGTTCGGATCGCCGAAACGGCCCAAAACCCCGGAAGCACTGATGGTCAACAGCCTCGATAACATGGACGCAAAACTGAACGCCATGCGCCAGGCTATTGAAGCAGATGTCCAGTCGGATCATCCTGACTGGACCCCATACCTCCCGATGTTCGGCCGGGTGATTTACAAGAATCGGCCCTGAAAGTTTCCATGTCCATAAATTTACCTGTCAACGGGAAGAACCATGTGGTGCCCGAACTTATCAGAATTGGTGTCCTCACCGTAAGACCAGCTACTTTTCTGGCACCTATCGCTGATATCACAGATGGACCGTTCCGAAGAATCGTCCGCACTTTCGGTGGCGTTGGTGCCGTGTTCACTGAAATGATTTCATCCGATGCCTACACGAGAAACTGCGAACGAACACTGCACATGGCAAACTTTTCTGAAAGTGAACACCCTGTTTTTTTTCAAATTGTCGGAAAAGAACCGGAACGGATGGCGAACGCTGCCGAAATGGCCGAAGCAGCAGGCGCAGACGCCCTGGATATCAACATGGGTTGCCCCTCCAGCACTATCACGCGGCATGGGAGCGGTTCCGCCCTGTTGAAAGATTTGAAACTCGCTGAATCCATTATTTCAGCCGTGAGGAAACGGATATCCATCCCCCTGACCATTAAAATTCGGAGTGGTTGGGACAGTCGGTCGCTGGTATTTTCAGATTTCGGGAAAATGGCGGAAGATAATGGTGTCAACGCCATCTTCTTTCATGGACGAACCCGGAAAGAAATGTTCAGAGATACAGTTCATTATGAGCAAATTGCACTCCTGAAATCGCAGCTCTCTATCCCGGTAATCGGAAACGGGGATATTACAGACCGCGAAACCCTGAATCGGATGCTGAAAACCGGCTGTGACGGCATCATGATCGCCCGTGCCGCCATCAAGAAGCCCTGGATTTTTGCCGAACTGCTCTCAAATCTCCAGGTTTCTCCGGGTTCTCTTTTCCCCATAATGGAAAAACAATTCATGGAAATCACCGATATTTACCCGGAAAAACTTGCTCTTCACAAAATGAAAACAGTTGCAGGCTGGTATTCCCGCTCCATCCCCGGGGGCAAGCAACTCAGAGTCCGCCTGAGCCACATCCATACAATTGATGACATGATGCAATTGATTGAAGACTTCAAAGGTTCAATTTCCTGATTTTCACTTGTCTCAATTGAAGAAAATGAGTACATTATGAAGATGGAAGCTGTTCTTTGACAATTAAGTTCGTGAACAACATGAAAAAAGAAATAATTTATAGTAAATGAGGTGAATAATGGCACTGAAAACAATGATTTTTATAGATGGAAGCTGGATATTTCATAACAAGGCTGAAATCGTAAACGCCTTCCATGACCCGGATTTCAAAATTAACTATCAAAATATTCCCCAGCTTGTTTCCAAATATCTCGCGTCTGTCAGTGAAAAAGAAATTGACATTGTCAGAACCTGTTTCTTCGGATCTATCCCCATTAACAAGCCCGGATTTGACGCCGGTCCCCAGGTTGCCTTTTACGATTATCTGAGGAAAGAATGTCATTTTGAAACAGAAATCTACGAAATTGACTTCAAAAACCAGCAGGGGCTGTCACCCCAGGAAAAATGCGTGGACATTGCCCTTTCCACGTCCATGTTGCACTACGCATCCCTCCCATCCGCCATTGACGTGGCCGTTCTTCTCGCCGGTGATTTTGATTATATGCCGGCTTTGAGACGGGTTCGTGCAATGGGGAAACGAACCCTCCTTGCAGCACTGCGACGCCTTGGCAATATCTACCCCACCTCTCAGAAACTCATCAACAGCACGGACCTGTTTGATTTTCCCCACTTGTTTCTGGAGGAACACTTAGATGAAATCCGCCTTGTCAAGGAAAAGCGCTACCGGAAATGCCTGTCCTGCGGAGTCGAGGAATTGACTGACTGGGGCGGCCCTACATTTTACTGCAGTGAGTGCAGGGATAAACATCGGGAAACTTCCGAATTCTAATTCACCACAAAAGGAGTAAACACATGAACAGACATTTCAATCCACTATTTTTTGCCACAATTGGGATTCTGATGGCATTGACATCACTGCCCGCTGTTGCGGGGGATATCAATGAAGACCTCACCGCCGCCGTAAAGGCCGGAAACAGGAAAGAAGTGGATCGCCTGATTAACCTTGGGGATCTGTACGTCGCAAAAAACTATTCCGGTCAGAAGGCTTTGCTTTTTTGCTCAAAAGTCGGAGATTTTACAGCCGTTAAGAAACTTCTCGATGCGGGTTGTGATATTAATGCCAGAGCTAAGGGAGACAAGAAAGGCTGGACCGCGCTGATGCTTGCAATTGAAAATGGAAATGACGATATTGCCGCGTTGCTTATAAGACGGGGAGCCAAACTGACCATCGCACCCAAAAAGGGCGGCTATGTCGGATGGCACCCCCTTCAACTGGCAATCAAGAAAGGGAAACTGGAACTGGTTCGCCTCCTTTTAGACAAGGGGGCAAAAGTGGATATCCGAGAGAGAGTCCACCGTATGACCCCATTGATGATTGCGGCCAGCACCGGGAATGTAAAGCTAACACAATTGCTTCTGGAAAAAGGTGCAAGCCTGAAACTCAAAGACAAGAAAGGCTGGACACCCCTTATTCATGCAGTGGAAAGCGGCTCTCTGCCTACAGTTAAAGTTCTGGTCGAAGCCGGAGCAAACGTAAATGAACGGGATGGAGAATATCTTTCGGTACTCCAGCATGCAGCCGCCCGGGCCACCCAGCTCAGGTCCTCAAAAAACCCGCCACCTCATTTTGAAGAAGTGGTCCACTATCTGGAAAGCCATGGGGCAAAAATGATTCCAAGTGCTTAGGAAAACAGGGGAATGACAGCATTGCACAAGTTAACAGCAAAACCTCTCGAAAACGCCTTTAGTTACGCAGAATACCGGGCTCTCATTGATTCACTCCTGGAACAGGGCAGGACCACCGGCAACAATCATTCGGAGAAAATGCTGGAATACAGCCAGCTTAACGTTCATCGGATGTCGCGGATTGACCGGACAACAAAGCTGGCTCCGGAAACCATCCAATCACTGAAAAAACTGAATCACCCCCTCACCTGGATCGTTCTCAGTGAAGCATGGTGCGGTGACGCGGCACAGAACCTGCCAATCATGGCAAAAATGGCAGACACCTCCGATCAAATTTCACTGAAAATTCTACTGAGGGACGAAAATCTTGATTTAATGGATTTGTTTCTCACCAATGGCGGGCGAGCTATTCCAAAACTCATATGTATAGACGGGGACACAAAAGAGATACAATGGCACTGGGGGCCTCGCCCCGCACCGGCTCAAGATCTCCTTCGCATTCACAAAACGAAGCCGGACGAGAGTCATGAAGATTTCATAAAGCAAGTTCAACTCTGGTATGCAAAAGATAAGAGCCGAACACTCCAGAGGGAGTTGTTGACACTGATGGATTTGCAAGAATAGCTGTTTTTCGATATAGTAGCAATCAGTTACGGAGGCTTTTGGAATGAAGAAATCATTGATTTTGTTAAGTGGCGGGCTGGACTCCGCTACTGTTCTGGCCATCGCCCTGAATGAAGGATTCCAGCCTGTCGCAATGAGTTTTGACTACGGCCAGCGGCACCGGGTAGAACTGGAAAAATCCCGGCTCCTCTCAGAAAAATACAAAGTACCACATATTGTCATGCATGTCCCCTTGAATGTAATTGGCGGCTCGGCATTGACAGACTGTGACATTGATGTGCCGGAGAACCCGCAGGAAGAAATCGGCGGGGAAATCCCCATCACCTACGTACCGGCAAGAAATACTATTTTTCTTGCCATTGCGGCCGGATACTGTGAAGTGAACAAAATAGAAGATATCTTCATCGGTACAAATGTAATGGACTACAGCGGATACCCGGACTGCCGGCCGGAGTTCATTCAAGCAATGGAAACCGCCATCACATTGGGCACACGCTATGCCGATGAGGATCGAAAATTCACCATCCATGCGCCACTTTCCAGTATGAAAAAGTCTGAAATTATTAAAACAGGCACAGAGCTCGGAGTGGACTATTCCCTGACCAGTACCTGCTATAACCCGGATAGAGATGGAAACCCCTGTGGGTACTGCGATTCCTGTAAACTCCGCCTCAGGGGATTCCGGGAAGCCGGACTCATCGACCCCCTTCCCTACCCCGATGAAATCAAAGCAAAGGAGCGTTTATGAATAAACTGAAAGTTATCCTGATTGCGGTTCTTCTCACCGCAATTTCCTGTCAAACACCGCCGGTTTCCACTCCGCAGCCAAAGGCGTCCATGGCGCTTGCCACCCACACCGCTGTCACTTCGAAAATCCCTGCTGACCCTGCGGTGGAAAAAATCATTAAACCCTACCGGGATCAGCTCCGGAAAGAAATGACTACGGTGATTGGAAAATCGGAAGTAGATATGGTCCGGGGAAATCCTGAAAGCCTCCTCGGTGATTTCGTGGCAGACGTGATTCTCGATACCGCACGCAGGTTCGGCCATGTAGATTTTGCCATCACAAATAACGGGGGCCTCCGGGCACCCGTGTACAAAGGAAACATAACTGTCGGCAATATGTTTGAATTAATGCCATTTGGGAATCGCATTGTTATCGCAAAATTCACCGGTGAACAGGTGGAAGCGCTGATTACTGAGATTGTTAAAAAACACGGAACTCCGGTTTCGGGGGTGACCATCGTTTCCACAGCCGGCATTGTCAATGCCACTGTCGGGCAGGAAAAATTTGACCCCGGAAAAACATATACAATCGCTACAATCGACTACCTGATGAAAGGCGGCGGTGAACTGAATTCTATGTGGACAGGTACGATAATCAAGGATACCCACGTCCTTTTGAGGGAAGCCCTCATTGCGTATGTCAAAAAACACCGGGTACTCCACCCGCAGATAGAAGGGAGGATTATCATCCAATGAAAAGAAGAGACTTTATCAAAGGATTGGGACTCGTCGCAGGGACCACGGCATTTGCAAGGCCAATGAACTGGCTGTTTCCAAAGGAAAACACACTGCATATCATCCACACCAATGACATCCACTCCCATATTGACCCGTTTCCGAAAACCGACCGCAGGTACCCGGACATGGGAGGCTATGCCCGCAGGGCCACTCTGTTCAAGAAATTACGGCATCAGTATCAAAACACCCTCTTTGTAGATGCAGGGGACGTGTTCCAGGGAACCCCCTACTTCAATTATTACGAAGGCAAACTGGACTACGAATTGATGTCAAAACTGGGGTATGATATCGGGACTCTGGGCAACCACGACTTTGACAACGGTGTAGATAAGCTATTGGCCGCAATGGAGAAATGCAACTTCAAAATGGTTAATGCAAACTACAACATCACAAATCCTATCCTTAGAAACCGGGTAAAGCCCTACACCATTGTTCAAAAGGCAAAGGCCAGAATCGGCGTATTCGGGCTGGGCGTGACTTTCAAAGGCCTGGTTACTCCAGACAACCATCTGGGCCTGGAATACAGCGACCCGGTTACAACGGCAAAAAATACAACCCACCACCTCCGTGATGTGGAGCATTGTGACCTTGTTATCTGCCTGTCTCACCTCGGAATTGACGGAGCAGGCGGTGAACCGGGTGACATCCAGCTGGCGGAACAGGTCAGTGGCATTGATGTCATCGTCGGGGGCCATTCACACACCTTCATGGACAGCCCCATGATGGTGTCCACCCCCTCCGGCTGGACCACACTGATTCATCAGGTCGGATGGGCCGGTATCTGGGTAGGCCATATCAAAATCGTAATCGGTGAAAATGGACACATCCATCATAAGACCGCAACCCACTACGGGGTTCGTTAATGGGGGAAATTTTCCGGACCCTCGGAATTGAATCTTCCTGCGACGACACCTGTATCGCTGTAGTCGAAAACGGAACAAGAGTCCTTTCATCAGTGGTTTCCTCGCAGATTCCTGTCCACAGCAAATACGGGGGGGTCGTACCGGAACTGGCATCCCGCGAACACGTAAAAAACATTCGCACCGTTTATCGGGAAGCCATGGAAACCGCCGGTGTCACCATAAATGACATTGACCTCATCGGGGTAACGGTGGGACCGGGGCTCCTTGGCTCCCTGCTGGTGGGGCTTTCTTTCGCCAAGGCCCTCTCCTTTTCCTCCAAAATCCCGTTGATACCGCTGAATCACATCGAAAGCCACATTCAAAGTGCGTTCATTGAATTCGGCGACGCAATCCGCTTTCCCGCAGCAGCCTTTGTGGCCTCCGGTGGCCATACCCACCTTTTTCGTATGGATAAGGAGCGGAATCTTTTCCTCCTCGCAAGGACCAGAGATGACGCAGTGGGAGAGGCATTCGATAAATTATCTAAAATGCTGGGTATGGGCTATCCCGGTGGGCCGGTCATTGATAAACTGGCAGAAGAAGGAGATGAAAACCGCTATCCCCTGCCGAAGCCACGGATGTCAGACCGTTCCCTCGACATGAGCTTTTCAGGCATCAAGAGTGCCATGTTCCGCCTGATTCAACAGGAAAGAGACCGGCTCGATATCCCCGGACTGGCTGCATCCTTCCAGAAAACCGTGGCAGACATCCTCATTGACAGAATCCGGCGTTTTGGAAAAGAAACACCTTTCAAATCTATAATTCTTGCCGGCGGCGTTTCCGCAAACGCCTACCTCAGAGCCCGTTTTCTGCAGGCATTCGGTGAACAAACATTCGTACCTTCTATGAAATATGCCACAGACAATGGTGCCATGGTCGCCTCCCTGGCCTTTCTAAAACGAAATGAAACACCGGCTCCCCTGCATCAGGAGGCTTTCTCCACATGGATTCTGCCATCATGAATCCCGGTGAAACCGGAACTTCCGGAATCTATCTTGTTGTTTTCATTGCATACATTGTTCTAGTCCTTGGATTCACTTTCATCTCCAAACGTATCTCAGACGCAGATGGATTCTGGACGGAAAACCGATCTGTTTCCGGCCTGAGAGCCGGGATTTCACTGTCCGCCACATTTATGTCAATCAGCTGGAGCGTAGTTTATGGAATCGAAGTCTTTCTCCAATACGGGCTTGGCGGGTTTTTTGTCCTGAGTCTGCCATGGATTATCGTTCTTTCCGTGTTTCTCTGGCTGGCACCCCGCCTTCGCAACATACCGGTTTTCAGCCAGCCCGAGCTGATCAGCGGAAAATTCGGCAAAAGTGCCGGGAAACTGGCCGCCATCCCCATCCTTCTTGTCTTCATCATCTGGGCCGGAGCGGAAATGGACGTGGCAGCTTCCCTCCTTGCCGGGACAATGGGCATGAGCCAGCCCCTTTTGCTATTTATCATTGCAACGGTCATTGCCATCTATATGTCATTCAGCGGCACCAATGCCGTCATTGTCACCGATGTAATTCAATACATCCTGGTTGCTTTGTTCTTCATCATTATTCTCTACGCCGGATTTTCCTCTCGTCCGGTAAATCCAATCGTCTTGAAATTGGATTTCCATCGGATTCAGCCCCTGTTCATTATGTTGACTTTTATTGCCTACCTTCCGGGCTGGCTGGCTGAAACCGATATCTGGATTCGCCTCCAGATCACCCGAAACGGCCGGGAAGCAAGGAAAGCCATGGGGATTTCCCTGGTCAATGCCGTTCTTTTTGTATTTCTCATGCCCATGCTGGTCGCAGCATTCCTCCCTGCAGGCATGACAAGTGGAACAAAGGGCGTCGCCTGGCTTCTTGCCCGGATTCATCACCCGTTTTTTGTGGCCCTTGCTGCCGTAGGGCTCATTGCAGCATCCATGTCCACTATCGACACCTGTATCAATGTTGCAGCCATGACATTGAGCTTTGATCTCACAAAAAAACGAACCTTAAGCCGTAATATCGCTGCTGTCTGGCTTACGGCAGCCCTCGCCTTTCTCTTCGGGATTTATTCCAATTCATTGAAAGACGCGTTCTACCTGTCTTCCGGCATCTTATCCACAACCCTGTTTCTGCCGGTGCTGGCGTGCTACCTGCCTGTTGGGAAAAAGACAGGTGTCGTCTCGGTACTGGCACTGGCTCCTGTTCTTACCATTGTCTTCTATGCCTTTGAGAAATACGGATGGTTTGCAATCCCCGGAGCAAACGGAATTTCTTACATTCTTATCTCATTTGGTGCCGCTCTCCTCTTATTCTTCGGCGGATCGGCTCTGGAGCCAGCGGGGCCAAAATTGAGTACAGATAGGGATTGAACCCAAGCAGAGAACAAAGCCGGAACAGGCACCGGGAACGTTGCAAGCCCCTGTTTTACAAACAAAAAAGGCCCGCCTTTCGGCGGGCCTTCGCTTTGCCTGTTAGAGGCGGTTAGAACCGATACTTGATACCGAGCTGATACTGGCGCGGGGTCAGCGACGCCCGATCCAGGACACCGAGATGATCCGCATCATACCGGTAGTTGGTCATTGTGGTGTAGTCGTTGGAACTGTCAAACACATTGAACATCTCAAAAATCAATTCGATAGAATGATGTCTCATGAAGTTGAACCGTCTGGACAGCCGGATATCAGTCTGATTGAAGTTCGGCTGACGGTAGGTGTTCCGGGAACCCAACACACCGTCGATGACGGCGTAGTCATTATAAAAACCATCACCATTGTCATCATATCCGGATGTGACCGTGTAGGGACGGCCGGAATAGAAACGATGATAACCGGAAAAACGGATGTCGTACCACAACAGCACTGTCCAGGAAAACTTGAACTGAGATTTGTTGAAGTAGTCTGAGCGGCCCCAGTCGTCCATCAGGTTAGCCGGGTTTGTCGGATAACCACTGCCGGAGGAAGACACTGAGCGCTCGTTGGTATCTACATCAAAAGAGCTGGACAGGGTGTAAGACGCAAACATGCTCCACCGGTTGGCAAACTTCTTGTTTACCCGGAAGGTAATGGAGGACGCCTTGGAAGAGCCATCAGACATGAAGGTCATAATCTTGCGGAAGTTGGTATTGGGACGATGACGGGAATCCCAGAGGGGACGGCCATAATCATCAACATCCTGTACGCCATCGCCATCCGCATCTTTAATGCCGAGGTTGGTATCCAGTTTACGTTCGAAATGGTAGCCGCGAGTATACTTCAAATCCACTGCCACTTTCCAGACATCATCCAGAGCCTTTTCATAGGACAGGCTGGTCTTGAACGTGTAGGGATTCTGCCAATCCGGACTGAATACAAATACATCCGGGGGATACGGGTTCTGGGGATCCAATTCCGACGGCGAAATCCGATCGGTGAGGTCTGTCGGGAACAAAGGGTCCCCGGGACGGAACTCGTTTCGAATCACGTTGACGCCGTTGGTCAGAATGGCGTTGGCAGCGAGCAGAGACGGGGTCCGGTTGTAGAACAGGCCGGCACCAAGGCGGATCAGGTCGGTTCCTTCGCCGGTCACGTCATAGGTGATACCGAGACGGGGGGCGATATTATTTTCATCCGGTAACTCTTCCAGGCCAAGGGTTGCCAATTCCGGGTTGGGGTTGATCATATCGTCAAATGACTGAGAACTGTAGCGAATGCCATATTCCACCAGAGTCTTGGCATTAAACTGCCAGCTGTCCTGGATGTATGCATCGGCTTCATCAGCACTGTACTTTACAACACCGTTGATGGGGCTGAAAGACTGGGTGTATTTCATGTCGTAGCGACCGGGGTCGTTACTGGGATCATCATCCATCCACGCCAGAAAATCGTTGTACCCGCCATAAAAACGCATGGAACCGCCGCCATAGCGGAAGAACATGTCGTCATAATCGTACTGAGCATACCGAACACCCGCTCTCAGGGTGTGGGTGTCGTTAATCATCCAGGTAAAATCATCCTGGAACTCGTTCAGCGTTTCATTCAGCCAGTTGGGCAGGAAGTTGTTCTGGCCAAACAGTGCATCATAACTGCCGATGTTCACTTCCATCATATCGGTGGTATTGGCATAGCGCGGACGATGCTCCTGGGACCACTGGACCCGGGCCTCGTTGAACATAGTATCGGACAGGATAGATGTGAGTTCCAGAACCACTGAAGTGGAGAAATCTTCCTCAACACCGTTGGAGGTAATTCCATCGGTCACATAATTATGGCTGTTTGTTCCGTTTTCCGCAGTAAATTCCTGGCGGTTTACACGAAGGGAAAGACGGTTATTCTCATTGATCTGCCAATCCAGTTTCATGAAGTATACGTCGTTATCTTCTGTCTCCGGCGCAGGGCCCTCGTTGGCCGCGATAATGTCTGGAAAAGCCGCTGCAAACGCATCATATCCACTTCTTTCGCGGAATTTCCAGGTAAAGGTGGAATCCCTGCGCTGTGCGTCATAGGCCACAAAGAAGAACAGTTTGTCCTTGATAATCGGGCCGGACACGGTGAAACCAAACTGATCCTTGGTAAAGTCGTTCTTTCTCATGCTGAGGGGAAGCGGATCGTACTCAGAAGGCGCGTTGGCATTCATCATGCTGTCTGTCTGACGGAACCAGTGCGCACTTCCGTGGTATTCATTGGAACCGGATTTGGTCACAGCATTGATGATCAGGCCGCTGGCATTTCCATACTTGGCAGAATAACCATTGGACACCACGTTGAATTCCTTGATGGTCTCCTGAGAGAAGGTAAATGGAATTCTTGTGGAACCGCGCTGCTCACCAAAGAAGGTGGAGTTATAGCCGGCACCGTCAATCTGCAGGTTGTTCATAATGCCACGGGTACCCATACCGGTTACCCGGCTGCCTGCGGCTTCAGAAACTCCAGGGGTTAACAGGACAAAGTCCTTGAAGTCCCGGCCCTGAACCGGCAGGTTTTCAATATAGTCATCGCCGATTGAAGCGGTGACATCAACCTTCTGAGTTTCAATCAACGGCTTCTCCGCTGTGACCACAATGGATTCAGAAAGTTTTTCCGGCTTCATTGTAATTTTATAGTTAACAATGTCGCCCAGTCCCAGCTTCAGGTCCTTTGCACTGTAGGTGCCAAAACCGGCAAGGCTGGCTTCTACCGTGTATGTACCCAGCGGAAGGAAAGGGGCACGGAACTTACCGTTGGCATCGGTCACTACGGTACGCTTAGCGCCCTGTTCCATGTTGGTCAACACGACGGTGACGCCGGGAAGCGCTGTTCCCTGGTCATCAACCACCAGACCATTGACAGTTGCTTTCGTGCTCACCTGCGCAAAGGCAGTGACACCGCAAAGCAGGAACCCCAACACAAACATCAGGATTCGATTCTTCATAAACGACCTCCTTTGAGAATAATACTCAAACCTTAATAAAAGAAAAATCTGCTGTTTTCCATGCCCTCAGTTCTTGTTTGCCCCAGTGCACATTCGTAACCCTCGTTTCCCAAAAAGTAGGTTGCGACTTCTGTACTGTGACATATTGGACACGTTTGATAAACACCAGATTCCATAATGAAGCAATTATAGCAAATTGAGAAATCCTGTGTCAAAAGCAAATGCTGTAAATTCTTTGTAAAATGAGCTACGGGTAGCTGATCCGGGTCCATGCATTTTACAAGTGTCCGAAACGGCAGGTCAAACTTCCGTTGGAAGGTTCCTTCAATTTCTGCTTTCTTTTTTATATCCAGTGGCTTATCACTGGGCAAGGCCGCGTCTCTGGTGTAATAAACGGAGCCATCCCGGATTTCGCCATTAAGTACCCGGCTCGCATAGAAAGGCTGAAATTTCAGATCCAGGCGGGCAAAACGGTACGCGGCCTCCTTCTGGTCAACAGTGCCAAGCAAAAGCTTAATCTTTCCAAGTTCTGCTTCAGTGGAAACCTGACTGCGAATCCGGGAAAGGAATTCATCCGCGCGGGTAAACCGGTCGGGGCCCTCGTCCACATCTCCATCCAGCAACACCCTCGACCATTCATTTAATCCGCAGACAGCAATCACACAGGGAGAGAGGGATGGATTGAAGCCAAGACGGTTTAAAAGATCCAGGGGGCCACCCGGCACAACTGCCGACACCTTCTCAAGAAAAACCCGTTTTCTCGCAAAAATGGACAAAGCCTTGCTCATCAGGCGCTTCAATTCCACTTCCGGGGTGGTGTCCTCCACAATAGAGCGAATGGCCAGCCCCGGCAGATTCAGAGAAATGGCTTCCAGAATAAACGTCGTGTCAGACGGTACCTTATTGTTCAAAGCAAGAAAAGGAGATGGAAACCAGTTCTTGCTCTCTGTAGTGATGATTGTATTGAGAATTTTCTCCTCTCTCATCCTGCAAAGCACCGCATCTATTACCTCCGGACATGACAAATGGAAAGCCCTGGCCATCCCGTTTTGGGCCGCCGGTTCATGCAGCATACCTGCCTGAACCAGCCCGGCACATTGGTCCGGAAGCTCTTCAGCAGAAGCTCCCAGAGCCAACAGGGCTTCTTCAATCCCAGTCCAGTGGACGCCATCCCCGACAAAACCGGACAAAAGTGCATTTATCCTTTGAAAATTTGTGATAAAACGTGATGGCGTTGTCGGCTTCTCCAGCACCAGTCCCCCGCTGCAATAAGAAAATTCCAGCAGGTCAACAGCATTCAGGTACACCTTCCAGGGCCTGTCTGGTGTTGAAAGTCCATGAATGTGGAGCCGGCCCTCGAGGTGCATCCGGTGGAGATGGGCCGGATAAATATCAGAAAGGGCAAACTGCCGCTTCAGGATACCAGACATTATTGTTCCGGTACCTGCAGGAGAAGGTACAGGGCCGGGGTATTGGACAGATGAAAAACGCAGAAGCCCCTCCACATCATGGAGAGAAAGCCCCAGTCGTTTATTCCGCTCCCTGGCCTTTTCAAAACGGTATTCGATGAGTTTTGCATTCACCAGTTCCCGAACCAGTTCGGATGTCACCACCCGGATTCCGGAAGAGAAAACAGTGGTTTGAATCTCTTCGCTGATTTTGTCCGCAAGCTGATAATCAATTCCTGTTTCGTTTACCAGAACTGCAACAATCCGTGTACGGTCCCATGGATTAAGATCTTCATCCGTCGTATGAACAAAAATGGATTCTTCATGGAAACGATGGGAAAACAGCTTGCGGTCTTCTTTTTTCATACAGATTTGCCGGCAAACATACTCTTCAAGCGGTCCCAGACCGACACAGGTTCATCTTCAACCTCACGAAGCCTCTCAAACAATCTTCTCTGATCCTCATTGAGCCGATGAGGGGTTTTTACGTGAACGGTTGCCAGAACCCTGCCCTTTTTCCCCGTATTCATATCCGGGAATCCCTCTCCCTTCATTTCCAGTACAGTACCGGACTGAACTCCAGCGGGAATTTTCAACTCCGCTTTTCCACCGGGGGTCGGGATTTCCATTTCTCCACCCAAAGCGGCCATCGAAAAAGTAACGGGAAGGTCGAAACCCACGTCCGGCCCACTCCGCCTGAATATCGGATGCGGCTTTACGCCAACTACAATGTACAGATCACCGTATCCACCGCCCCCCGGCCCGGCCTCCCCGCTGTCCCTGACCCGGAGTGTGTCCCCATCTTCTATGCCTGCGGGGATTCGGATGGTGACTTCATGCTCTTTCACAACCAGTCCTTCGCCGTGGCAGGTTTCACAGGGGTGTTCAATTACTTCCCCGTGCCCGCCACAGGTTGAACAAGTTCGGGACATCGTAAAAAATCCCTGTCGAATCAATACGCTTCCCCGCCCTCTGCAGGTGGGGCAGGTTTTTCTGCCAGTACCGGGACGCGTACCGCTTCCATCGCACTCCGGACAGTGCTCATGCCTCTTTATCCTGATTTTCTTTTCCGTACCGGTATATGCTTCGTCGAAAGAAATCTGAAGGGAATATTGAAGGTCATTTCCCCGCTGCCTGCTTCCCTGGCGCTGGTATCGGCCCCCACCGCCGAAAAATGTGTCAAAAATATCGGTAAACCCGCCAAAGATATCATTAAAATCATATGAAATATCTCCCTGTGACAGCCCACTGTGGCCATAACGGTCATACTTTTCCCGTTTGGACCCATCACTGAGTACCGCATATGCTTCGGCAATTTCCTTAAATTTGTTCTCCGCTTCCGGATTATCCGGGTTTCGATCCGGGTGGTACTGAATTGCCAGTTTCCGGTATGCTGCTTTTATCTCTTGATTTGTCGCTGTCCGGGCCAAACCCAAAACTTCATAATAATCCCGTTTCATTTCTATTTCCCGCCTTTCTCCAGTTGTCTGAATTCAACTCCGATTCTTTAATAATTACAAATCTCCCGGCCTGAGCTAATCGTCCATCGTGGTGCCATAGAGGAGAAGCTCTCCCAGCTTGCGCGAGACCTTTTGCAGTTCGTCATATGCCTCTTTCAATATCTCAATTTCATTCCCATTCATTGCTTCCTTGCCATGTTCAATTGCCTTTCGCATGGCATCGCTGAAATCACTGGGGATTTTTCTTCCGTGCTCTGTAAATGACCGTTCTGTAGTGGAAAGAAGGCCTTCAAGGTTATTTCGCGCAACTACAAACGCCCGAATTCGCAATTCCTCGTCCCTGCGGGCCTCTGCTTTTGCGATAATATTCTGAATTTCCTTCTCCGTCAGCCCGCTTGTCGGCCGAATACGGATGGACTGGGATTTTCCACTGTCCTGATCCACAGCACTGACATTAACAATTCCGTTGGAGTCAATTTCAAATATAACCTCAATCCTCGGGCCACCTTTGGGTGCAGGAGGAATGTCAATCAACTCGAATCTGGCCAGTGAAAAGTTGTTGGCACAGAGTTCACTCTCCCCCTGCAGGACATGGACTTCAACCTTCTTTTGATTATCAACAACTGTCGTAAATATCTGGCTGGCTTTTGTCGGAATGGTACTGTTCCGTTCAATCAGCTTAACAAAGAGCCCGCCCTTTGTTTCCACACCAAGGGACAACGGCGTAATATCCAGAAGAACAATATCCTTTACCTCTCCGGTGAGAATGCTGCCCTGCATCACCGCGCCAATACCCACCACTTCATCCGGATTCACATCGTCTCTCGGTTCCTTACCGAAAAAACCCTTAACTTTTTCCACCACCAGTGGTGTCCGGCTCTGGCCACCCACAAGGAGTACGTGATCAATCTGCTCCTTCTCCAGGCCGGCCATCCGGATGGCTTCTTCACAGGGAGGAATTGTCCGGTCCACAAGATCGCTGACAAGGGAAATGAACTCCACCCGAGTCAAGGTCTGAATAAAATGCTTCGGGCCGCTGTTATCCGCAGCAATAAACGGCAGGTTAATTTCTGTTTCCATGACCGACGACAATTCACATTTTGCCTTTTCTGCAGCTTCTTTCAGGCGCTGCAACGCCATCTTGTCTTCCGTCAGATCAATGCCGGTCTCACCCATGAATCGCTGCACAATCCACTCAATGATGCGCCGGTCAAAATCATCCCCACCAAGAAATGTATCCCCGCTTGTGGACAATACTTCGTACACGCCCTCTTCGATATTCAGGATGGATATATCAAAAGTACCACCGCCCAGATCATAAACCGCCACTTTTCCCCTCAGGTTTCCCATGTCATAGGATAGCGCGGCAGCAGTGGGCTCATTGATAATCCGCAAAACTTCCAATCCCGCAATAGTCCCGGCATCCTTTGTTGCCTGCCGCTGGGCATCATTAAAATAGGCCGGAACCGTTACAATGGCCTGCTTTATTTCTGTACCGGTATATTGTTCCGCATTTTCTTTCAAATCCTTGAGAATGAGAGCAGAAACTTCCTGGGGCGAATACTGCCTATCCATAATTTCCACCCATGCGTCTCCATTCTCCGCCTCAATCACGTGGTATGGCAGAGTTTTCAGCATGGCATTTACTTCACTGGAATTGAATTTTCTCCCCATCAGACGCTTAATCCCAAACACTGTGTTTTTAGGATTCGTTATCGCCTGCCGCCTTGCGATATGGCCTACCAGAACTTCCATTTTTTCAGTAAAGCCAATTACAGACGGGGTAATCCGGCTCCCTTCTTTATTGGGGATAATCACAGGAGACTGATTTTCAAAAATCGCCACACAGCTATTGGTCGTACCCAGGTCAATACCCAGTATGTAGTTCATGATTCACTCTCCTCGGGAGCATCCCCCCCCTGATCGGCCATCTCTTCGGTTTCTCCGGTATCCTCAGGGTGGAGAGCCACCTTCACCCTCGCAGGACGTAGAAGACGATCCTTCAGCTTGTACCCCTTCTGAAAAACCTCCACCACCGTATTATCCGGGAAATCTGCCGATTCTTCGCGCATCAAAGCCTCATGAAAGAACGGGTCAAAGGGCTCCCCGACCGGGTTTATCTCCATCAAGCCCTCCCCTTTCAGAATGTCCAGCAGGTGCTTTGAAATCAACTTCATCCCTTCATAAAAAGACTGAACATCAAAGCCCTCCGAATCCGGTGTCAGAAGCAGAGCACGGTCAAAGTTATCCAGAACTTCCAATAGCCGTGTCAATACCTGAGCGGTGCCATACCGGACCGCCTCTTCTTTCTCCCTCGCAGTCCGCTTCTTCAAGTTTTCAAATTCAGCCATCTTGCGAAGGAGTGTTTCTTTCAGCTCATGGGTTTCCCTCTCCAGTTGTGTCATCTGTTCCTCAATATCTATCGTTTCAGGCATTCCACCGGAGCTTTCGGGATCAGAAAAAGCGGCCTCGCCGTCTGAGCCAACCGCATCAGAGCCCTTTTCCTCACCTTCCCGGTCCTCTTCCAGAACAGGGGCATTGATTTCCATCATATCCGGGGCATCTACCGTCTCCATAGCCGAATCATCCGTGGCCTTCGATTCATCAGAGGGTGTCTCATTCTGCTTTTTTTTACCCATTTCCTGCTCCTTGCTTACAATTATTTTACTATTCCTAATTCATATTTTTCTGTATGATAGCACTCATCAACGTCCCTGTCATCAATCGCATTGTCGCAAATACCCGGCGGTAGTCCATACAGACAGGTCCCAACAGCCCGAATGCGCCTTTAATCCCATTGCCAATACCATAGGGAGAGATAATCATGGAATAATCATCCGCGATTTCACCGCTCAGAAAAACCGTCACATCCCGATCCATACAGGTATTGATCAATTCCACGATACTGTGTTTTTCTTCCACGCTGAGAACCAGCCCCTGTAATTGACGAACATTATGCACATCCTCCCGGGAAACCAGATTGGACATCCCCCGAACCACCAACTCATCTTCCCCTGCATCCATCCGCTCAATTTCCCGGAAAGATGAGGAAAGAATCTGCTTGGCAAGGCTGTCAATCTGTTCCACCCGCTGCCTCATCCCCCGGATCAACCCCTGCCTGACCTGGAACAACGTCTTACCGAAAAACTCCCGATTCAGATACCGATTAACTGAAATCAGTTCCTCGTAGGAGATATCCCGATCCAGATCTACCACAACCTGTCGATACAGATTACTCCGGGTAGTCACAACCATCAGAACACGGCGAGGGGACAAGCGAACAAATTCCACCCGTGCCAATCGCATGTTAAACAGACTGGGAAAAACAAGCAGCGACATGAATCCGGTCTCATCCTTCAAAAAATCCAGATATTGCACCAGCAGCGCTCGGGTGTCTGAAATATCCCGAATATAACCGGAGAGATGGTCTCTGGCATCGGGGGACATCTCCAGATGGTAATACTGTTCCACCAGCTGATTCACATAAAAACGAAACCCTTTACGGGTTGGAATACGTCCGGCCGAGAGATGGGCTTTTTCCAGAAATCCCTTCTCTTCCAATGCATGAAGGACGTTTCGTACAGTTGCGGAGGAGAGGGAACGCCCCTTTTCTGTATACGCAGCAGCCACTGCTCCGGAACTCAGTGCATCCCGGGTCTGGATATGCTGCTCAATCAGCGTTTTCAGGATTTGTTCTTCTCTCTCGTTCAATTGCGTCACTTTTTTATACAACTCCCCTCTCGAATAGACTTAATAAAAGCATTGTACCAAAAGCCAAAAAGAATGGGAAGGGGGAGACAAGGAGAGATAAGGTTAAGGTTGAGCCCGGATAGGAGAAAGGTGGCCAACTTCCTGTCTTTACTAAACGTTAACCTCAACCTTGTTCCTGCTTGTCTTCATCTCCCCTGGAACAGGGAACCGCGGCCGTACTTTTTCTGAACCTTGTCTATTGTCCGGTATGCTGCGGCAACAGTCTGCCCACGGGGCCCCGCCCCAAGGGGACGGCTTCCCTCATCCACCGAAAGGGGGGCCAGACGGACACCGACAAGGCGGATTGGCAGAGACAGGCAATCTGCCAGTTTGAATAATTTCTCCGCCAGTCTTATCACCTCAAAATCATAGCGTAATTCTATCCGGGTCTGATGCTGCTCAAAGGATTGGAAATCACCGTAGCGCACCCGGACAGAAATTCCGCCCGCCTTCAGACTCTTCCTTCTCATCCGGGATGCCACCTTACGGCAGAGATTTCGAAGGACAGCCCGAACCCCGTGTCTGTCCACCATGTCCCGATCCAGCGTCAGCTCCGATGAAACCGATTTTGGAAATGGATTTTCCACCGGCCGGGTCAACAGCAGGCGCTCCCAGAACAGCGGCGCCCGCTCCACCAGCTCCCCCACCGTACGCACATCCAGATAGTTCAGATACGCGGTAGTCATTCGCCCCACACCGGGCATCATGGAAATCCGATGATCCCTGAGAAACGCGGTTTCCTCCCGGGGCATCAGCATGCAGATACCGTTTCGTTTTGCCAGTTTGGACGCCAGTTTTGCCACAATGGGAAAACGGGCCACACCGATGGAACATGGGACACCGGCTTCCCGCTGAATTTTCCGGTGAATCCGGTCTGCTATCGCCATCGGCGGCCCCCACAAGCGTAGCACCCCCCTCAAATCCAGCACTGCTTCATCCACAGACAAAACCTGTACATCCGGGGTAATTTCCCTCAAAATAGCCATCACATTCCGGGAAACCGTTTCATACAACAGATGGTCCGGCCGCACAATCATCAAGTCTGGACAGCGGCGTTTTGCCTCGAGAATGGAAGTGCCGGAGCGCACCCCGAAAGCCCGGGCCTCGTAGGAAGCCGCGGCAACAACCCCCAGCCGGCTCCCCCGGCCGCCCCCCACCACAACCCGTTTTCCCTGCAGTTCCGGGTGACGAACCAGCTCCACCGACACAAAAAAAGAATCCATGTCCACATGAGCAAAAACAGAATCAATCCCGTTTAACATGGCTGTATCATCCAAGTGAAAGTGCGAGTGCGAGTGCAAGTGAAAGAAAGATCGGGAGTTGCTTTCCCTGTCTGTCCGATTCCCTATTTTCTCCCTCTGATGCTCGCACTCGCACTTGCACTTGCACTCTCTCCTAATATTTCCGTACTACCCCAATGACAACGCCCTGAATTTCAACGTCTTTCAGCGGAACCCGGATGGGGGTCATATTGTGGTTGGCCGGGGCCAGTACCGCCACCTTCCCCTCCTTCCGGAAGCGTTTCACCGTGGTTTCGCTCCCGTTT
>QMQE01000023.1 GCA_003650445.1 Acidobacteriota bacterium | reverse complement strand
TTGTGCCCTTGTGCCTTTGTGTTGAGTTCCCCTCTCCTCCTCCCTGCGGTCGAGTGCAAGTGAAAGTGCGAGTGCGCGAAAGAAGGGGATTGGCCATTCCCCGTTTCTGAACCTTAGTTCTATCTTTTCTGAACTTTGTGTCCTTTGTGCCCTTGTGCCTTTGTGTTGAATTCCCCTCCGCTCCTCCCCCTCTGCGTGCTCGGCGGCCTCTGCGGTGAGTCTCCTCTTTTCTCAACAGCTATAATCGTGAGAAAGGAAGAGCAAGGAATAGGGATGGGACCAGCCCATTCCCCCTCTTTCGCTCACTCGCACTCTCTGCCGCCCGCGGCGCGTTTCCAGTCCCTGTTTTGCCTGGCTCTTTTCCCTGATTCTTCTCTTTCTGCCAATTCGGTTGCCGAGGCGAATTGAGGGACTCTTCTGCCATTCTGGCAGGGGGAGGCATGCCAGATTGACGTTTTCGGCCTTACATTCCCTGGAAAATACCGGGTTTCCGCTTCCAGAATCTGGCACAGAGTTTGCATTATATTCATTTGTTGAAACAGTTTCCATTTCAGGCCATCTCCCCTCAACACCCCGGAAATGGAAGCAGACATTTGGATGAGCATGACCTCCATTCAAACCTCTCCCAAATGTCACCCCAAACCGGCCCCCGCCCCGGGCCGGTTTTTTTGTACCCAACTCCCTCAGGAATCAAGTTCATGTAGAAGGCAAGGGTGAAATGAGCCACGACGCGGCACCCTCGTTTGAGAGGGCAGGGAATGGGCCTCTCTCTGCTTTTTCTGACGCGAACACCCACGCATAACGCCCACTCCCGGTATGTTACAATCCACAAAAGGAGGATTGTGTGAACCTGAAGCGTATTGTTTTTCCTTTCTTTTCCAGCAGGTTAAACAGGGATGAAGAAATGTTCCCCCCGTTGCCGGGATCACTGCTTACGCTCTTCCTTACCTATCTTAAGGAAAAAACAGGAAAGCCGATATTGCTTATCACAGCAGATGAAAGTGCAGTTCGCACAGTCAAACGGGATATGCCCCAAATTAACGTATTACCAGAGATTGCGGTCCTGCCTTCCTCTTTTCTTTCTCCCCATCTGAAAATCAAGAGACAATGGTTCCATGCATTAAAGACCCTCACTTCAAGCTCCACTTCCACCATCACTGTAGCCCACCCGACAGCCCTCCTTCCATGGTTCCCGGATTCAAAAACCATTCTCTCCCTCTTTATTTCTGTTACATCAAAAAGCGAGCTGTCGGTGATGTCCACCGCTGAAAAACTTGCCAGGCTCGGATACGACTCTACTGATGTGGTTCGGGTAAGGGGTCAATTTTCCCGGAGAGGGGACATTCTGGATATTTTTCCAATCAATCTTGATGCACCTGTCCGAATCGAAACAGATTTCGACACGATTGCATCCATCCGTAGTTTTGACCCGATTTCCCAGCGATCCATGACAGAATTGGAAACGGTTGAGATTTACCCCGTACGCCTGTTTCACGATACCCCGGAAAACCGGGAACATCTTGCTGACCAATTTTCCCGGGAATTTTCCTCCCCGGATCTGGAACTGTCGCTGGAAGAAAAACGAAGACTCATCCAACATGGAGAACTGGAGGGATTTGACCATTATTTTCACCTCATCTGGAAAGAAAACAACCTGGAAACCCTCTTTAAGAATCATTTCCTCCTCATTCACAACCCATCTGGCATCCACTCCACCGCAGAGGCCTTTCTGATGAAAATCGCAAATGATTATGAACAGGCCACGCCGCAGGGATACATCGGATTGGATCCGGTTTCCCATTTTCTATCTTTGGATGAGCTTCACTCCTTTTTCAATTCCCACGACCATACACTTGTGGCCGCTTCGGGTACACCGGGGCCTTTCCGGCCCCTTACAATTGGGGGGAAAGCCCTGGCAGTGGCGGAAACTATCTCCGCCACGCTGAGAAAGATGCCTGTTATCCTTGGTGTTCGAAGTAAGGGAGAAGGGGAAAGAATTGAGAATTTCCTCTTTGAAAATGGCATCGCCTATTCAAGGAAACCGGTCGAAAGAAAGGCTGTTTTACTGGAGGAAACACAATGCCGCACCGGTTTTGAAATTGAAGGCCACTTTAGTTTTCTTACAACTGCCGACCTCTTCCCGGGAAAAAGAGGAGAACGTCGCTCTCCGGCTCACACACCGTTTTTTTCTGATTTCTCAGATATTAAACCCGGGGACCATGTCGTTCATATGGACTATGGCATTGCACGATATGAGGGATTAAGAACCATGTCTGTGGATGAGGCTTCGGAAGAATGCCTGGAGTTGGTATTTCATGGAGAATCAAGGGTAATGCTGCCGGTTTCCCGGCTCCATCTTCTCCAGAAGTATCAGGGATCTGGAGGCACTGTCCAATTATCCAGCCTTCGTTCCTCTTCATGGCAGAAAACCAGGAAACGAATCCAGAAAGAAGTGTCTCAATATGCTGAAGAACTGCTCACATTGTACGCCAGGAGAAAACTGGCAAAGGGAATTGCGTTTCCACCGGATTCGATCTGGCAGAGGGAATTTGAGGAGATTTTCCCATTTGATGAAACTGAGGATCAGGTTCAGGCTATCGAAGAAATCAAGAAGGATATGGAATCGCCAGCTCCCATGGACCGCCTCCTTTGCGGAGATGTGGGATTCGGCAAAACGGAAGTAGCCATGCGAGCGGTGTTCAAGGCAGTGGATAACGGCAGGCAGGTAATGGTTCTGGCTCCGACAACAGTCCTTGCCTTTCAGCATTATCAGACTTTTCAGGAGCGTTTCCGACGGTTCCCGATGGAAATTCGAATGCTGTCACGCTTTGTGTCTGAAGCTCAGCAGAAAAAAACACTTAAGGAAACCGGGGCCGGAGAAGTGGATATCCTTATCGGTACGCACCGGCTTCTTTCAAAGGATGTTATTGTCCCGAAGCTGGGCCTTCTAATTGTAGATGAAGAACAAAAATTCGGTGTCCTCCACAAGGAAAGAATGAAAATGTTGAAACAGAATATTGAGGTTCTTTCCCTCAGCGCCACACCGATCCCCCGAACATTGAACATGTCGGTAATGGGACTGAAAGATATCAGTATTATTGAGTCCCCTCCAAGAGATCGCCTTGCTATCAATACCTACCACATTGTCTTTGACCCCCTCACGATTTCTGAAGCCATCCAATTTGAGTTGAAGCGGGGGGGGCAGGTATATTTTGTCAACAATCATGTGCGAACAATTGAAACACTGGCAAAAACCGTCCGAAAACTTTCCCCTCCCGGTGCCAGGATAGCTGTCGCTCATGGACAGCTTCCCGAAGCCGAGCTGGAAGCGGTAATGCTTCGCTTTTTCCGCCACGAGATTGACATCCTCGTCAGTACGGCAATTATTGAAAATGGGATGGATGTTTCCATCGCAAATACCATGTTTATCAATGAATCCCACACTTTCGGACTCTCCCAGCTCTACCAGTTGAGAGGTAGAATCGGGCGGTCCGACAAACCCGCCTATGCTTATCTCATTACGCCGGGGAAACACACGCTGACGGAGGATGCCCGGAAACGGCTCCAGGCACTGGAGGAATTTTCGCATCTCGGAGCAGGATTTCGAATTGCCATGCTGGATCTGGAGCTTCGGGGTGCCGGTGACCTCCTTGGGGCACGGCAAAGCGGCCACATTAATGCCATTGGGTTTGAAATGTACCTGAAGATGCTGGAAAATGCAGTCAGAAAGCTCAAGTCCACCGACGAAGCGGTTGAGGAAGAAACTGTTCTTGAAATCGGCCAATGGGGCCGAATCCCGTCTGATTACATTGAAAGCAGTTCCATTCGCCTGTCATTTTATCGTCGGATGAACATGGCGACCTCCACCGAAAAGCTGAAACAGGCCGTAGATGAAATGGCGGATCGCTTCGGGACACCACCGCCCCCTGTCCGGGCTTTGATTTCAGGGCAACGGGTTCGACTCATCGCAAGGAAGCTTGGAATCCTTTCCATTTCGTTCAAGGGGAAAATCTGTACCGTGACACCTGGGGAAAACCATGCCCTCAATGTGGAAAAACTGCTCACCATTTTGCCCGAAACACCCGGTGTTGAGTTGAATTCAAATGGATTCTTCCGTATTGAAAAATTCTCAGATGAAGAAATTGATTCTTTTATATCCCGTACCGGGGAGCTTCTGGCCACCCTTGCCTAACCGCATTTTTTCGATAGAACCCCCCGCCTTTCATCCGCATAACCAAATACAAAGAAATTTCCAATGCGCTGCCCAAAAAATCTTTCCGCTTATTGACGTTTTCTAAATCCCCGTGTTACAATAAGCTTGATTTAGGTTAAACGGAGGCCGGATTGGTTTTTTTTAATTATTCCACCATGCAAATGGTGATTAAGGTCGTTTATTACGGCCCCGGTCTATGCGGCAAAACCACTAACCTTGAATATATCTATTCCAAAACAGCTTCCAACTCCCGAGGTGAAATGGTCAGCCTTGAAACAGAAACAGACAGGACTCTGTTTTTTGACCTGCTCCCGATTGACGTAGGCGTCATCGGCGGTTTCAAGACCCGTTTTCAACTCTACACCGTGCCGGGACAGGTTTTTTACAACTCCACCCGGAAATTGGTATTGAAGGGTGTGGATGGAATTATTTTTGTTGCAGATTCCCAAACACCCATGCTGGATGCAAATGTGGAAAGTTACGAAAACATGAAGGAAAATCTGAACGAATTGGGCATTGACATTCATTCCATACCTATTGTTCTTCAATACAACAAACGAGATCTGAAAAATATTGTTTCTGTTGAAGAACTAAACAGGGTACTCAATGTGGACAGTCTCCCATTTGTGGAATCCTCTGCCATAAACGGCCAAGGGGTCTTTGAAACGTTGAAATTGGCGTCCAAACATACACTTCTTTCAGTCAAAAAAAAGATGGCAACCCCGCAGCAAAAAGAAAAAGCGGCTCCTGTCCCCGCTCCGGCACCCGTGGTACAGGATGATTCTTCTTCACCGGAACCGGAATCTGAAAGCACACCGCCAGCTGTTTCTGAAGAAAAACCGCAGGAAGAGTCATCAGCAGCCATTCGGGAAGTCAGTGCAGCATATCTTCAAAACGGCACCGGAAGTGACGCCGTCCTCTCCCCGGCCAATTCCATCCCGGAAACACCGGCATCTGCGCCAAAACCCTCACATTCCGCCCCGCAACTGACACTGGATGACCTTCTCGATGAACCAGCTGCACCGAAAAGAAAAAAGAAAATCAATACTTCAATCGATGTGGATGACCTCCTCAGCGGCCTGGTTCCATCCAAGCAGACTTTTATCAAAAAAATGATGTTTTCATACAAACCGGAGGAATTCAAACAGATCAGCAAAGCCAACATTATCATTGAATTCAAAGACGAATCCGGGGATGTCATCGACATGCAGCAATTCACCACACAGTTGCACAAGAAAAACAGCACCAGGAAAGCCCTGATGAAACTGCTGATTGACCTGGAGTCATGAAAATACTTTTTCTCCTTCCGTTGCTTCTACTTCAGTTTCCTGACTCTTTCATCAAACTGGACACTTTTCAAGTTTCCTTTGAGCAGACAACTGTGAGTCCGCTGTTTCCTGAAATAAAAGACTCAGGTATTCTTTCAGTGAGTGGCTGCCAATTTCGCTTTGAGTACACAACGAATGAAAAACGGATTACCATCGGCGACTGCAGGAATGTCTACCAGTTTTCAGAGGGAGAATCCAAGCCACTGGTACTCAAGTGGGACGAGATTAAGTCCAATCCGTTTCTGCAGCTACTGATTAACCGGGATGCCATCAAAACTCAGTTTGTAATCAAAAAACTCTCAGACGCCCCCCTCACCTACAGACTGGTTCCAAAGAAACAGGCGGCAGATATGCCATTTACCCTGCTCAAACTAACCCTGAATAAGGGCGGTACCCAACCGGTTAAAATTGAAATCATTGATGAAACCGACCAGGTTATCACCTACAGCTTTTCCGACTTTCGTGCCGGCATAAAATTGAACCCGCAACTCTTTTCCCCGGAGGGAGTAAAATGAGACAAATTTTCGTTCTATCCCTTTTGTTCATTGCCTTCACGGCCAACGCAGTTGAAATAAAAGGAAATGTTTCTGATGAGGCCGGCAATCCGGTTGCCAACTCGCCGGTGTTCCTTGTAATGAAACGGGTGGTTTTCAATATCCGTAATCTCAAATACGAAGAGGTTGAAAGCAAAACCGTTTCCTTCAAAACAGATGAACACGGGCTCTACCTGGCATCAGTGGACATTGATCATTATTTTAACCGATTTTACCTTTATTTCCATGGAGAGGGTTTTGATTTCGCACAATTCCTGCGCCCGGAACCGGAAGATATCAGTAAAGAAGTGAAAAAGGGAACTGAGATTGTTGTCAACCGGGTCCTCAAAACCAATCCGCTGTGGAGTGATCTTCAAATTGTTCTGAAAGCACTGGACCCTGAATCCCAACGCTACAAAATTCTGCGAAAATATGGCTTCCCGGAAAAACGGGAACAACGGCAGGACGGTTCGGAAAAATGGTATTATTTTGATTTGGATAAAACATTTTCAGTCGATCCGCCTGATAAATCCTGAATACACTGACCCGGGGGAAAACAGCCGTACACTTTTGCCCTTTGGAGAACAATGAACATGTCAACTCAATTGAATAGCAATCAACAGGAAGCAATTGCCTGCACAAAAGGGCCTCTTTTAGTACTCGCAGGTGCGGGAAGTGGAAAAACCCGTGTTATCACTTCCAAAATCGCCCAGTTGATCCGGGAAGAATTTGTTCCCGAATCCCACATCCTTGCGGTTACCTTTACAAACAAGGCAGCGGGGGAAATGAAACGCCGGGCAATGGGGATGTTGAACCGGCCACATCTGGGAACGACAATTTCCACATTTCATTCCCTCTGCCTCAGAATCCTTCGAAGAGAAGCCGTCCTTCTGGGTTATACCAGTAATTTCTCCGTCTGTGATTCCGCAGATGCACTTTCACTGATTAAGCGAATTCTCTCCGAAACCGGAAGAAAGAACCAGAAAGAATATGCTCCTAAAAAAGTCCAGGCACTGATTTCCGCAGTCAAAAACCAGAGTGCCAGTGACCGAAAACTGGAACAGCTCCCCGCCATTGACCAGATTCTGGACCAGTATGATGCAGCCCTTCGTCAGAATGACCTGATGGATTTTGATGACCTTCTCTTGAATACTGTGGCTATTTTTGAACAAAATCCTTCAATTCTTGCTCATTATCAATCACAATTCCCCTACATGCTGGTGGACGAGTTTCAAGACACAAACGCCACGCAATATCGACTGATTCGCCTCCTTGCTGAAACCGCCATCCATATCTGTGTTGTGGGTGATGAAGACCAGTCTATCTATGGCTGGCGTGGAGCCGATTTTGAAAATATTCTGAATTTCCCCAGGGATTTTGATGGCTGCCGGGTAATCAAACTGGAGAAAAATTACCGATCCACCAGCAAGATTCTTGATATCGCCAACGCCGTCATTTCCCATAACTCCATGCGGAACCCAAAGGTTCTTTATTCCGACATTCATACCGATGGTGAATTCGTGCTCTATGAAGCACCGATGCCACAGGAAGAAGGGGTATTTATTGCAAAACAAGTTCAAGCTCTGCGCCAACAGGGTGTTCCTCTGAATGACATAGCTGTCCTCTATCGGGCCAACTATCTGTCCAGAACAATGGAAGACGCGTTTAGAAGACGAAACATTCCCTACCGAATTGTCGGCGGATACAAATTCTATGATCGAAAGGAAATCAAGGATATCCTCGGCTATCTTCGGATTATCCGAAACCCCTCGGACAACCTGTCCTTTCGACGAATTGTAAATGTCCCCCGACGGAAAATAGGCCCCGCTACAATCGAAAAACTTGAATCCATTCATCCTGTCCTTTTCAAGTCTCTGGAACAGCTTCCCGACCGTTTCCCAAGGAAACAGGAACTGAAAGAATTCCACAGCATCATCGAATCTTTTCGGAAACGGGAAGATTTCGGACCCGATTTCCTCCGGGACCTGATTGAGAGAATCGGTTACATTGAGATGTTGAAGGCAGAAGAAGAAACTCTGGAGGCAGAAACCCGAATGGAAAACCTGTCAGAGTTGGTGACTGTCGTGGGGGATTATCTTGATGCAGAGGAGAACCCGACTTTGAACGGTTTTCTTGACACCGTTTCCCTCCTTTCCGATACAGACGAAATCGAAGATGACGACCGGGTAAACCTGATGACTATCCACTGCGCCAAAGGCCTGGAATTTAATTCAGTATTTGTTTGTGGACTGGAGGAAGGGACCTTTCCCAACCAGCGAACCATGGGATCAAGCCGGGAACTGGAAGAGGAGCGCCGGCTCATGTACGTGGCGATTACCCGGGCCAAACAAAATCTCTACCTCTCTTTTTCCAGAGAAAGGGGTTGGAAATGGGACATGAACCGGAAAAAAATGTCACGCTTTGTAAAAGAAATTCCATTGAATTTGTTAAAAGTAAATCGCCCCGTCACCGGGCTCTCTCATTCCAGATTGCTGACTGCAGCCCATTCCTCAAGCATCCAACCCAAACATCCTAATTCAGATAACTCAGAATCCACCTGCACAATCCAAAAAGGTGACACTGTTATGCACCATAGCTATGGAGAAGGGGCTGTGTTAAATGTTGTCAATGGTAACCGTATGGTGGTAAAATTCAAAAGAGCAGGAATCAAGGTATTGAACAGCAGGTTGGTTCAACTGAAGAAAGACTGACGCTTTCTTTCTGACACCTCACGAAGGATACGGTGAGAGTTTCCGGTTTTGTCATCGGAAAAAATGAGAAAAGGTATTGGAGTATCCGGATGATTGAAGTTCTGACAATTCCATTGGGGGCATTTCAGGTGAACTGCTACCTGCTGATAGACCGGGATTCCGGTGAATTTACCGTCATTGATGCGCCGGCTCTGTCACCGGTATTTAATGACCTGCTAAGCAAGCGTCTGAGGGGGAAACAAATTATCCTGACCCACGGCCACATTGACCACATCGCCGCGTTGAAGCCCCTGAAAGAAAAACTCGGGTGCAAAGTGGCCATGCACAAAGAAGATTTTTTTCTCCTGAATCATGTGGCGGAAAATCCTTTCCGGGAAATGCTCCAGGCAAGCATCCCCCAAGAACCGGATGAATGGCTGACAGAAACCTCTGAGCTGACAGTGGGCACATTTCCCATCCACGTTATTCACACACCCGGCCATACACCGGGAAGTGTCAGTTTTTATATTCCGGGCACCGGAGTTTTTACCGGAGATGCCTTGTTTCGGGAAAGTGTTGGAAGAACCGACCTTCCCGGGGGAAACACCGGTGTATTGATGGAATCCATCCGGGAAAAGCTATTTGCCCTGCCTGATGACACTGTTGTTTTCCCCGGCCATGGCCCATCAACCAAAATCGGACACGAAAAAATTCATAATCCATTCATCCAATATCCATAATTAAGAGGAGGAAACATGGTACAGGGAGTAGAGAGAAGAAAATTCCCGAGAGCTTATTTTACAGTTTCAGATAGTATTTTTGCGGTGTTTGAACTGCCAGAACCGGAAAAGTTTTCCATGTCAACCAATGTTCTCAGCCTCAGTGAGGGGGGCATCAGTTTCATCGGTCAGAAAGAAGCCTTAGAAAGCCTGAAGGCTGGAGACCAGATACTGCTGGTAAGAATTTTTGAACCAGAAGACCTTCATTTTCTACATAATATCCGGCTTCAGGTTCGTCATACCATCAATGAACCCGGAATGGAACATGTATTGGTTGGCTGCCGCTTCCTGGACCCATCGGAAGAACAAAAAACCGGAATCTCGAAATTTGTAAACAACTGGTTGAATCGTTCAAAATAATCCAAATGCTGAGAGGCGGTCTCGTAACATAGATGCTGTAAATGGCTTCAGGATCACCCCATCCGCAACATCTTCCCGAATGTGTTTCGGGTGCATTCCGGTCAGAAACACAATGGGAAATTTCCTCAACCCTTCAGCTTCCAGCTCCTCAATAAACTGATACCCACTCTTTCCCGGCATCATAATATCCAGAAAACAGCATAAAACAGGCTTTTTTCGAACAAGGTCAAGACCGGCATCCGCGCCGGATGCGGATAAAACCTCAAACCCGAAAGAAGAAAGCAATCTCTCCACAATGTCCCTGACAAATGATTCATCGTCCACAACCAGTACACATCCCTTTGAAGTTTGAGCCACGCTCTCTGGGTCAGAATTATGAAATTCCTCTGTCAAGCATTTCTGGACGGTTTCCCGGATTCTTTCGTTTTCCTGAATAATCGGCTTGAACCGCTCATAACCCGGTAAATTCGGTGGTATTCGATCTGGGCCATCATGAGTATCCACAGCAAAATGAAGTTGATTTTCTTCCTTTCGAATTACCAGTTTCATGTGCGGATACATCCGGTTACCGAGCCGTATGGATGCCACCCCCTCAGCAGGAGATTCCACTCCCTGAACCTCAAGAAGTTCAGAAAAAGACTTCACTCCGGATATGGACTCAGCAAGTTGCGCGATCGGCTCCGGGAGGTCTTTCCCTTCGTACGCAATATTCAGAAATATGTCGACTGCCTTCTTTAACCGTTTCAAAGTTTTTCCTTTTCCATGGGGAGCTGAATCAAAACCTGCGTGCCCATACCGGGCCCTTCACTTGAAACAGACATGCTACCGCCAATATTCCTTGCCATTTCCCTGCAAATGGTCAACCCCATCCCAAGGCCACGCAATGGATGGCTCTGGTAATGCTCAATATCCACCAGCTGGGTCAACGGATTGTAGACATCGCTGAGATAGGCAGGGTTAATGCCGATTCCACTATCTTTTATCTCGATCTCAACACCATCTTCCATTTTTCGGCAGATAATATTTACAGTGCCGCCGGGAACATTAAAAATAATGGCATTTTTCACCACATGGTCAACCATCTCCATGAGATAAGCACCATCCACCGGTACGGTCAGATCAAGCTCACACTTGATATTCACTGCCAGAGATTTCTCCCGGATGTGTTGATCCCGATGTTCCACCACCTCCTTGAAAACTTCAGAAACCACCGCAGAATGGCCGGAACGAAGATTGAATTTCAATTGGTTTAACCGGCTGATTTCATTCACAAGCATAGAAATTCGCTGGGCTCCGGCCATAACCTTGTCCAGCATGTCTATTTCTTCCTCAGTCAGGCGCTCACTCGCCTGGATCCGCAGACATTCCGCATATCCGGTTACTGCAGTTAATGGCGTCTTCACCTCATGGGACAGCAGATCCGTAAAATCGGCACGGAGCTGGTTTAAGCGTTTCAATCTCGATTTTGCCTTCTTGGTTGCCCGGTACAGATGGCGAATGACGCCGGTTTGCTTTGCCAACTTCTGGTTTACACGGGTCAGCTCTCCCACCTGTTCTTCCAACTGATGAACAATTTCTACAGTGACTCGCTTCAGTGAAGACGCACGGCTCCCGTCACGAGACCGCCTGGATGAGGTGCCGCAATGAAGGTGGTGCTCCAGAACGACTTCGAGATTCTTTTTCCTGATCGGCTTCGGCAAAAATTCATCACACCAGCTCAGCACCTTACCCTTTGTATCCGAACCAATATCTGAGGTCATACCCACAATTTTTGTTTCTTTCAATCCGGGGATATTTTTCAATCGCACAGAAGCAGCGTAACCGCTGAGATAAGGCAATACAATATCCATAAAAATAAGGTCCGGCACCAGTTCAATAGCTGCCTTGATGCCGGAGATTCCGTCTGCAGCCTCATGGATCTGCACCTTGCCTGTCACCAATTCACGGAGCATTTCACTCAATTGTTCCCGCATTGCTTCTGAGTCATCAATGATGAGAATCTTCTTCAATCACAATCTCCCGTTCTTCTTCTCCTGTCACACGGAATCGCCCGATGAACAGTTTTCCCTGAACCATTTCCCTGAGCTGATCCAGGAAACGATCCCCCCATTCTATTACAACAATTGTATTCCCGTTCAATGCATCGTCCAATTCGTCAAAAAAAATATCCCCTCCATCTGGAATCCGGTAAAAATCTACGTGAACCAGTGCCGGGGCTCCCGGATAAATGTTCATCAGGGTGAACGTCGGGCTTGAAACGATATTCGGGTCTATCCCCATAGATTGAGCCAGGCCCCGGGTGAAAGTCGTCTTGCCTGCACCCAGATCTCCTGTCAGGACCAGAACATCCCCGGGAGAAAGCTGCTCCCGAACCTGAGAGGCCAGGTTTTCTGTTTCAACAGCACTTTTTGTTTCAACGATCATCTGTCTTTCTTACAATTTTACTCAGAGCGGCCGGAATCGAGTCCAGAATCGCAGATGCCGTAACCCCCCTCATACTCCGCGTTTCTCCTGCGATTTCTCCAGATAGTCCATGTATATACACAGCACAAATCGCAGCATCTTCCGGCGTCATTCCCTGACCCAGGAAAGAGGCGGCAATACCTGAAAGTACGTCTCCGCTCCCGGCCGTAGCCAGCCCGGCATTACCGGTTGGATTTACAAATGCAATTCCCTCCGGAGTCCCGATAACTGTCCGATGTCCCTTCAGTACAGTTACGGCACCAGTCAGTTCAGCTGTCCGGACTGCAAAGCCAGCTTTATCCTGTTGAACCTCTTCAATGCCTGTTCCATGAAACGCCGCCATTTCACCGGGATGTGGGGTCAGAATCGCCGGGCGGCCATTCAGCACACTGGCGAGTTCATCCACCCGGAAGATTCTGAACACATCCGCATCCAGAACGGCCGGGAGTCCGGAAATGGAAATCAGCTCTTTCATTGATTCACGGGCAGATTCAGAGATGCCAAAACCCGGTCCCGCCAGAATTACATCTTTTCTTTCCAACGCGGGAGAAAGGGAAACCGGGGAATACGGATTATCTGAAAGAGAAACCATCAGTTCCGGCGCCATCGGGCCCACTATCGGATAGCTATCCCGATGAAGGTGAATAGTGGCAAGGCCGGACCCGCTGCGAAGGGCGGCTCTTCCTGCCATCACACAAGCACCCAGCCGACCGGGGGCACTTCCGGCTACAAAAACATGCCCAAATGTCCCCTTGTGCCCATCCGGCACCAACTCAGGTAAACGGGAAACAATATCCTGCTCTTCAACCAGGAAGCAATCCGCATTGACCGTATCAAATATATCTTCGGGAATGCTGATATCGTCCACAATAATTTCCCCGCAATTCAGGCAGGCGGGAGAAAGCACATGGCAGCGTTTCATCTTTCCAAATGTGACAGTTGCATCTGCATGGACAGCATCCCAGAGAAGCCCTCCGCTGTCGCTGTTCAAACCGGACGGGAGATCCACAGAAAAAACAAACCCCTCATATTTCTTCAGCACCTCAATGGCATCTGCAATAATGCCACGGGGCTCACTGGTCAGCCCGGTACCCAGCATTGCATCCACTATCAATCCGGCATGGTTCATTTCAGCTTCAACTGAAGGCGAGATCTCGCCTGTCGCATTCTCAATGGAGATCCCATAATTTCTCAATATATTCAGCTGTACGACAGCATCTTCCGACATTTTTGCCATATCACCCAAAACAACAACTGACGTATCTACACCCCGGGATATAAGTTGCCGGGCAATGGCCATTCCATCGCCTCCGTTATTCCCCCGGCCTGCCAGAACAACAACCCGCATTCCCTGCAACCCTGTTCCAAATCGCCTGAACAGCTCCCGGACACAGGCAGCGGAGGCGTGTTCCATCAACAACAGACCGTTCCCATTTAAACGCTCAATTGTTTTTGAATCTGCCTTTCTCATCTGCCTCGCGGTAAACACAGTCTGCATTTTCCCCTCCGTTTTCGGGAATCGTCACCGTTTGCCATCCCGGCAAACAAAATCATTTTTCCTACTGGGACACTGAAAAAGGGATTGTAACGCGAAAAACAGTCCCGGCCTTGGAAGTCTCAAAATCAACGTGGCCGTTCTGGGCTTCAATATATTCTTTTGAAACAGCGGCACCAATACCATTTCCGGTTTCTTTCCCCTCGCTCACGAAAGGCGTAAAAATCCGGTCCACAAGCTCATCTGGAATTCCCCTTCCATTATCTGCGATCTCCAACACAAGATTTCCACTTTCTGCTTTCAGAAGAATGCTTACTTCAGGGTTCGGAAGCCCCGCCGCCTTCACTTCTTCAAAAGCATTTTGAATCAAGTGTTTCACTGCTGTTATAACCCGAACCAGCTCAACATGGATGCATTTTTCTGCTATCGCATCATCCATGGAAATGTCAAATTTTATACCTTCCATATTCGCCTTTGCCTGATATTCAGTTTTTAGCCCATTATAGAGGTCTTTTACCCGGACAATTTCTTTCAGCGTTGACTTACTGCCCCGCACAAAGTCCAGCAAATCCTGGATCATAACAGTAACATCGCTCATGCCATCATCCATTTTTCGAATTAATTCTTTCCGCTTACTTTCATCTTTGGCTTCCCGGAGAAGGTACTGATAGATTTTGATGCTGGCCAGCCCATTCTTAATGTCATGAAGCACTTTTGCAAACAAAACCCCAAGGGCCTCCAGTTTTGTTTTTCTCTCAACTGCCTTTTCGGTGTTAATGAGGTCTGAATAGATTTTTTCAATGCCGGAAATGATCTGAGTAAACCCATGTATTGGAATCTGGCGGCCACTCATTTTCTTTTTTCTTTGTTTTTTCCCGCTATAGCCCTTAACCCAGCCCTCCAACTTTCTCACACTGCGGTAAACGAAGAAATAAAAGAGCAGGCTGAACCACATTACCACGAGACAAAACAAAATCGAAAGGAACACTTGGAAGCGGTATGATTCATTTATCTTACTGAACTGGCCGTCATTGGCGAAATATATTGCATGCCCCGCGAATACAGCCACTGTACCTGCACCATCGGAAACGATCCTGTCTTTCACATCTCCTGCGTCAATTCTCGGTAAAATACCCCACTGCGCCTGGACATGCCCGTCCTTCAATGTGCCGATCCCCAGAACATCATCCGGCATATCGCCATTGTGCATCTGCACAATGACAGATGTGAGTAGACGGCCATACTCCATCCGGGATCTGTGGAGCGCGTAGATCTGCAAAACAAGGAAAAGCATTGCAGCAAATAATATGGAGATATAAAAACCCTTTGCAGAAAAGTGTTTCTTTAGCATTTCACTAATATTTTACTACTTTAATACACAAGGATTCAAGAAAAACCATTTTCATTTCGAAACGCTTCCCTCAAAGCATCGCCTGGTGCAGCCGCAAGGGCTTCAGAAACCAGACGCCGCATCAGCTCCCCGGTGGATGGGATATCGGAAATCATCCCTGCTATTTCACCCGCCTCCACTTCGCCCTGGTCCACCTCACCATCAAAAATAGCCCGTTTTGCAGCGTTTTCCCCCAATTCCGCCTCCAGCTCTTTACCTGATGCGCACCGCGCCTCCAGTGCATGGAGTCTCTCTGTCAGTGAATTCCGGATTAATCGAACAGGTATCAATGCTTTGAGCATCAGCCGGGTAGCAGAGTCGCCTGCCGCCACAATTTGATTCTTGTACTGAGCTGAAGCGGATGATTCCACTGTCGCGGCAAATCGGGTACCAATCTGTACCCCTTCTGCCCCAAGGGCAAACGCGGCAGCAATACCCCGGCCATCAGCGATTCCCCCTGCCGCGATCAACGGGATATCCACCCTGTCCCTGGCCTGTGGAACCAGCACAAAAGTTGTCAACTCTTCCCTTCCGTTGTGGCCACCCGCCTCAAAGCCTTCTACAACGACGGCATCAACTCCGGCATCCTGACATTTTTTTGCCAGAGTCGGCGAAGAAGCCACATGGGCAACCGTGCAACCGGCTTCTTTCAATATCGGGGTAAACCGTTTCGGAGAACCGGCCGACATAAAAAAAATGGAAACCCCTTCATCAATAGCGGTATGTACCTGACTCTCCGCATACTTCGAGAAAATTGGAATGTTCACACCAAAAGGAGCTGCTGTCAGCATTTTTGCTTTTCTGATATGCTGCCGCAGCAGGTCCGGTTTCATGGAACCGGCACCAATTAATCCAAGTCCTCCGGCATTTGATACTGCGGCAGCCAGTTTCCCGCCTGACACCCATACCATACCGCCCTGAATAATAGGATATCGAATTTTAAACAGCTCACATACCCTGTTTTTCATCCCCGCCCCCTTTTGAAAATATCGGCTCCAGAACCGGATCAGCCAGCGCTTTTTTGCCCATAACAAGATCCCAGGTCCGGGAATCCTCCATACAAAAATAAACCGGCGTCTTCGGTGAAAGCTTTTTTACTTTTTCAACCAGTCGCTTGAAAAAATGAATCCTTTCCGGAAAAAGATAGCGGTACTTCCCATCGCTGCAACGGAGAAATTCACCATCGAGGAGCTCCGAATCGGGGAATCGCGTCTCCACAAATCCTTTCAGAGACGGCTCATAGCGAAACCCTGCCAATGACATCCAGTCCAGTTTCTTGTGACAGGAAAACATCTGATCCACAAGATCCAGATATGCTTCTTCAAACCCCGGGAAAAACACCACCGGGTCCAGGTGAAAGGCAATACCATAGCCCATTTCTGCAGCCCTGACCGATGCCTCCAGCCGTTCCGCAAGGCTTGCCGTCCCCCGCTCCTCAAGGGAAACCACGTGGGCCGGCTCCATCGTCCACCCGATAACACCCCGGCCGGGTTTTCCATGAACATCCGGTAAATTTTCCACATTTGCGCTCTTGGTTTTCAGCTCCAGTACAACCCCCGGGAATTCAATTGCAAATTTCATCAGTTTTGAACCGAATCCCGTCAGGGGTTCCAGGGCCAGTGAATCCGCAAGTTCGCCGGTTCCCAGTCGTATAAACCGGTGTTTTCTGAACACGTCCTCCAGCTCCCGGAACAAATCCTCCACATTCACGGCAAAACGAATGGCACGGAGATTCAGGTAGCTTTGTAAAAAACAATAAGAACAGTCAAAGGGACAATTGGTGGTCTGGTCAATCACATAGTAGTTGCAACAAACCTTCCCCTTTGTTCCAGGGCATTTCCGGAAAAATCCACCTCTAAACACGTCCAGAAGGAGATGCCGCTTCCCCTGCCCCACCGGATCCGGGAGAAAACGCTCCACCTCTTCCCGATATGCGGTGTCATTCCGAATCAGTTCCGGCTTCAACCCGGCACGTTTACAAATCTCCCTCGAATATTCGTACTCAGCAGCCGCTTTTGTCACAAAAATTTTATCAATCATCGCAGACATGTCCCTTCAGAAACTGAAACAGCCCTGCATCCTCGGATATTTCTTGCAGCAACCGGCCGCAGTCCAAAGCCTGCTTAGCATTTTTTATGCTGCAGGAAAACTGGAATGCATCCCCTTCCATGTCTTCCGGAAAAGATAACTTCCCCCTGTACGGAGCCAGTAATGAATTCAGCCTTATGCGAATTTCAGTCGCTTTCGGAAATCGAAGCTGCCGGAGTAAAGCGAGGGCATTTCCTTCTTCCCGAGGCAATTCATCAATTATGGCAGAGAATGTCCGTTTCCCCAGCTTTCTGACCGGAACCAGCAAATCCACAGCCTGTATCATCTGAGACAGGCTGAACCGTTGACAGGAAAAGAAATTCGCAAGTACCTGTTGTTCATCCGGAGCTTCCCCCGTCAGCCGCAGGGCGAATTTAAGGGGTGCTTTCCGGGCAGCCAGCACAGAAAAAAGAGAGGGTTGGAGCAACTCAGCCACCAAGATGCAGGCATCCAGCACAGATTGCCCGCCTTTAAATCCCAACCGGGGAAGCAAAATATCCAGAATCTCTCTGTCTGTCATCCATGCGTTTTCATGGACGACTGCTATGAGCCTCGCCTTTTCCATTTCTGAGTAGGCTGATCCCAGCATGTTCAACTCAACAGCGGCCAGAAGAGCCGTGCGTTCGTCCTGCAGCAGACGGACAGCTACAACATCACTGTCTGAAAGGAGCGCACAACGCCGATATCCGTCCACCAGAACCGGGCTTTCCTCTCCAACTGCGATCAGCGGAAGCAGCACCCCTTCTCTGGAAACAGAACGGATCAGATTTTTCGGAAGCTCTCCCAGGTGAAACCTGAATCGGTCATCCAGTCGCAACTGCTTTATTGGAAAATATTTCACCATGGTATTCCCCTGCTTAAATTCAATGGCCGGAAAATCGGTTCTTCACTGCAGCCCTGAGTTGCCGATCCACATCCCGTTTCTTGATTGTTTCCCGTTTGTCATACTGCTTCTTGCCCTTTGCCAATGCAATTTCTACCTTGATTTTGTTATTTTTCAGATAAATCGCAAGGGGTACAATCGTCAATCCCTTTTCCTTAATTTTACCCAGAAGATGTTTCAATTCCCTTCTGTGAAGCAGTAATTTCCGGGGCCGCTCCGGTTCATGATTCAACTGCATAGAGGCATGAGTATATGGAGAAATGTGCATCTGAAGAAGATATAATTCTCCATTGATAAAATCACAATATGCATCTTTGAAACTGGCTCGGCCATCCCTGCAGGACTTTACTTCAGTACCCAGCAAAACGATACCGGCCTCCATTGTATCTTCGATAAAATAGTCGTGTCGTGCCTTTTTATTTCTTGCAATCGTTGTACCCATCTGGTTTGCTCACTGTTAATTTATTTTTTTTTGCCGAGTATTTTCCCCAGCGTTTCAACAATCTTCCGGTCAAACTGCTTGTCCCGTTGCGCCATGATTTCCTTAACTGCATTGTCTACAGACATGGACTTCCGATAGCCGGATTTCCCCGTCATCACCTCGAATGCTTCCGCAACCGCAATAATTCGGGAACCCAAAGGGATTTCGTCTCCCTCCAGTCCCTCCGGGTATCCTGTCCCGTCAACCCGTTCGTGATGAAATTTTATCATCTTCCGGATATCTTTTGGGACTCTTATTTTTTCAAGGAATGACATGCAAACCTGGGTATGGGTTTTCACCTTCTCAAAATCTGTAATATTGATAACGGAATCCTTTTCAAACAACTCCGGGTCAATGAGCAAAATCCCGATGTCATGAAGCAAGGCCGCCACCGTAATTGCATCAACAAGATCCAATTCATCTGTAAGGGCTTCGGCAATAGCACGGGCATATTTGGCCGTATTCAACGCATGGATCCGGAAATTATAACCGGAAGATTTAGACAGTTCCAGCAAATTTAGAATCAAGCCTATGTATGTATCAAAACAACGATACTCCCGAATTGTCTGGGACAGAAAAGTGGAAAACATCCGGCTGAATCGGGAAAGTGCCGCCACTTCTTCCCCTTCAAAATAATCAGGTGTAAATCTCACCGCACACAGATATGCTGAAAAACTGTCTTTTTCCAGCACATTCATGGTGTAATAGGTTTCCGCCTGACCGGCAAACACCTCTTCCGTTGACATCTTTTCCACAAAAAAATGAGAAGTGATGTTGTCTCCGGAACCGAGAAACGGAAAGAAATCCGCCAATGAATCCGACAATGCTTTCTTACTCTGCTCCGCAAGGGGATGAACACTGTACACAAAATTAATGCTCTTTTCGTTTATGGTCACGTTCAATACCAGAGCATCAAAATTTACACTGGGCTTCAAAAATACAACACAATCCTGAAAATGGCTGCTGACAACCGGCAGATAGCGCCTGAAAGAGGCAAATTTTACAAGAAAATACTGGTAGGACCGCCCCATTTCCTCTTCAGGGCCTCGCCCTGTCTTTTTCTTTCCTTTCCCAAAAAATGCCTCAAGATGCGGCTCCATATCACCTGCAACACGCTTTGTGTTCCGGATTGTATCTTTGTCATATTCCTGGCCACCCGCCCTGTTTCTTTCTTCAATGAAAGCAATAATCCTGTCCATCATATAAATGGGCGTAATCTGGGCATTTTTCAGATTGTAGTCCTCAAAGTGCTTTCCCAGTTCAGAAAAATTTGAAATGTCATTTATGATGAAAGGGCTTCTCTTTCTCATCAACAAACGGATAACGGGATAATCTAACTCGTAAACCCCCATCTCTGGCGTTTCTTTCAGATAGCCATAATACGCCGCCAACCGATAATCCCCCGTCTGTAGATCCTGCACATAAAGGAGTGCCTTCGTTGAGCTGTTCAGCTCCATACATGAAAGAAGAACCCGCTTAAAATCCTTTACGTAGCCTTCCATTTTCAATTCACTCATAGTGCCACCTTTTTCAAAAGGATACCTCACTACACACTTTCAGTCAAGTTTCGTAACCTGATTTTGTAACCTGATTTGTAACCTGATTCACAACCTGATTTGAAAAATCAAAATAAGAAGGCCCCTGACTTTTCGGAAGTATCAGACGTTTCATGCAGAAAACACCATCCTGATTTCTATAGAATTCGGGTTCAAACTGTGAAAAACGATCCTCCCATTGGCCCCAGGGTGCTAAAACTTTTGGATATATTGTATTTTTCTGATATACCACCGGTTATCTTCGCATACAAAAGACAGTGAAACTTAAAGAACACCTATCCAAAACGATTTAAAATTTATAGATGAAAGCAGCAGAAACAGACACCAGATTCACCGAGACAAGATTGAGCAGAAGGCAAGGTTGAGCCCGGATGGAAAAAGACCGGGAAATGTCAACTCTCTGAGTTTTCCTACCCCTACCCCCGCGGCGCGTTGCGCCGAATGTTGAGTGGAAAAGATGTGTTCTGTGTTCTGTGTTCAGTGTTCTGTGTTCTGACCGAAAAAGACAGGGAACCGACATTTGCCAACTCTGGGGGGCCGTGATTCGTAACTTGTAATTTGTGATTAGCGGAAACAAAACAGGGAATGGTGAATCCCCTTCTTTCACTCACTCGCACTCGCACTTTCACTTGCACTCTCCGCCGTCCCCGTTTTGCTCTCTCATCTTCCGGCCTGCGCAGCAGCCGGGACTGGAAACTTTAATTGAAAGTATACAATTCCACAGTCCGGTTCGGGGAGGGAGTGTGCAACTTGGTTGCGCA
>QMQE01000022.1 GCA_003650445.1 Acidobacteriota bacterium | reverse complement strand
GAAGCATCCCTTATGAGCAAGCTCAACGGTACACTTCAGGGAAAGTTCCTATTTCAAAAACAAGTTTTTGAAATGCGGGTTCCTCTTGGCAAATTGACAGTTGTTGATACCCCCCTCCTTGGAAATGAGAGAGCAAAACGGGGACTGGCAACGCCGCGGTGCCTGTCCCCCGCTTTGCGGTCCAGCCAACTGAGTGCGCGTTATGCGTGGGCGGCAGAAAAAGAAGTAGGAGTAATAATAGTGAAAGTGCGAGTGCGAGTGCGCGAAAGAAGGGAGTTGGCCATTCCCTGCCTTTTGACTTACCCATCACCTCTTCTTATTCTACTCAAACTTGGCTCCTGCCTCAGTGACTCATGGCTGCGACACCGATCAGGGATACGAATCCAATGACCAGAATAGCAATAGCAATGCCAATGAGCATCCAGATTAAAGACGCGATGCAGAAATTTTTCCGGTTGAGGTTCCCGGTGCTGCTGAATGCCCACACCAGATACATGACGATATTTACCAGCGGAATAGCCAGAATCAGTATGGTGACAAACCAGTCTCCCACCGTCATTGGTTTTGTTTGAATATTGTTTTCCATTTTTGACCTCCTTGTTTGGAAGGGAGTTGCGCGTTATGCATTAGGCGTGGGCGGCAGAACAGAGAAGAAACGGGGAAACCCCGGCCAATTCTCTTTCTGTTCCCCTTTCCGGGGACTCTGCCGCTAACGCCCACTCATAACGCTCATGTTCTCTTACCTTCCTTTGTCATATTTCTTTATGAGATTCGTTTCATTGTACGATAAACGGAACCGGAAGTTTCCACCGCGAATCAGGAAATTGGACTGATTATTCCTTCTTTCCTATTTTCCTTTTTTTCTGATTTTCAATTCGGGTTCTGAGCCGAATAGAGGGACGCCCGGATTGGGCGTCCGGGTGCCGAATTGGGTGGAATAGGGGCCAGCACCTACAAAACGATGTAACAGAGAGATAATAAGTGTCATAAGAAAGGGGGGAGTGGCTATGGACGCAAAGCGGAGGACAGGCACTGGAGCGTTGCCAGTCCCTGTTTTGCTCCGTTCCCGGCCTGCGAAGCAGCCAGGCCTTTAACTTTTAGATAAGAGGTATACAATTCCACAGCTCCAGGACGGGGAGGGAGTGTGCAACTCAGTTGCGCACGCACCGACCAACGGACTGAGATGCGACGGATTGGGCCAGATGGTGGTGCTTGTGCCCGGAGCGCAGGAGGAATTGTACATTTGTACATGACGACAAGCGGAGGGCGCGTAAGCCGGCAGATGGCCCGAGACTTGAGCATCAATGGAAAGAGAGGGGAAGGGGTTCTTGAAAACTGCACATTTACCAGAACCCGCATTTCAAAAACCCAGTTTTTGAATTAGGAACTTTCCACGAAGCAAAGTGTTGAGCTTGCTCAAAAGCGACGCTTCGGGGAAAGTTCCGTACTGCCGGCGTCAGTTGGCAGTGCGGGTTCGTCTCTCCAAGTTTACAATTTCTCCCGGGAACTTTGTTTCTCACTGGCAGGTTGTGTGATAAGATAAATGAGGATTTTACGATGGAGGGAATGATGAATAGAGAAGCGCTGGGCATGATCGAAACCAAGGGCCTCATCGGGTCAATCGAAGCGGCAGACGCAATGGTCAAGGCTGCGAATGTGATACTGATTGGAAAGGAATATATCGGCGGCGGCTTCGTCACCGTTATGGTACGGGGCGACGTGGGCGCCGTTAAGGCAGCTACGGATGCCGGTGCCGCTGCGGCACGCAGGGTCGGCGAATTAATTTCTGTCCATGTGATTCCGAGACCTCATGGTGATGTGGAGACAATTCTGCCGGGGTATAAAGCACCGAAAAAGGCATAGAGCTGAACAATGAGCCAGTTGGATGCGGTTTTTGCCCGTCTTGAAGCGGCGGGAGAAATCATAGAGGGATATTCCCAGGAGCAGATAGACCGGGTTGCCCGTTCGGTTGTAGATGCCGGTGTGCGGGAAAACCGCCGTCTTTCGGAGTTGGCGGTTTCTGAGACCGGATATGGCCGGGTAGCGGACAAGATGGTCAAGAACGAGCTGTCCACCACAATTCTCTGGGATTCCATCAAGGACGAAAAGACGGTAGGAATTATCCGGGAAGACGCCGGCCGGAACATCTGGGAAGTCGCGGCACCGGTTGGGATTGTAGCAGCCGTAATTCCCTGTACCAACCCGACTTCCACTACACTTTATAAGGCGATTATTGCTTTGAAAGGCCGAAATCCAATTCTTTTTTCCCCGCATCCCTCCGCAAAAGACTGTATCGGGGAAACGGTAAAAGTGATTCGGGAAGCGTTGAAACAGGTGGGTGCGCCGGAAGATACGGTTCAGATTCTGGAAAATCCCACCATTGAGCTGACCAACGAGATGATGCGCCATCCCAAGACCGGGGTGATTCTGGCCACCGGGGGGCTGGGGCTTGTGAAAGCGGCGTATTCCTCCGGGAAGCCAGCTTATGGAGTTGGCCCGGGCAATGTGCCGGTTTTCGTGGAGCGTTCTGCCGATGTGGAGAAGGCGGCAAAGGATGTGGTGGCGGGGAAGTCTTTCGATAATGGCACAGTCTGTGCGTCAGAGCAATCGGTGATTGTGGATGCTCCCATTGCGGACCGGATGCTGGACGCGCTGAAACGGAATTCCTGCTACGTGGTCAATGATGAAGAGAAGAAAAAGCTGGAGAAAGTTGTTGTAAGCCCGAAGTTCACCGCCAACCCGAAGATTGTGGGGAAAGACCCTGCGGTGATCGCCGGGATTGCGGGTTTTTCCGTGCCGGAAGAAACCCGGGTACTGCTGGTGCCCATGGACGGCGTGGGAAAAGAACACCCCCTGTCCATTGAAAAACTGTCTCCAATTCTGTGCTTCTATGTGGAAGATGACTGGCAGGCTGCCTGTGAGCGCTGTATTCAGCTTTTGAATTTTGGTGGCCTCGGCCATTCCCTCGGGATTCATTCCCGGAATCTCGATGTGATTCGAGAATTCGCGCTGAAGAAGCCGGCATTTCGGATTCTGGTGAACACCCCGACGACCCACGGCGCAGTGGGCTACACAACCCGGTTGATGCCCTCCATGACACTGGGCTGCGGTACATTTGGAAACAACATTACATCTGAGAATATCACGGCGAAGCACATGGTCAATGTGAAACGGGTGGCCTTTGAAATGAACCCGGTGAATCCCGGTTCAGAATCCCCACTGCAGGTGGGGGGAACAGGGGGTATTGCGGAAATCATTGACCGGAAACTCCAGGGTCGGGTAATCGCGGAAACGCCCCATGATGTAGTGGATTTTGTGTCGGAACGGGATGTGCTGGACGCAGTGAGGGAGGGGCGGAAGATTCTGATTTCCTCCCGGACCATGGTTACGCCATTGGCAAAGGACACGGCCCGGGACCATGATATTTTCAGGAAGGTGGACTGATGGACAGACGCGATGCCGTATATAAAATTACAGAGATTATTTTTAAGCACCTCGGGGATTCTGCAAACCCGGAGCTGGTGAAGCAGATGGTGCGGGAGCTGATTAATACCGTTCCCCTCGGTACAGAAGCTGCGCCGATTCCGGTTTCAGGTACGGGGACTGCCCCTGCATCGGGGCAGACAGCCATTATTACAGCGTTTGGTAAGAGCCATCCCGGGATTGTAGCGGGAATTACCGGAATCCTTGCGGAGAAGAATGTAGACATTACCGATATTACCCAGACCTTACTGGGTGAGAATTTTGCCATGATTGTGATTGTTAATCTGGCGGAAGCCAACTGCAGTTTTTCAGAGTTGAAGGAGACACTGGCGAAAAAGGGTGATGAACTCGGTGTCGGTATCTTTTCTCAGCACGAGGAACTGTTCCAGTTCATGCACAAAGTATAGCCGCCGCAGGCGCCAAAGGAGATCATCAACCAATGCTTGGAAGTTTCAGTACACGTGAGATTCTCGAAACCATCAAAATGATTCAAAAAGAACATCTGGATATCCGCACTACCACTATGGGGATTTCCCTGTTTGATTGCATTTCTTCTTCCGTGGAAGAAACGAAAACCCGTATCTATGACAAGGTAATGAAGTATGCCGGAAATCTGGTGAAGGTGGTCAATGGCATTGAAGAGGAATTCGGTATCCGGGCAGCCAACAAGCGGGTTTCTGTTACACCGATATCCCTGACCGGTGGTGTTTCAATAGATCGGGACGGCTTTGTGGAAATTGCAAAAGCGCTGGACAAGGCATGTGATGAAATCGGCGCAGATTTTCTCGGTGGATATTCAGCTCTGGTGCAGAAGGGCGCCAACCGGGTAGAGGAGGAATTTATCCGATCCATTCCCCAGGCACTGGCGGAGACAGACCATATATGTTCTTCCGTCAACGTGGCATCTACCCGTGCCGGCATTAACATGGACGCGGTTCGGGAAATGGGAACAGTCATTAAAGAAATGGCGGAGATTACGAAAGACCGGGGCGCGCTGGCCAATGCCAAGTTTGTGGTTTTTGCCAACGCGGTGGAAGACAATCCCTTCATGGCAGGAGCATTTCATGGAGTATCGGAACCGGAATGTGTTATCAATGTCGGGGTCAGCGGGCCGGGAGTGGTCAACCATGCGGTTAAAGATGCCGGGCCGGTGGATCTGGGAACGCTTTCCGAAATTATCAAGAAAACGGTGTTCAAGATCACCCGTGCCGGTGAGCTCATTGGCAGGGAAACGGCGAGGCGCCTCGGGGTGCAGTTTGGAATTCTGGACCTGTCACTGGCACCGACCCCGGAGCCGGGGGATTCCATTGGTGAAATCCTGCAGAACATGGGCCTGGGGCAACCTGGCGCTCCGGGAACCACGGCGGCGCTCTCGTTGCTGACCGATGCGGTGAAAAAGGGTGGAGTAATGGCATCTTCTTACGTGGGTGGTATGTCCGGGGCATTCATTCCGGTTTCGGAGGACAACGCTATGATTGAAGCGGTTAGAATCGGGGCATTGACTTTAGAGAAACTGGAGGCCATGACGGCGGTCTGTTCGGTGGGTCTGGATATGGTGGCGGTTCCGGGGGATACACCTGCAACAACGATTTCCGGCCTCATTGCCGATGAAATTTCCATCGGCGTAGTCAACGGGAAAACCACAGCAGTCCGGGTTATTGTACCGCCGGGCAGCAAGGTCGGTGATGTGGTGAACTTCGGCGGACTTCTCGGGATGGCTATTGTTCAGGACATTAACCAGTACTCCTGCGATCGCTTTGTGGCCCGTGGCGGCCGAATTCCCGCGCCCATTACCAGTATGCGGAACTGAAATGTCAGAGCAGCAGCTGATCGAAGGGATGAAATCAGGCGATGAAGAGGCATTTACCCGCTTTTTTGAGAAATACCGGAACACGATTTACAACTTTGGAATCCGCTTCTGTGGAAACCCGGAAGATGCCAGTGATATTCTCCAGGACACCCTGATCAATACCTTCAAATATATCCACAAGTTCAAGGGCAATGCAAAATTGACAACATGGCTTTATCGAATTGCCTCCAATGCCTGCCTCCAAAAGCGCCGGAAAGAAAACGGAGGGGAAAGCAGCCTGGATGAATACCTTGAAACCTCTCATGAAGCGGAAAGTGATGTCCGGTATCATCCCCATGATACCCTGGAGCAGAAGGAATCACTTAAAATTATTGAAGACGCAATTTTGAAATTACCGGCAGATTACCGGATCCCCTTCCTTCTCCGGGAGGTGGAGCGCCTGCCCCACCAGGAAATTGCCGATATTCTGGAGACTTCTCTCTCCAATGCCAAAGTGCGGGTTCATCGGGCAAGATTGATGCTCAGGGATCTTGTTTCGGACTATTTCAAGGGGGCTTCCGGTGGAGTGTAAAGAAATCCTGAACATTCTTTCCGATTATGTGGATGGGGAACTCCCTGAAGCGCGATGCCTGGAAATCCAGGAGCACATGAAAGCGTGTTCCCGTTGCCGTGAATTTGTTGAAAGTTTTCAGGAAAGCCTGGAGATTGCTCACAACTTGGAAAAGAAAAGCCCCCCGGAAAATGTCTGCGAGTCTGTATTGCGGGCATTTCTTGAATCATGCAGGCAGAAATAAACTGACTCTTATTTTGCAACTCTCACATATTCCGGTATAATCACCACAACAAAGAGACGGGATGGCTATGGAAAAGAAGCGCTTTATTCGGAACATGCCTGGACTCCTGCTGGTACTTATCGCCTTGGGGGGAATCCTACACTTCTACCCCAAATCAGAGGCAAAGCGGGTGTCCTGTGCCGGCCCCCGGCAGATTGTGTCCAGTTCCAAACCGGTCCTGGTGAGGATTCTTTCCGGGAAGGGCAAACAGCAGGAAAAAACAGCAATTTACAAACAATTAAACAAATTTTCCAATCCTGTCGCCGTTTTTAATCTGAACATGAAACCCATCATCTGGAATGACGCTGCCACCGGGTATGAAGGCGAATATACAGATACCCTGCCCGTGATTCTGGACGCGGTTCAAATCGGGACTGTAGGTGTAGTACAGGGATACCAGCTTATCCCCGGAAAAACCCCTCCCAAGGGTTCATTGGCTGTTCTTCTCGCGCTGGTTCTTCTCGGGCTCATTGCACTGGGAAGCGAGGGATCGGTGAGTTTGTTTGCCCTGCTGCTTCTGTTTCAGACTCTTATTTCTCCGTTGCCTTGTTATATTTTTCTGTTTGCCGGAGCGCTTTACTTGAAAAGCAGGCGAATTCCAGAGATTTCCCGTTGGCTGAATCCGCTGTTTGCCGGGTTCATGGTACTGTTTTTTACTGTGCTTTTTCAGCGGGGCTTCAATGCTTTCCACTTTTACAATGCTCTCTACCATTCCCCTTCACTGGCAATACTGGGATTGGCCTGGATGGCCGGAGCGTTTTTCTCAGCCACGCGCTTTCATTGGCTTTCTGTGCCTATTTTGCTGGCGGCCCTCTTTTTTTCAGTGCCGGCTTTTATTCTCTGTGTTCTGGTTGCTGCGGTGGCCATTCTATTCCAGCGGATAGAGAAGCCCTGGCATGCAGTCCTGTTGATTTCTACATTGGCAATTCTGGTTCTGGGAACGCTGTATGGGGATACGTGGTTTCGAATGAAGACGCTTGTGTCACAAGCTGAAACTGACCCTGAAAAAATGGAAACCCTGGCGTTTCGTGATCTGGATCATTATCTTCATCTCGCTGAAACCGGAGGGTTTCGTGACCTGCTTTATTTCTTGAGGACATCTGGCCTGGTGAATTCACCCTATGATTTTGAGGCTGTTTATTTCAACCAGATAGGCGAGATTCTTTCTTCCTATTCCAGGGGAATTCCCGAGGTGATGACCCTGCCTGTGGAGCATTCTGTGGAAACATTATCCGCAGGAAGAAAGACGCGCCGTGTTGTTGCCGGAACAGCCCCATTCAAGTACGGGATTCTTTCTTTGAGATTGTCATCAGACCTGTACACACTTCCGTTTATGAAGCCGGGCGGGGTGTACAGCGGAAGTTTTCGCTTGTTGCGTTCAAAGGGGAGGGAGGAAATTAAGATTATGCCACCGGGCATTTTTCAGATTCTCTCCGATCTTGCTTTCTTGATTCTCCTTGGAATGATTTTATACGTCAGTTTTTCAAAAATGATGGCGCCGGACACCCGGGGCCTTTTCGCCCGGACAGTGCTGGGACAGTTTGCAGTTTTGACCGGGTTTCTCACCCTCGTTGGTATGCTGTTGATGTTCCAATCAAGAGCATTTACCCGAAATGTTTCCAAGGAAGGACTTTATCGGACGGCAGATATGGCAAGCCAGTTGTTGGAACGAGATGAACCCATGCTCTCGGACAGCTATCTTGGTTTCTTGAAAACCTTGATTCACGGCGATTATTCTCTCTACAGTGAGGGGCTGGTTGTGTTCAGTACCAACCATCTGCAGGCATCGGTATTACTTTCATATCCTGCATTTCTGAGGTCAATACATTCAGCTGACAATGACCCTTTCATTTCAGGTAATTTCCTGTATGTTCCCCTTGCCCTGGCCCGTTATCCGGCAGCAGTTCTAAAAGTCAGGCCCATTGGCAGCTGGGAAACAACTCCGTTTCTGAATGGTGCCCGGGTGTTAATGATTGTTCTTGTCCTGTTCCTCCTGGTGTCTTTTCTGATTTCTGCCTATCTCACACGAAAGATAGTGGATCCAATTCTGTCATTGTCATTGGCCTCGAAAGGTATTTCCCGGGGAGAATATGACCTGGAAATTCATTATGATTACGATGATGAAATGGGCAGTTTGATTTCATCAATGGCTGATATGGCGCAATCTCTCAAGAACCAGCGTCTCAACCTGGAAGCGTTGCTGGCAAACGTCTCGTCAGCTGTTGCCCTCGTCAGTGAAGAGAGGGAGGTTGTCGCCTCTAATCCTCTTTTCGGGAAACTTCCCAAAGAGGTAACCCTGGGTTTGATTGAACGGGAAGGTCCGTTTAAATCAGACCTCGTGTTTCACGGGAGAAATTATCAGGTTTCTATTGTTCAGCTTGAGAACAAGAGCCGTGTTGTTATTGTGGATGATGTCACCGACGTTGTCCGAGCCAGTCGCCTTTCCGTTATTGGCGATATGGCTCGCCAGGTGGCGCATGACATAAAGAATCCGCTGACACCCATCCGTTTGAATGCCGAATTCCTGGGCTCAGTTGCCAAAAGAGAACCGCAGAAACTGCCGGATGTTATCCCTCAAGTGGTGGAAAATATTCTGAAGAAAACAGAAGAGCTGAAAGCGATTTCAGCTCAGTTTTCGGACCTTGTCAGGGCGTCCAGAAAATCGGAGACAAGGCTTCGTCCCCATGAATTGAAAGGGTTTGTTTCCTCTCTTGCCGAGGCATACCCCAATCTCTCAGTAAAAATTACAGGCCCTGAAATCTCTGTGATGGGAGACAGCCTGAAGCTGACCCGGGTGTTGGGAAACCTTCTGGAAAATACCCATAGCTTTGCCGGGGAATCCGGGGAAGTGAAAATAGAGATTCTTGAAAACGGAGAGTGTGTGACGTTGGACTACAGGGACAATGGTGAGGGAATTCCGGCTGAAAATGTTTCCCGTGTGTTTGAACCCTATTTTTCCACAAGGGAAAACGGAACCGGGCTGGGGCTGTTTATTTGCAGGGAATTTATGCGGGAAATGGGTGGAGAGATTGAGGCGTTGCCCTGTGAAGACGGGGCGCATTTCAGAATTTCTTTAAACAAAGAGGGGAGCCATGTTACGGGCAATTCTCAATGATGGTGTCAGTGGTTCCAGTTTACTTCTAAAAAAAGCACTTGACTGGCTGGGGTTCCTCCTTGAGTCCGGTTCACCGGTACCGGAAGGGGCATTGGAACAGCTGTTGAAAGTCCACAGCGGAATGGCGTGCTTCTACCACCTGCGCCGATTTTTCACAGATAATGATTTGTCTGAATCTTCACTGATTGAATTCCACCGCCGAATTGAACTTGAAGAAAAAAAGACTCTTGAATGGTTTCGAGCCGCATTTTTGAAAGAAATCAGTGAGGTGGCGGTTTATAGCAATTCCTCTATGGTGAAAAAGGCGCTGGCAGTTTTGAACCGCCCTCTCAAAGTGGACGTTGCGCTTTGTGCTCCGGAAGAAGAAGGAAAGGCGATGGCCCAATCTCTATCCACTATTCCGGCCATTTCTCCTCGCCTCTATGCGGATGGCCCATATTTCAGCCGGGTACCGTCGGTTTCGGCTATTATTCTCGGTTGTGATGCCATCAGCCCCGGCTGGTTTGTTAATCGGAGTGGCACCCGGAGTGTTGTACGCCTTGCAGCGTCGGTAGGTATTCCTGTGTTTGTTGTACCCGGCCCGTTGAAGAGGCTCAGTGATGTTGAATTGCTGAACATGCCTCTGAAACAAGGCGAAGCCCCTTGTAATCTGAACCCGGAAGCGGTGGAGTGGGAAAACCCACTCCTTGAATTTATCAGAAGGGAAAGCATCGTTATTTCTGCAGAATAATGGTGTTACATTTTCTCCCGGAAATTAATATCCACTGTAAACCGCATGGTCTTTAAATCCAGATTTTTTGGAATTTCAATGGTAATAGGGAGAGAATAATGGTAGCGGTCAATGCGAATTGGTGTACCGGGAAAGGTCTGAATGCCATCGTCCACTGATGTCTCTTCTTCAGGTTCGCTATCTTTTTCTTGATTTTCATCCATGATTTCCGAATCCGCAGACAACTCTTCGACTTCCTCCTCCTGACTGGAATCCACAGATTCTTCTACCAACTGGACTTCGTAAGAATTACTCAACTCGTCCCCTTTTAATTCTTCCAGATCAGCTGAAAAAGAATCCGGATAGGGAAGGTCGGAAAGTGAAATTGAGTCATCGCTTCCCTGAACATCCATATCATCAATCTCTGAAATCGGTTCATTATCCTGTTGTGACAAAATTTGTTCTGCTGCCAGTTCTTCAAGCTCAACATCATATTTCTCTGAAATATTCAAAAGTACAACCCTTGCGATTTCGCGGAGGGTTTCCACCACGCCTTCGCCGGTAATTGCAGATGTTTCGAAATAGGGTACATTGAATTGGTTGATTTCGCTGTTGAGGGTTTCCACGTCGAGAATATTATCCAGATCCCGTTTATTGTACTGGATTACATGTGGCAGCTCAGAGAGCTCAAACCCCAGGTTCCGAAGGTTTGAAACGAGGTTTCCAAAGCTGTCTATATTGGCCTGGAGCATGTCTTTCTGGGAATCAGCGACAAATACAATTCCATCGGCACCTTTCAATACCAGTTTCCGTGTGGCGTCGTAAAAGACCTGTCCCGGGACAGTGTAAAGCTGGATTTTAGTGTTCAGCCCTTTGATCTGGCCCAGTTCAATGGGAAGGAAATCAAAAAACAGGGTTCGATCCGTCTGGGTGGCAAGGGAGACCATTTTCCCTTTCTTGCTCTTTGGAATATGCTTATAGATATGCTGCAGGCTGGTAGTTTTCCCACAGAGTCCCGGCCCGTAATACACAATTTTTACCGTTACTTCACGAGATGTATAGTTAAAATTAACCATCTTTTTCTCCTTGCGATAATGTATCATATAACCTCAAAAATTCCAAAAAAAACCATAAAAAAACTTGAATGAGCGCTCATTCAGTTTTATAATGTCTTTATCTGAAAACCTGGAAGGAGGAAGATATGCGTGACGCAGTAATCGTTGCCGCCAAAAGAACACCAATCGGGCGCGGCAGAAAAGGTCTGCTTGCCAAGGCAAGGCCAGACGATCTTCTGGAAAAGGCCATTACCGGATGTCTGGCGCAAACCGGTGAATTTGACTATGAACAGATTGAGGATGCCCTCATCGGTTGTGCATTTCCGGAAGCGGAACAGGGAATGAATGTGGGCCGGATTGCCTGCCTTATGGCGGGATTGCCAGTTGATATCCCGGCCGCGACGATCAATCGTTTCTGCGGTTCGGCCATGACCGGCCTCCATGCCGCCGCCCATGCCATCATGAGTGGTGCCGGTGATATTTTCATTGCCGGTGGAACCGAAAGCATGAGCATGGTTCCCATGATCGGGAATAAGTTTTCCCCCAATCACCGTTTTATTGAAGGTGATTTTCCCAATCCGTATGTCCCGATGGGGGAGACAGCGGAGAAGGTAATTGACCGTTATGACGACAAGTATGACCTGTCCAGGGAAGCGCTGGACCGCTTCGGGTATGAGAGCCACATGAAGGCGATCAGTGCTCAAAAAGAAGGCAAATTCAAGGATGAATTGATTCCGTTGATGGTCAATCCAAAGAGCGGTGAGGTTCACATCTGGAAGGAAGGCACAGAATTGCCTGAGGGCTTTGTACTGATGGATAAGGATGAATGTCCCCGTGCAGAGACCTCCATGGAAGTATTGGCAAAATTGAAACCGGTATTCCGGGTAAAAGGCCGGTGCACAGCCGGGAACTCTTCTCCCATTACCGATGGTGCTTCTGTTATGATTCTGATGTCCGCAGAAAAAGCAAAGGAACTGGGCCTGAAACCCCTGGCTCGGGTTAAAGCAACTGCTGTCCGGGCGTTGGAACCGGACGTAATGGGCCTTGGTCCGATTTATTCGACCAGAAGGCTGCTGGATCGGGCCGGCCTGAAAGTGGACGATATTGATCTCTGGGAAATCAACGAAGCTTTTTCCACCCAGTCCATTGTGTCCATCGGTGAATTGGGGATTGATCCGTCAAAAGTGAATGTCAACGGCGGGGCCATTGCCCTTGGCCACCCCCTGGGGATTTCCGGTACCCGTATCCTGACCACCCTCCTTTATGAAATGATCCGCAGAGACGTGAAACTCGGTGTCGGAACCATGTGTATTGGTGGCGGCCAGGGCATCGCAACCCTGCTGGAACGGGTTTAACCGTAAGGGAAAATGAGAGGTAAGCCATGAAAAGAAAGATTAAAAAAGCAGCTGTAATCGGCTCCGGCGTAATGGGCAGCGGGATTGCCGCTCACCTCGCAGGTGCCGGAATTCCCGTTGTTATGCTCGACATTGTCCCCCGGGATTTGAAAGAGGGGCAGAGCCGAAGTGTGATAGCGGAAACGTCCAAGAAAAAACTCCTGAAACAGAAACCGTCTCCGATTTTCAATAAAACCATTTTGGAACTCATTGAAACCGGCAACCTGGAAGACGATCTGGACAAACTGAAAGACTGTGACTGGGTTGTGGAAGTGGTGGTGGAGAACCTGGACATTAAAAAAAGCCTGTTCAAAAACATCACGCCCTACCTGAAAGAAGATGCCATTCTCTCTTCCAACACCTCCGGTATCCCCATCAAACTGATGACGGAAGACTTCGACGAAGGGCTGAAAAAACGTTTTCTCGTAACCCATTTCTTTAATCCCGTCCGGTACCTGAAATTGCTGGAAATCATTCCCGGTGAACTGACGGATCCCGAACTGATTGAGTTCATGAAAGACTTCGGAGAAAATACCTTGGGTAAGGGTGTTGTTCTCGGAAAAGACACCCCGAACTTCGTGGGAAACCGCATCGGTGTATTCGCATTGGCAAACGCCATGCGTATCGCGCTGGAAGACGGCCTCACCCCTCAGCAGGTGGACGCGGTTCTCGGTAAAGCCATGTCCCGTCCCGGCAGCGCCGTGTTCGGAACCAACGACCTGGTGGGCATTGACACCATGGTTCACGTGGTGAAAAACTCATACGAAGCGCTGGTTAACGATGAAATGCGGGAAACCTTCAAAGCACCCGAATTTATCGAAAAAATGCTGGAAAAAGGCCTTCTCGGCCGGAAAGTCAAAAAAGGATTCTTCACCCGGGACAAAAACAAACAGAAACTTCAGCTGGATTTGAACACCATGGAATATGTGCCCGCGGAAAAACCGGACTGGAAATGCATCAAGAAAGCCAAAGAAGTTTCCGATGCCGGTGAAAGAATCAAAGTTGTCATCAGCACCGACGATCCCGGTGGAAAGCTGGCGTGGAAAAACACCGCTTCTACACTGATTTACGCATTGAACCGCCTGGGTGAAATTGCCGACGACATTGTCAACATTGACAACGGCATGAAATGGGGATTCAACTGGGACCTCGGCCCCTTTGAAATCTGGGATGCCATCGGGGTGAAAGAATCTGCCGAACGGATGAAAGCGGACGGCTTTGATGTTCCGGAAAAGCTGAACATCCTGCTGGAAAACGGTGAAACCTTCTACAAAACCATTGACGGTGATCGCTATTACTTTGATTTTGAGAAGAAAGACTACGTGAAAGTTCCGGTACGGGATAACGTTATCTTCCTGAACAAACTGAAAGCCACCGGCAAAGTGCTGGCGGAAAATGAAGGCGCAGACATATATGACCTTGGCGACGGCGTTATCTGCTGCACCGTGCATACCAAAATGAACACTGTGGACGACAAAGTCATTGAAATGCTCAATCGTGCCGTTGACATGGTGGAAGACAAATACGAAGCACTGGTCATCGGTTCCCAGGCACAGCATTTCGGCGCAGGCGCCAACATCTTCATGCTACTCCAGGCGGCACAGGAAGGCCGCTGGTGGGAAGTTGAAGAAATCACGAAAGCCTTCCAGGAAGCCAACATGCGGCTGAAATACTGTGAAAAACCGGTGGTAACCGCGCCTTACGGCCTTACCCTCGGCGGTGCCTGCGAGATTACCATGCATGGACACCGGGCCGTGGCGTCTGTTGAAACCTACATTGGCCTTGTAGAAGTTGGCGTAGGTCTTCTCCCTGCAGGCGGCGGCACCAAGGAACTGCTGATTCGGACCCTCAACGACAACCGGGTTGCGCCGGACGCCATGACTGCCACTCAGAAAGTGTTTGAAACCATCGGCATGGCAAAGGTTGCCACCTCCGCAAGGGAGGCCAGGGAAGTGTACGGCCATCTGCGGCCCACTGACATGGAAGTGATGAACGCCGACAGCCAGATTTACTATGCGAAACAGGCAGCACTCTCTCTGGTGAGGGAAGGTTTCCGTCCGAGACGGGCAAAAGAAACCGTTAAAGTCGCGGGTAAAGTCGGATACACCGCGTTGATACTCGGCCTCCAGAACATGCTGGACGGCGGATACATTTCCGAACATGACAAGCTCATTGGTTCCAAGATTGCCCACGTTCTCACCGGCGGTGGCGTGCCGGAAGGTACCGTTGTTGGTGAAGACCGGCTCTTGGAGCTGGAACGGGAAGCATTTGTGGAATTGACAGCGAATCCCAAGAGCCAGGCCAGAATCGAGCACATGCTCAAAACCGGCAAACCGCTTCGCAACTGAGCGAACCTTGTAATAACCATCAACCGGGGGCATGTGGCTGCATGTCCCCGGTTTTGCATTTGGGGGCCAGCCAGATAGAGACTCACCGCAGAGTTCGCAGAGTACGCAGAGGGGGAGGAGGGAGATGGGATGAGAGGAGAAGTTAACACAAAATCACAGAGACGCAAAAATTAGAAACAGAAAAGATAATATTCAGAAGGGACAAGCAATCTTTCTTTCGCGCACTCGCACTTTCACTTTCACTATTCTTACCCCCTACTCACCCCGGATAGAGACTCACCGCAGAGTTCGCAGAGCACGCAGAGGGGGAGGAGGGAGAGGAAGAAAAATATAACACAAGGGCACAAGGACACAAAGTTCAGAAAGCATAGAACTAAGGTTCAAAGAAGCGGGGACCGGCCAATTCCCCTATTTCGTGCACTTGCACGCGCAATGACCGCAGGGGGGAGAGGACAATAGTCCTGTAGCGTGGAAGGATGTAAGCCAATAAGAAGTGGAAGGGAGATGAAATGAAAAAGATTTTGTTTCCACTTCTACCAGGGCGCAAGCGCCTTCGGTGAAGTCCCCATTCCTGGCTATTCACAGATCGGCATGTCTGTCAGCCAGGGTATGGCATCCAGTACAAACAGGCCATCGGGGTACTGTTTTTCTCGGGCCAGATTATGTACCAGTTGAATTCGTTTGACTTCTGGAAAGTATTTTTTGAAGTGATTCAAACCGGGGGATACATTGTTGCTTTTCCATTTTGATTCAATCATCTGTGTCGGCTGCCCGTCAAGGACAATCAGGAAATCCACTTCTCTGCCATCTTTGGTACGCAGGTAATACAGTTCGGCTGCTATTCCTTTCGTATCTCTGAGAAAATGGCATTCCCGCAAAAGTGAAGCAGCGATTACGTTTTCCATTTTTACCCCATTGTCCCCTTCCACCTGACCGGTGTCAAAGAAGTAGTACTTGGGTTCCTTCAACAGAGATCTGGCCACATTTCGGTGATATGGAGAGACCTTGAAAACAACATACAGGTTTTCCAGTATTTCCAGCCAACGCTTCACCGTCTTGGGGTCGCAATCAAGATCCCTTGCAAGGGAATTGTACGAAATCTGAGAACCGACTCGCTTCTTGAGAAGGGAAACCAGAATTTCAATTGATTTGATATTCCGGACAGTGTCAAAGTCCAGCAGGTCTTGTCTCAAGATAATGTCGAGGTGTGTCCGTTTCCATCTTTTGTAAAAAGTAAGGTCCTCTGTTAGAAACGGTTCCGGGAAGCCACCGACTGACAACAGCAGGCGGAAAGCCTTTCCAGCATCCAACTTCCCTTTCAACTCTTTCAGGGTGAATGGGTGAAGGGTATAGTGAAAATAACGGCCTGCCATTGAATCCCCCATCTTCCTGGAGATGTTCATCTTTGCACTGCCGGTTACGATGATAGGTGGATGAATCCCTTCTGTGTCATATACCCCTTTCAACCATGATTTCCAGTTTTTCATTTTGTGTAGTTCGTCCAAAATCAAAAGGTCTGTTTTCCGTTTCCAGCTCTTTTCTTTCAACAGCAGGTGGTCATCCGGATTATCGTAATTGAAATATTCCACATTTGACGCCAGCATTCTTGCCAAAGTGGTCTTTCCAGCCTGTCGTGGCCCGGAAACAAGCACCATCTTCCTTTTCAGATCCACCTGAATTTTTGGTATCAGTTCTCTATCCATGCGACTATTATAGCTCTAATTCCCGAAAAGTCAAGACTAAAAGGGAATAGCATCCATTTTTGCCTGAAACGGGGTCAAGGATGAAATCATATTCCAAGTTTATCAAAACCAAAACATTCCGGTTTTATCCCTGCTCAACGGACCTTCTGTTCAACCTGTAATCGTTTTCTTATCCACTGGAGACAAAGACGGCAGATTACGGTACACGTCTTTTCGATGGGAAATACGGATGACCAGCAGAATTAGATTCTGATTGTTGAATGTGTAAATTATCCTATAGTTGCCTGTTCGCCAGGACCAGAGCATCCTGCCTTTCCCCTTCAGTTGTTTGCCGACTGCCGGATTGGGCAATAAACTTTCACGGATTTTACGGATAATGTGAATGGATGCCTTTCTGCCGATACGCCTCAGGTCTTTTCGAATACTTTCCTTGAATCGGAGTTGAAACTCAGTCATCCCAGTTCATTTCTGTTAACAGTTCTTGTTCTGTGACGATTTTGTCCGTGTGGTCTTTGAGTCTCTCCAAGGCAATCTGATAGTCTGCCCATTCCGCAAGATACCATTCAATTGCTTCCCGTACGATGTCTCCCCGTTTCCGGTTCCTGTCGGATGCGATTTCATCAATAGTTTCTTTTAAGTTATCAGGGATTCTTGCTGAAATACTCTGCATTTTTCTCCTCCTGTATACAATGTATGCTTTGTATACGAATATGTCAAGGATGTGACCCGTTCTCATCTTTAAAAATCACAAATAGAACAATTCCCTGATTTTGGTCTGGGGGGTAGTCTTTATTTTGCTCTGTATTCGTTCAACCTTATTATTATCTTGTCTTTGTGGCTTTGTGTTGTGTTAATCCTCCTTCTTTTCTCTGCGTGCTCTGCGACCTCAGCGGTAAGTCCCATTCTTATGTTTTTTTGCGCGTCTGCCGATACTCTGGTAAAGTGAAACGGTCATGAAACTGAATCTGAAAGTGCTGTTCGACAATCCGAATCCAGACAGAAAAGACAGAGGGTGGGGTGTTTCTTTTCTGCTCAATGACAGTATCTTGTTTGATACGACTGAAGCGTTTGAAAAACTAAAGCAAGGGCTGGACTTTTTCAAGGTGGATTTACGGAAAATCACGGACGTGGTTATTTCCCATGACCACTGGGATCACGCAGGTGGCCTGCTGGATTTCATTGCGGCACATCCGGCTTCGTCGCGGTTAAATGTTTATCTTCTGCCTTCATTTTCAGCGGAATTGAAGGAGAAAGTCCTGTTGACAGGGGTTTCCCTTCACATCAACAATATGCCTACGGATATTCAGGATGGTTTTTCCCTGACCGGGGAGATTGATGCTACATACAAGGGAAACCGGAAAAATGAACAGGGACTGGTGGCGAAAGGGGGGCAGGGATTTACCCTGATTACCGGCTGTGCCCATCCTGGAATTTCCCGGATGCTCAAGACAGTATTGGAACTTATCGGGGACAATGCTGTTCCATTACTGGTGGCTGGCGGGTTCCACCTGATGAACAAAGATGATGCCGAAATAGAAAGCGTATTCGATGAACTCCAGGAAATGGGTGCGGAAAAACTGGGCCCCTGTCATTGCAGTGGAATACATGCGAAAAACATCTGTAAACGCATGTTCCCTGACGCATACATCGACATTCGAAAAAACGGTGAATATAATTTCGATTTATAAAAAGCTGTGGCAATAAATCATTGGTTCATGTTAAACTGCCTTCATTAACCGGAAGGCGCACAAAAAAGTGAACGGCTCTTTTCACTGGAGAAATATTCATTTTCTCTCGCCGCCATCCAACTATACGAACAAAATACCGGGGGACACGTGAATCGGGACTTCTATATCAGAAATGGGACAAAACAATCCGGACCGTACACGGAAGCGGAAATCCAAGCTTATGTTCACTCCGGGCACATAACACCTCAATCTCTCTGCTGGCGGGAAGGAATGACAGCCTGGCTGCCGGCGTGGCAAATGTTTCCGGGATTTTTCCCTTCCCCGCAAACAGATGCCCCAACATCGGTTTCCCCGCCGCCGGATTCTCCAGACCCCCTTCATCCGGCAACAACAGCTTCGCCGCCTCCACCCCGGAAACGCTCCTGTTGCTGCAGTGGATGTCTGATTCTGATTTTACTCATTATCCTTCTCATCGGTGGAATCGCAGGTGTGGCATGGTATAAATACCGGCAACCGCCTTCTCCCGTTGATAAAGAATATAAAACAATTCCGGATTATTTCCCCCCGGCCTCGAAAATCAGTTCCTCGTTCATCCCGGACGGAGGAATAAAATGAAACGAGTTTCGGTTTTTGTGCTGTTTTTTCTAATGGGCTGGGCATCGGCAGTTTACGGACAACAGCCAGGGGGAAACCTGCGGCTTTTCCTTGAACCCGGCATACAGGAACTGCCCGGTGATGGGGATACAACAACAACTATTACCATTACACTTCGCAACAATGAAGGCGAACTTGTGAATAAAAGCGGAACCGTTCAATTAAAATTGAACGCGGGGCGCCTGATTCCGGCAAGGGTAAACCTGAAAAATGGAATTGGACAGGCAACATTCACCGCTCCGATTCTGGATAACGAAAGTAAGGTTTTTCAACGTTCAATCCGGTTGACCATGGCAATCATACAACGGCTTAAAGGGAAATCTGTTTCCGAACTGACCGGGAAACACGCCTATGAAATGAACATGAAAACCGCCCGTGATGTCGCAATGGGAATGGCCAGCGTGTCAGGGATGACAAGCATTCAGGGAAAAACACCGACGGTTCATATCATTGGGGAAATGAATGGACTGCGGGGAAAATGCGCAATCCGGATTTTGAAGGTGAGGGGCAATGTTACCGCGAATTTGCGTTCGGGCATTTATGCCGGTCGGGACGTGACCGGTTCGTCCCGGTGGAAACTGACTGTCAGACGGGGAGGCCCCGGATACATTGGCACAATCAAAACTGGCGGCGCAGAAATATCTTTCCGATCAAAGGGAGAAAAAAAAGGTGGATTTTTGATTGTGTATCTCTTTGACGAACGGGATATGCAGGCAACAAAAAACAGCGCTTTCCTGGGATGGCCCACAGCGATGAAAGTATTACCCGGAAACACTCTTTACATGGTAGCACCACCGGTATATCTCACAAGAAAAGGCGATATTCCCAAAGAAGGCTATGAAACTGAAGAAAAACTGGAAGAAACAGAGAAAGTTTCGCTGATTATTAAGCAAAACATCCTTCCCGGTGACGGTAAAAGTGAAACGCAAATGGTTTTTATTTACCGGGATAAAAAAGGACGGCCAAAATCAGGCATTCCGGTTCGACTTCAAATCGGCCGAAGCGGCATGGGAGGCACATTGATCCAGGCAAAAGGTCGTACAGACTCCCGTGGAATTTTCCGCTGCCGATACCGGGCACCGGTTTTCAAAACAAACAATTTTCAGAAGCTGGGTACATGCAAACAGGATATTATCTGGGCATACTACCAGAATGGCAAAAAAGAAAAATACATTACCTCCGCCGTTGGCATTTTACGCTGCACCGAAGCAAGGCTGATTCTGGATAAACCGGGATTTGAAGACAAAAAAGGCCTGCCTGTCACCATTGCAAGCCCCAGGGGTAGAATTACCGGCACAATCCTGGCCAGAGTGAAACGCCCATACGGAATGTACGACGTATCCGATGTGCCGATAGGCTACGCAAAAGTGTGGATTACGGGCGGCGCAATCACCGGCCATGAAAGTATGTTCGAAGCAGAAACGGACAAGAACGGGAAACTGAACATAGAACTGAAATACAGGAACTGGCCCGCATTCTATTCTCATAAACTCAAAAAACCTTTTATTTATCCATTCAGCGAAGTGCACAAAAAACGACGGGATTCACTTGGCAAAAACCTGTACATGTTTCCGGACAAAGCATTCCAGAAGCGGGCGGGCCAACAGGTATATACCATGGAGCTGGCTGTGGTCATGGACCCCCCGGAACAGGCGGAGGCGTACGAAGCCAAGTTTCAGTTATTGGGAGACCTGATGGCCACATACTGGATGAGTGAAAAGCTTGTAGCAGACACAACAGGAGAAGTAATCAGACACGGCTGGTCGCTTCTGGGCATGGCCTGGGACTGGGCCAACAAGAAATTTAAATTTGGCAGAAAGGTTAAGGGTATGGCGAGAGAGGGCAGCGCTGCTGATCTGGTATTCAAGGGTGACGAGGCTGGCAGCAAGAGCATTAAGAGAATGATATTTCAACGATTCAATGCCATTATCACACGGAATCAGAAAAGCAAATGGGGACGGGCTGCCGTAGTTGCTATGAATAATGCGAACGCAAAGATTTTCAATGGACTAAAGCAATTTCTGGGGTTTCTAGCCGATTATGTGTCAAAGGAAAATGGTATTAAGTGGCCCAAGAATCCTGTTCCTGATCAAATCAAACAGGAAGTGCTGTTCTACTACCGTGGTATTACCATGAAACATCTGGACAATTTTCTGGTAGCGAATCCTCAGGCGGTATTGGATGCCTTTGATGATGTTCAGCCCTGGCTGGTGTCAAACAGCGGAAACCTGCGAGACCACTATCAGAATATTGCCCGGCGTCGACTGGTGGTCGAAGAAGCCAAGGCATGGAAAGACCTTTCAGTTGACCTGACTCAGGGCTTTGCGATCGGTCTCGCTGTGGGAACCGGGCAGGTGTGGGCACTCAAATGGTGGGAAAAGTTTAAGAAGTTTTCGGATATGCTGGATAAGGCCTATGCCGGTTCTGCTTTTCTCGGAGAACTATACACCTGTTCTTCCCTGATGACGGAATG
>QMQE01000021.1 GCA_003650445.1 Acidobacteriota bacterium | reverse complement strand
TTCCGGTACAAAAGCCTTTATTCCGATTCATGATATTCAGGGAAACGGCAGCGAATCCCCATTGGTGGGCCAGACCGTGGATACCGGCGGCATTGTCACAGGACTCACAGACAAAGGTTTTTTCCTCCAGGCAGCGGACACAGATGCGGACAGTGATCCCCTGACATCAGAAGGCGTTTACGTTTACACAAGCTCCGCCCCGACAGTGGCAGTTGGGGACAAAATTACTCTAACTTGCACAGTCTCAGAATACTACGGCCTGACGGAGCTGGGGGCCGTTACGAATCTGAGTGTGGAATCCAGCGGTAACCCTCTCCCTTCACCTGTTTTACTGGACGAAACCTTCCCCAGCCCCGACCAGCCATATCCCGGGACAGATCTGGAGCGCTGTGAAGGAATGCTGGTGGAAATTGACAACGGTGTCGTCTGTGAAGGCACCGATTTTCATGGAGATGTCATAGTGGCAGCCAAGTCCATACGGCCAATCCGGGAAGCGGGAATTGTGTATCCCGGGGAAAGCGGCCTCCCGGTATGGGATGGAAACCCGGAACGGTTTCAGATGGACCCAGACGGCCTGGGCCTTACAGATGAGGACATCCCCGGTGGAACCGGCATTGTGTCGGCTGTAGGTCCCCTGACCTATTCATTCAGCCGATACAAATTGCTGCCAGGCACACTCCAGCTTGCCGACAGCACCTTCCCGGAAGCAGTTCGGGACCGAAATCCCGGCGAATTGCTCATTGCCACCCAGAATATGCTGAATTTCAAATCCAGCGATTCCACCTTTACCATTCGCCTTTCCAAGGCCTCCTTATTGGTTCGTACCATGCTGAAATCTCCGGACATTCTCTGCCTGGAAGAGATCGGTTCACAGGATGCCCTGCAACAGCTTGCTGATAAAATCCACAGCGATGACCCTTCGGTTCATTACACAGTTTTCTTCGGTGCAAGCGGCACCGGGAGCATTCACAACGGCATCATGGTCCGGGACACTGTCCAGGTTACCGCAGTCACGGAAGAACAGGTGGACGATACATTTGACGTAAACGGCTCCACCTATACGCTTCATGACCGGCCTCCACTTCTGGTGGAAGCCACCGCCACTGTCAATGGGAAAATGCAGCCGATTTCAGTTCTCATACTCCATAACAGATCACTCAACGGTATAGATGATCCGTCCGACCCGGCCAAAGAAAACTTTGTCCGTTCCAAGCGTCAGCAGCAGGCATTTCGCATTTCTCAATTTGTGGCAGAGTACCAGGCCAGTCACCCGCATTTGCCTTTTTTTGTGGCCGGAGATTTCAACGCCTTTGATTTTACAGACGGTTACGTGGACGTCACAGGGCAGATCAAGGGACATCCTGACCCTCTGGGTGCCATGCTCCCCGCCACGGACGAGGTGGATCCTGACCTCACCGACCTGGCCACCCTTGCGCCCATTTCAAACCGTTATTCCTATGTTCACGACGGCAATACTCAGATTATCGACCATATCCTCGCCTCACACAGCGCCCGTTATTTTGTTCGCAGTGTGGAATTTGCCCACGCAAATGCCGATGCCCCTGCAAGTTATGCCGATGACGAGAATCCGGATACGCCAATCGGTGTTTCCGATCATGACGGCATAGTCGCTTTTCTTGATTTTTACCCCCAAAACGCGACCCCGTCTTACTTTGCCATTGTTCCCCACGTAGATTACCGTCCCTCGACAAGCGACCCGTCCTCCAGTTTCTGGGAAACCGTCATCTCCATCACCGACGGGGACAATGATTCCGCGGATCTTCAAATTGTTGCATTGGACAAGGAAGGGAATCCTGTCGCAGAAACCGGCTGGCTGACTTTAACAAATCGGGCCACGGCGGACTGGAATATCAACATGATTCCGTTCAATACCACTCTCACGCCTTCAGACTACAGCCAAATCGCCAGTTTGAAGGTGGAAAGCACCGGAGATTTTGCCATCGCGGAGCGATTCAAAGCAAAGGGAATTGCCAGCGGCCTGGAACTTCGTACAGTATCCGCCACAAACTGGGCAGATGCAGAAAGCCAACTTCTCAGCGCCACCGCATACATTGGCCATATTGATGAAAGCTGGCAGTGGTGGACCGGTATTGCCCACTGGACAAACTCCCCCGGTGGAGAACTGACATTGGATTTCCACAAGTACGACACAGATGCCGGGAGTGACACAGACACCCTCATTTCCATGGACTTTCTTGACGGCTCCACCCCCATTGACAAAGTAGCCTACGTCAGCGAAGACATCACCCACTCCGAAGATGAGGAATGGATGAAAATAAGCGGGGTGAATGGTTGCAACACAATGAGTTATCAATTATTTGGTGTCCACGAGAGCAGCAGCTCACTCGGGGTAATGAGCGGCCTCAACGCAACACCGGAAAACCGGCTGGATACCACCTTCTATGTGCCAATGAGCAGTGACGTAGACTGGCGGGGAATCGCGCTGCTGAATCCCGGCGACACAGCCGCCACCATCACCATGGACATGTATATTGAGGGAAGCAACATGGCATTCCCCTCCAAAACCGGCAAAGGCCAGCTCAGAGAAGTCACCCTGACCCTCGACCCGAACAGAAGGGTCAAAGGAGTGGTAGGAGATCCCGGAAATTACGGACTGGATCTTTCCGATCTGGTGCTGGATATTCCCGACCCCTCCCATTTCACCGGCATCTTGAAAATTGTATCCGATGTTCCCATCGTCACTGAGTTGGTGCAGGGAGACAATGCCTGGTCCCACAACGAAGGCATCACCGGCATCAGCAGCTTTGACACCGGCACACGGCTGGTAATCCCATTCATTTCAAACGACACCACCTCGCCGGACGGATTTTCCCATACCCCCCACGACAGCATCTTCCATCTGACCAACGTGGGTACCGCGGCGGCGGACATCACCGTCACCTTATACGACATGAACGGAAACGTCGTGGCAGCGGACTTCCTTGGCAACGTAGCGCCCCTCTTTGCATTGGAAATCAGCCTTACCGGAGAAAAGGACTTGAACCATTTCTCCGGCAGCATGGTGTTTGAGTCCACAGCGCCCCTGGCCGGGAGCTACGTCATTCTCTCCAGCGACGAGGCAGGCGGGACGCTGGCGGCAGATGGGCACCTCCAGTCTTCCATGTTCAAAATGATCCCTGTTCAGTAGAAATCCAAACGGGGGCGGACAAAACACCGCCCCCGTTTTTCTATGATACAATATTAACAGACACAGCATACACGGTAAATCCCAGACGGCATGGGCCGAAAACTACCGAAAGGGGGAAAAGGAAATTGGTTTTTAGCCGCGATACAAAAAAAGAAGTGGCAACACTCCGGTCCCAGGTTGCCATGCTGAAAAAATCACTGGATGAACTTTCTATCCTCAACGACATCGCGACCGCCATCAGTTCCACCCTCTCTCTGGATGATGTGCTGGAACTTATTACTCAAAAATGCGTCCAGCACATTGGTGTTGAACAGGCGGCAGTCTTTCTCGTGGACAAAACCGGAGAAGACGACGCCCTGAAGACACGGGTGCGTCACTCCCGCACCACACAGAAATTTGTCCAATTCCGGTTGGACGACCAGCTGACCGGCTGGATGCTGACATACCGAAAACCGCTGCTCCTCAACAACATCTCCGATGAAACTGCATTTCTGTCTTCCACTCTTCAACGACACAACATTTCAAACCTTCTGGCAATTCCACTGATTGTCCGGGGAGAAATTACCGGTCTGATTGCCCTGTTCAATAAAAAAAACGCGCGGAAATTTAGTGAAAATGATCAAAGCCTCCTCTCCGTCATTGCCTCCGAATCCGCCCAGATCATTGAAAGCAGCCGGCTCTGGGAAGAGGAGCGAAAGCTCATCCATCTCCAGGAAGAACTGAAAACCTCCGAACGGATTCAACGAAGCCTGCTTCCGGCTGAAATCCCGGCTCCGGCAGGGTATAATCTCTCCGTCAACATGGTAAGCGCGAAGGAAATCGGAGGAGACTATTACGATTTCATTCAGGCCGGTCCGGATCACTGGGTTCTGTGCGTCGGGGACATCTCCGGCAAAGGGCTCCCGGCCGCCCTCCTCATGGCAAACCTTCAGGCCACTGTCCGGGGAGAATCCCTGTATGGCCATCCGGATGTCTGCACTCGGATGACGGACATCAACCGCCGTTTCTTCAACAACACGACACCGGAAAAATACGCCACCCTTTTCTATGGAACACTGGACACGAAAAATCACACTTTTGAATTCGTCAATGCCGGACACAACAAAGGGCTTCTTCTGGCCCCGGGACAGGCCCCCGCCCTTCTTTCCACCGGCAACCTGGCGGTGGGCTTTTTTGAAGACGCCGAATATACTAAAAAAACTGTTCCGATGGTTCCGGGGAGTACCCTTGCCATCTACTCCGACGGCATTACCGAAGCCCTGAACAGCGAAGGGGAAGAATTTGGAATGGATCGCCTCATTCAACAATTGGTTTCCAACGGCAATATGCCGGCAAAAGAACTCACCGATTCCGTCTTTTCCGCTGTCCGGGCCTTTGCCGGAAGCGCACCCCAATACGACGACATGACCCTCATGATCGTCCGGCGCCGGGCCTGAAGAAAGTGCCTGCCCTGCGGACACCAGTGCAAGCAAAGAGCAAGTCCGTAAGAGAATGGAGTTGGCTCCCACTGCCTTTTTTCTCTGCGAGTCACAAGTTACAATTCATAAATCACTTCGCCACCGGCGATCCCTTGACCTGCGGCGGGATTTCAGGGACAATGCAATGGGTAAGTTGCTGGTACGCAGGTTTCGGGAGTTAAAATGGACAAATATATCGTAAAAGAAATTGAAAAAAAACTGGGATATCACTTTCAGGACAGAGAGCTGCTGAAGCAGGCATTTACCCACCGATCCTGCGCCAACATGCGGAAAGAAGCCCTTCACAATGAACGCCTCGAATTTCTTGGGGACAGTGTTCTTGGTTTTGTCATTGCTGAAGATTTATATCTTCGTTTTCCCGATGAAGCAGAAGGAAATTTAAGCAAAATAAAGGCATACATGGTTCACTCCAATGTTCTTGCCGCCATTACAGAAGGCCTTGCTCTCCAGCGTTTTCTGCAGGTGGAGGAGGGAGAACAGAAAATTCGCAACAATCGAAAATTGAAAGAAAATCTCCTGGAGGCTGTCATCGGAGCTGTATATTTAGACGGCGGTATCGACCAGGCAAGAACCATGATTCTAAATCTGTTCGACCAATCCGGGTACCGGGTTACAAACCTTAATGAGGCCATTTTTGATTACAAAACCAGACTGCAGGAAGTGTTTCAGAGCCTGGGGCTGGCCCCTCCCGAATACGTCATGCTGGAACGCCGGGGACCGGTTCACGATGCAGTGTTTGTGATTGAATTGCGGTTCAACGGGATTACGCTGGCAAGGGGTGAAGGACGCTCAAAGAAACAGGCCCACCAGGACTGCGCTGCCCGGCTCCTTGCACAAACCGATAATGGCAAAGGTCTCACACAATTCCTCCATGAAGCTGATTCCGGTTTTTCTTCCTGAAAAAAGCTGTCCTCACCGCTGCGCTTTCTGCAATGTCCGAATCGCAAACGGCGCAGATGCGCCGGTTCATTCTCCGGCAGAAATCAAAGGAATTATTGAAACCGCATTGAAAACGCTCTCTGTTCACCACCAGGGGGAACCGGTGGAGATCGCATTTTTCGGCGGAACTTTCACCGCTGGAAAACCTGAAGTGATGGGGAAATACCTCAACAGCTGCACGCCGTTCCTTGAAAAAGAAGCGGTTTCCGGCATTCGAATTTCCACCCGGCCAGATTGTGTGAATAATGAAGTCATTAAACTCCTTAAACAATACGGTGTCACAACGGTTGAAATCGGAGTGGAGTCTTTCGATAACCATGTACTCCGGCGGCTGAACCGGGGACACAACGCGGAAACGGCGATTACGGCGATTGGCCAACTGAAAACAGCCGGATTCGTTACCGGAATTCATCTGATGACAGGATGTCCGGGAGAAACGGTGGAATCCTTTAACCAAACCATCATAGCAATGCTGAAAAGTCGGCCGGACACGGTCAGGATTCATCCGCTTCTTGTGCTGGCCGGTACACAGTTGGCAAAGGAAGGGTATCAGGCCCCGGCCTGCAATAAAATTCTGGACCGGCTGGCAATGGCAGTTTACTTTGCAGAAGGGGCAGGAATTTCCGTCATCCGCATCGGCCTGCAACCTACGGATTCCCTGAATCGGCCAGGGCAGATTCTGTCCGGCTGTTTCCACGCAGCCCTGCGGCACCGGGTTGTGTCCCGAATTTACCGCCGGTTTATTGAGAAGTACAGCATAGAAAATGCCACAATCAGTGTTTCAGCAAAGCACCTGGCCTATGCCGTGGGTTTCAAACGGGAAAATGCCAACTTGTTCCCATTGCTTCGTTTTCAAGGAGAAAAAAGCATCAAGCCATGGGATGCCCGACTAAATGGAACGTGTTATCATATGCTGACGGAGGGATTGTATGAAATTGAAAGACTTTTTGAAAGATAATCTGTTATTGATTCTGCTGACGTTTTTAATCGGGGGTTCCGGGTTTTATTTCCTCGTTCTTCATCCGAAATTCAGAATTACCCACGCACCCGAATTGCTGAAAGCCGTGGTCGTGGTCAAAACCAACAAACTGGATTATGCCACGAATGAACGCCTCCTTGTCACGCCTGCCGATGACCCGGTTTTGCAGGCGGTGGTTATCGCAAAGCAGCACGGAGACAGTGAACCCACCTATTTTTCCATCAGCAAACACCTGAAAATTGACGGCAAAATGGTTCCGGAAGAGCGGATTCAGCCATGGGACACCTTCAAATGGAAAGAAGTCCGGATTCTATGGTTCAAAATCGAACCCGTCATAAAGCCGGGGAAGTCCTCTCAGCCCTTTTCTTACCAAAACATCGAGTACAAAAGCCAGTTTCAGTACAACTGGCCCCTCCAATGGACCCACACACTGGATGTAAACGGGTTTGCCAACACCTATCCCCGACAGAACTTCGGCTTTATGCGCTACAGGATTCGGGCGGAAATAAAAGCCAGCATTGTCAATGTGGTGCAGAAATGCTATTCCCCGGGGCCGGATGAAGTGAGCCCCGACAACATCATTTCCAGCAAAGTGTTTGGAATTCAGTACGCGCCGTCCAAAACACCTTTCGGATACGCAGTTTCTCTCTTCAACCTTGCCTTTGCGCCCCGGATTGATCTTTCCACTTATCCCGAAGGTAAAGACCCCGTTTCCGAAAGAATTGCGGTTGACAGTATTGCCTATTTCACCGAAGCCATGCGAATGGCCGGATACGGTGAAATTATCCAGGGTGATGCCCCCAGCCTGAAAAAAGCCATCCGCATCATCATGGAAAGTGTCCATCTCGATAAAAAGAAAGGCTATTATGTTGATGGGAAAGGCAAACCTGTTGAAACATCCAGGCTGAAGAAAGGTATGTTCATCATGGATGGCAAACGAATCGGAATGTATGCGGGAGAAGGCAGTTTTGCAGTGGGAAAACTTCACGTATTGACCCCGGATGACCGGGTACTCTATGCCCCGGGCCTGCCCCTCTACTACGAGGAATTTGGCAGCTATTTCGAGGGGCCGTTTTCCATCGGGGAGGTTCGGTGAAACGAAGCGATTTTTTTTACCACCTCCCGGAATCACTCATCGCCCAGGAACCCATGGAGCCCCGTGATCAGTCACGAATGATGGTCCTGAAACGGGAAAACCAGGAGATTTCACACCACATTTTCCGGGAAATCCCGGATTTCATCCCACCGGACACCATGCTGGTTGTCAATGATACCAAGGTCTTTCCCGCCCGCCTGCACCTGGATAAAGCAGAAACGGGAGCCAGAATCGAGCTTTTCCTGCTGAAGCAGATGGACTCCGAAGCTCGAACCTGGCGGGCACTGATCCGTCCGGCAAAACGGGTCAAAAAAGGGACGGTACTGGCATTTCCGGACAATTCTGCCGTTGAAATTACCGATGTTCTGAATGCCGGAATTCACATTGTCCGTTTCGAGTCTTCCCAGCCATTTGAACTCATCAACCGCTACGGGGAAACACCGCTGCCCCCCTACATTAAACGTGCTGCGGAAAACCCGGATGACCGGGAACGCTATCAGACTGTATTTGCGAAGAACATTGGCGCGGTGGCCGCACCTACTGCCGGCTTTCATTTCACACCGGATTTACTGAAAAAACTTGAAGAAAAGAATATCCCGGTGAGCCGGGTTACTCTGACAGTGGGGCTCGGAACCTTCCGCCCGGTGAAAGCGGACGATATCCGGGACCACCAGATGGACACTGAGTCCTATGAAATTACAAAGGAAACAGCAAATGCCATAAACAACTGGAAGAAACAGGGTGGCCGCATCCTCGCGGTGGGCACCACTTCTGTCCGCACACTGGAGGGCTGCTATCAGAAATACGGAGAAATTAAGCCGGTCCGGGATGAAACCGATATTTTCATTTACCCGCCCCACCGCTTCAACCTCGTGGATTTCATGCTGACCAACTTCCACCTCCCTGAATCCACCCTCATCATGCTGGTTTCCGCTTTTGCCGGGAAAGACTTCGTGTTTGAGGCCTACCGGCAGGCCGTGAAAGGAGCTTATCGCTTCTACTCCTATGGTGACTGCATGTTAATTTTGTGACGTATTATTTCGTCAGACAAGGACTTTTTGTTTCATTCCCACAACTTTATTGAATAATTTCCCGGTTCACAAGGTAGAACTGTCAGGTACAATGGGGTCATATCCAAATTCTGACAGAAAGGGGTAAAAATGGAACACTTGAAAGATTGGTTAAAACCGGATGTCATCTGGTTCATTGTCGGAATCGTGCTGATGCTCCTGGAAATGGCTGTTCCGGGGCTGGTTATCATTTTCTTCGGTATCGGTGCGATTGCGGTATCCGTCACCTGCATGATCGCCAGCCCGTCTCTCGCTGTACAACTCATCATTTTCATCGTTGTCTCCGGCCTGTCGCTGGGCCTGCTGAGGCGTTGGTTAGCAACAAAGTTCTTCAGCTCAAAAGACGGACTGGCTGGAGACCCGACTGTATTGGACGAATTCACCGGTAAAACGGCCATTGTCGATCAAGCCATTGCACCGGGGAAACCGGGAAAAGTGGAATTCAAAGGAACCCGCTGGCAGGCCGAATCCGAAGAGGAAATCGCCGCAGGGGACGTTGTGGTCATCCTGGAAAAAGAAAATATTACGCTGAAAGTCAGCAAATCATCGTCTTAGAAGGAGGAAACGATGGCACCATTTGTTATTATTCTTGGAATATTAGCCGTATTTTTAATTGTTATTTTCCTAAAAACCGTTCGAATCGTACCTCAGCGCAAGGCATTTATTGTCGAACGCCTGGGGAAATATCGAGCCACACTGGAAGCCGGATTTCACATTCTGGTACCATTCATTGACAGGGTCGCCTATATCCATTCGCTGAAAGAAACCGCCATCGACGTCCCGCCCCAGAGCTGCATTACCCGGGACAACATTGCCGTGGAAGTGGACGGCATACTCTATCTCCAGGTCATGGATCCGAGAAAAGCCTCATACGGCATCAACAATTTTCAGTTTGCCTCCACTCAGCTGGCCCAGACGACTATGCGTTCCGTTATTGGCAAACTGGACCTGGACAGAACTTTCGAGGAGCGGGATTCCATCAACAGTCAAATCGTGGACGCAGTGGACAAGGCATCCGATCCCTGGGGCGTAAAAGTCTCCCGGTATGAAGTCAAAAACATTGTACCGCCTGAAAGCATCAAGTCTGCCATGGAAAAGCAGATGCGCGCTGAACGTGAAAAACGGGCCACCATCGCCGAGTCGGAAGGAGAACGGCAGGCCGAAATCAACCGGGCAGACGGAGAACGACAGGCCTCCATTGCGATTTCGGAAGGAGAACGTCAGAAACGAATTAACGAGGCAGAAGGTCGGGCAGCGGAAATCGAGAAAGTTGCCACCGCCACAGCAAACGGAATTAAGAAAATTGCCACCGCCATCACTGAGAATGGCGGACTGGAAGCTGTCAACCTTCGAATAGCAGAACAGTATCTGAAAGAATTTGGAAAGCTTGCCAAGGAAAACAACACAATGATTATTCCCACCAACATGTCCGACATTGCCGGCATCCTGGGAACAGCGGCGAAGGTCATTCAAACTACAAGTGCCCCAACGGCAGTCAACAAGCAAGGTTAAGTAGAATGCAGGGTTAAGCTAAAAAGGGAGCGGTTTTCTGCTCCCTTTTTTTATCTTCAACACTAGTCATCTATCATTTAACATTAGGCCGGAGGCCGTTGAGACTCTGTTTTTGCCGGCTTCTTTCCCGACGTACATGGCCCGATCCGCCTGACTGATAGCCCGGGTGATGTCGGATCCGGATTTAGAAAAGGATGAAATCCCGATGGTGATCGTTACGGTCAACTTGTACTTACCCACCGAAACAGTCGTACCTGCCACTTCTTTCCTGATTTTTTCTGCCAGTATCGTTGCGCCTTCAATGTCGGTATCCCGGAGCAGGAAAAAAAATTCCTCGCCGCCCCATCTGCACATGCTGTCTGTCTGGCGAACGCAGCTTTGAAAAATCAGGGAAATTGCCTTCAATACCTCATCCCCGGCTTCATGGCCAAAACTATCATTTATTTCTTTGAAGTTATCAATATCCACCATCAGCAAGGCAAAATCAACCCGGTTCCGGTCATATCTTGAGCTTTCCACTTCCAACGCATCCAACATGCTTCGTCGATTTGGCAGCCCGGTCAAGGCATCTGTCATTGACTGCACCCGGAGACGGCGGTTCAGGGTGCCCAGCAAGTCATTGGCATTCTTTTTTGCTTTAAAAGAACGGTATAAAATCCACAGCACAAGCAGAACGATCAGCAGGAAAACCCCCATAAACATTTGTATAAGCCGATTCCGTTTTGCTTTCAGTTCCGCAATCTTCATTTCCCTTGCGGCCAACTTTTTTTCATTCTCCAAACGCTTCTTCTCATATTGAAGTTTCAGTTTTTCAATAGATTGTCTGCTTTTCTTGCTGTAAAAAAGATAACGGTTGGCAAAGAAAAGAGCACTTTTATAGTCCCCATCTTCCTCATAGGCATGAGACAGCTGCCGGCTTATTTCCGCCGCTTCCCGCTTCGATTTAATCTGCTCATAAATCTTAAACGCCTTTTTCAGAAACGCCTTCCCCTTCGCCCGTTTTCCCGTGGCAATGTACAATCTGCCCAATTGGCCGCATAAATCCGCTTCCCCGTTTTGAATCCCCAGATTCCGGTAAATCACCAGGGCTTTTTTCACGTAGGGTTCCACCTCGGCACGTTTCCCTTGAATAAAGAGAATCGCCCCGATAGATGCATTGGCATCCGCCAGCCCCTGCTGGTCTCCAGTTGTCTGAAATTCCATCAGTGCCTTTTTTGCGACCGCCAATGCTTCCGGTAGTTTGTGAGTATCCCGATAGGCAGAACAGAGATTGATGAAGGCCGTTCCGATTCCTTCCCGATGCCCCAGCTTCCGGAAAATTTCCAATGAACTTTTGTACTTGGCAATTGCCTCGGGAAGCATACCCGCTTCGTGATACAACAGCCCCATATTGATTTCAGCCATTGCCGCATTTTTTTCATCGTTCAATTGCATGAACATTCGATATGCGTCCTGAAATTTCGGCAATGCGCTGTCCACATCCCCCTGATACCAGTATGCCACCCCCATTTCATTAAGCGAACTGGCAATGGTCGGAAGATCGTTCACTTCTCTGGCATGTTCCAACGAATCCCCATAATACGCCAGTGCCTCCTCATAGCGCCCCAAATCCGTCAATGCGTAGCCGATCCGGTTCAACGCGTAGGCGATTCCCTTCCGGTTATCACGCTTCTTCTGTAACGCTAAAAGGTCTTTGAAGGTTTGGAGGCCGATTCTGTAGTTACCCGCCGCGCACTGGGCTCTTCCCAACTGCTGCATTGCCAGCGCCTTCAATTCCGGGTTATTCAATTTTTCCGCCAACGAAAGCGCCTGGGAAGAACACGCCAGACTCTTTTTCACCGAAATTCCCAGATATGCTCCTGAAAGACTGGAAAGAAGACGACTTCGCTCCGGTCCCTCAGCCGTTCCCAATAACTTTTCCATTGAAGCCAGCTGTTTGGGAGAAATCGTAGTGGATTCCCCAGGAACAGCCGGAACATAGAAGAGAGTGAACAGTATTATAAACAGAAATTGGTTCCATCTTTTCATCCCATAACAGTATGTCAGAGTCTCGGTCTTGTCAACGCAAAGAGACTGTAAAAACCTGCTTTTTGACCCATGTCACAAAGAAAAGAGATTCACAGATGCATTCAATTGAAACCCTGTATCAAAAAATGAGCTATAATGAAAAAAGACGATTTTTAGTTCAAGGGGGACTTGAATGGAACTGAAACAGCATCTGGTCGAAATGATTCGACGTGCGTCCACTGACCTGCCGCCGGATGTGGAAGCAAGGCTTGAAAAAGCCCTGCGAGACTCCGACAAGGGATCAACGGAAGAGAGCGTATTTAAAGTCATATTGGAAAATGTCAAACTGGCGAGGGAAAACAACACCCCCATCTGCCAGGATACCGGCCATGTTATTTTCTATGTCAACTATCCGGCAACTATGCGGGAAGCGGACATACAGAAAGCCATTGAAGAGGCAGCCGTAATCTGTACCGAAAAAAACTACCTGCGCCCCAATGCTGTTGACCCTGTCAGCGGAAAAAACTCCGGTAACAACGTCGGCATCAACGCCCCATTTGTCACCTACCATCAGTGGGAAAAGCCTGAAATCGAATTCAAGCTCATGCTGAAAGGCGGCGGCAGCGAAAACGTCGGCACCCAGTACAAACTGCCCTATGTAGAATTGGGCGCCGGACGGGACTTTGAGGGAGTACGGAGGCTGGTCATTGACGCAGTTCGCAAAGCCCAGGGTTTTGGCTGCGCACCCGGAACCATCGGAGTCGGCATCGGCGGAGACCGCGGTGCTTCCTACCTGCTTTCCAAGAAAAACTTTTTCAGGAAAATGGGCTCCGAAAACCCCATTCCAGAACTGAATGAGCTGGAAAACAAGCTGGAAGGCGAGCTCAACTCTCTCGGCATCGGCCCCATGGGATTTGGCGGAAACACCACCGTCCTTGATGTCTTTGTCGCAGCTCAGCACCGCCACCCCGCCACCTACTACGTGGCCATTTCCTACATGTGCTGGGCATTCAGAAGAAAACAAATGACCATTAACGAAAAAGGCGAGGTGAAATATGACAATTAAAATCAACCTCCCGGTCAGTGAAGAAGAAATCCGTAAACTTAAAATCGGTGACGAAGTGCTTTTAAGCGGCACAATGATTACATCCCGGGACATGGCACACAAACTCATGCATGAAGAGAAACCGGACTTTATCCGGCCTTACCTGAAAAATTCCATGATCTACCATTGCGGCCCTGTGGTAAAAAAGCATGAAAACGGCGAATACAGCTTTGTAGCAGCCGGGCCAACTACATCGACCCGGGAAGAGCCTTACCAGGCGGATGTCATTGAAGAATATCAGGTTCGGGGCGTCATCGGAAAAGGCGGCATGGGGCCCAAAACCCTGGCCGGCCTTCAGAAAACCGGCGCCGTTTACCTCCACGCAGTGGGAGGGCTTGGCACCTTACTGGCACAGCGAATCATCAAGGTAAAAGATGTATTCAAACTGGAAGAATTCGGAAGCCCGGAAGCATTCTGGATTATTGAAGTAAAAGACTTTCCGGTAGTTGTAACCATGGACTCCCACGGCAACTCCCTGCACAGTAAGGTGCTGGAAAAATCCATGGCCCAATCCGAAAAACTACTGGCAAACGACTGATACAAAGTCGATAAAAAAAGGAAAATGCAAGCCGGGGCAGGTTCTGTCCCGGTTTTCTTCACTCCATGCTGCTTATTGAAAATTCGTTTCAAATGGAACAGGCACAAAAAGAAATCCAGCAGGCCGAAATCCTCGCCGTGGACATTGAAACCTTCGGCCATCCTTCAATGAAAGAACTGGGCCAGGTCCGTCTTGTTCAGATAGGCATAGAAAAAGAATGTTACATCTTCGACATGCTCCTCACCGGTTTCCCCGCCTTCCTCAAACCCCTCTTTGCCAGTCCGGAAATAACCAAGATCTTCCACTATGGTGTCTTTGACATGTCTCACCTCATTCACCACTACCATGCCGAGTTTGAGAACACCTTCTGCACCTACCTGGCATCCAGAGTACTGTCCACCGGGTTGAAAGTACGGAATTCGCTTAAAGACGTGGCAAAGCGCTATCTGAACGAAGAGTTGGACAAAGAAGAACAAGCCAGTGACTGGAGTGGCGATATCAGCCCCAGCCAGCTGACATACGCGGCAAAAGATGTCGAAATTCTGCTCCCCCTGCACCGGAAACTTGGAGGAATCCTCGAAGAAAAAGGACTGCAGCACATCGCACGCCTGGAATTCGGATTGCAACGGGTTCAGGCATATCTTCTGGCCCATGGGCTTCCCGTGAGCCGGGACACCATTGAAAGCGAATGCCAGGGCATTGCCAGCCAATTCCCCGGAAATTTCGACCTCAATGAATTGGTCCAATCCGGAAAAAAACTACCCTCAAGAGGACTCCAGCAACTGGTGGAACGGTATCGCTTACTGGGTGACCTCTCATCGGTTGGGTTTGTGCCGGATTTTCGCACAGACTGGCGGGATTGCGGCAGATTTTATCAGAAAAACTACGAATCAGAAATCAACGAACTCTTATCCCCACCTGTTTTCAGCCTGACATTCAAGGGACTGTGGCTGGCGGCGCTGGGAGCCAATGCAAGAGACTACCGGAGTCGGGAACATCTTGAAGATCCAAACTTCCTGAAATCCAAAGAAGCCGCTATGCTCCGTGCCCTTGGTGAAAAAGACCACCGTGCCATGGAGCGCTACAAATATCATATTCATGAATTCAAAGAACAATATCCGGGAATCCTTAAGTGGCAGGAAAATCTCGGTGCCATACTCGTGGAGAAAAAACCTGTCCGTATTGCCGATGGCCGGGTTATCCATACCAGGATGTTTGAAACCCATCGCCCCGACTGCTTTCGTCAGATAATGGATGTTACCACCTCAGACTTCATCAAAACCCTGATACTTCTTCTGTTCAGCAAAAAAGCCATTCCCTGCCAATATGACCATTCCCGACTACAGCTCACCATACAGGGCGGTAAAAGTGACACAATCCAAAGCGCCATAGAATCCGCCGCAAAATTCATCTTCGGGCAGGCGCTTCCGGAGCATCTCTTTGTAATTGCGAGTGATGGGTGATGAGTGACATGAGAAGTGATGAGTGATGGGTGATGAGTGATGAGTAAATCAAAAAGGCAGGGAGTAGCCAACTCCATGATTTTTCTTACCCCTACTCCTACCCCTACTCCTACTCCTACCCGAAAAGAAGAGGTTGAGGTTAAGCAGAAGACAAGGTTGAGTCCGGAGGGGGAGAAGACAAAGAAAATCAAAAGGCAGGGATTGGCCAACTCCCCTCTCTCGCTCACTCGCACTTTCACACGCACTATTCTTACCCCTACTCCTACCCCTACTCCAACTCATCCCAGGGGTGGAACCAGATGAAAAAGATTCTTATTCTGACCCTTGGAGTTGTATCCATTTCATTTTCTGCTATTTTTATCCGCTTTTGCCCGGATGTACCGGCCATTTCCATCGCCGCGTGGAGAATGCTCATTGCAAGCGCTGTCCTCATTGCCATTGCCCTGATACGAAAAGTCCGCTTTACCGGTATCCAGAAAAAGGAGTGGCTTATCGCCTGTGTCGGCGCAGTATTTCTCACCCTTCACTTTGCAAGCTGGATTACATCGCTCAAACTGACATCTGTCGCCAGTTCAGTTGCACTGGTCACCACAAACCCCATCTTTGTCGGTATATTTTCATGGATCATTCTAAAGGAAAAACAACAAAAAGAGCTCATCATCGGGATTCTGCTGTCCGTATCCGGCAGTTTAATTCTTGCTGTCGGCGACGGCGGCCTTTCGGGACTTGCCATCACTAACAAAGATGCCCTCATCGGCGACATTCTGGCACTCACCGGCGCCATCATGGGCAGCGGCTACCTCATTGCCGGCAGTATCATCCGTGAAAAAGTAGACACATTCCGGTACATCCTCATGGTTTACCCCATCACCGCCATACTACTCCTTATTGTAACCGCAGTGGGAAAATTCCCACTGACCGGCTTCTCCCGTATCTCCTACCTCAACCTGCTACTCCTCGCGCTGGTCTCGCAGCTCCTTGGCCACACAGCATTTAACTGGGCGCTAAAACACCTGAAAGCCAGCATGGTCGCCGTTACCATCCTCGGAGAACCCATCGGCGCCGCTATCCTCGCATGGCTCTTCTTCCGGGAATCCATCTCCGCCTCCCAGGCCATCGGCATGGTACTTATCTTCGCCGCCATCCTGATCAGCGCCCGAAAAGGCGGCAAACATGCCCCTGAAGACGTGATCGGATAATCTCTGATTTTCTAATCTTGTCATCTAACATTCAACACCTATCACCCAACATCCGGCCACAGGCCGGAGAAGCATTTTATTCCTTGACATACTAATCTTTAGTCTATATATTACTAATATGACAAATATGATTGAACAACCGTACCTTAATAAGATATTGTCTGCATTAGACAAACAGATCGGCGCCCATAAAGGCGTGCCCATTCACATTGTTGTGTGTGGTGGAAGTGCGCTTATATTTCTCGGCCTTACAACCAGAGCCACAACAGACATTGATATTCTTGGACAACTTGACGCAAATGCTACAAGAGTAATGTCTCTGGAGCAATTACCCGACTGGTTTGAAGCAGCAGCAGAAAAAGTGAAACGGGACTTCAATCTGCCCGGAAACTGGGTCAATACTGGCCCAGCTTCTCAGGTGTCTTCAGGTTTACCCGAGGGCCTGGCAAAAAGATTGATTTACAAGAAATACGGCAAATTTCTGTCAGTCTCATACATAAGCCGAGTAGACCAGATCTTTCTCAAGCTCTATGCCTCAATAGACAGGGGAGGATATCACGTGGACGACCTGATGAATCTCAATCCCACCGAAACTGAATTGAAAAGAGCGGCTGAATGGGTACTGACTCAGGACGTGTCCCGGGAATTCAGACTACTGCTCATCCGTTTTCTGAAACACATTGGATTTACACATGTTGCTGAAACAATTTAAGTCCGCCTACAGCAAACAACTTTGGGATCTTGCCTATAAACAGTGGCTCCATCTGGGGGTCGGCCTTTTCCCCGGAGCCGAAACCGATACGTGCCATGTAATTGACCTGGAAGCACTTATTACTTTTACATTGATGGCCGCAACAGAAGAAAGACGACTTTTTGAAGCTGTACTGGAATGGATATTGGAGAACCGAAGTATGATTAATGCTTCCCGACTGAAGCGAATGGCCACCCTTTTCGAGGAGTACGGGAAGCCTCCACATATCCATTCCGTTCGAACGCTGTTGGACTGGGTCCGAAAAGATACCGAGGAACAACTCCTCCTCCACATTGCAACACTTCCCGGAATGGAGAAGTTCCACAAACGCAAAATTCTATCAGATGTGAATATACAGGATCCCTGGCTTCTTCAATTGAAATTACGTGCCATGTTCGGCGTTAATGCAAGATCTGAAATTTTCCTCTTTCTATTGCAACATGGACCGGCAAACTCAAATGCCATGGCCAGAGAGATCGGCTTCGCTCAAAAACAAGTATATCTCATCCTTGAGAATTGGACCGAAGCAGGTATTCTGCACCGAATACGAAAAGGTCGCGCCGGAAATTATTCACTGCAAAAAAAAGATCACTGGCTTAGTTTGCTGAACATGACCGGCATGCCGGAAACGATAAACTGGATCCAGATGTTCGGTCTCCTGGTTCAGATTTTTCTTATCCTGAAAGAAACTGACGACACATACCTGATAGCATCCCGCTTCAGAGATATTGCCCCCAAAGCAGATGCGATTCTGTCGTCAAACCTTGGCAAACATCTGCCTGATCCCTCAAGGTATCAGGGGGAAATCTATTTTGCCCCATTTGCAGACACAATTCTGGCAGCCCTCCACCAGCTTTACTAAATGTACTTCAGGCAAAATTTGCCACACATCGAAACTGGTTTGTTTCATTAGAATTGCATCTTGGACTCGATCAGCTTCTTCCATTCATATCACGAAACTGATCGCTTCTTTCTCACCAGTGATATTCCCAGAACCGGGGTCCAGATACCGAGGCGTTTGTAACAGAAAATTACCAACAAAACATTCCAGGTTACAATGCCCAGAGTAGAAGCCAATGCCGCGCCGTTGATGCCCATCAGTGGAATCAGTACGACACTTGCCGCAACCGTCAGAACAACCGATACTGCCACAGCCATAGCTGTTACCCGTTCCTGCCCCGCCATATTCAACATCATTCCATTCGGGCCGGACAAAACACTGAAGAACTTTCCGAAAGAAAGAATAATCAAAGCAGATAAGGCTGCCTCAAAGGAAGAACCGAAGACTTTCAGGAAGAAACTGCCGGCAAAGACAAAAAGAAGAAAAACCGGGAAGGTAAGGAGCGCAACAACCCGGTACGCACGGACAAGCATCAGTTGCAATTTCCCATGTCTATTTTCACTATAAAATGCAGCCATCCGCGGAGCCAATGCCGTTGTCGCCGCCAAAAATGCGACAGTCAATAAATCCGCGCCTTTCACCGCAACGGAAAAAAGCCCGGTGGCCGCCTTTCCCATCATTACCCCGACAATCAAAACGCCCACCTGACTGTTCAGCGTCACCAGGCCGCCTAACAGAGTGAAGCGTGAAGACAGCCGAATCCACTTCCAAACCTCAAATTCCGGTGAACCCCCTGAAGGAATGCGGAGATAACGGAACTTAAAAAACGCTGTCACAGCCAATGCAAAACTGATCGCCAAGCCCTGCATCAAAAGTGCTGTTAAGGCACCCATTTTAACAGAGGCAAGCAGAGCGGCTCCGGCCAACAACAATGCACCGAACGACAAACGCTGCACAATATTTTCCGGTATCTGGCCTGCAAGAATCGCTCCCCACCCACGCAATTGAGCCTGCCAGAGCCTTAACAGTGCCAACAGCGGAAGCAGTGCAAAACCGACAATGAAAGTAAGATTATCCGAATGATGAACTGGTATCCTGAAAATAAGCCAGCATACGGCAAAGGCGGAAATCATGAAAGAAACAAGCAGCACCGTTACTGTGGACCAACGAAGCAATGCCTTGACTTGAGGCCATTGCCCCTTTGCTTTTGCCACTGCAATTTCCCGTTGAACAAACTGGCGTGTACCGAGCATCGAAGGGACCACCAGCACCATCACCCATGACATCACAAGGGCAAACAGCCCGAACTCTTTGAGAGGTAATATCCTCGCCAACAAAATTGCCAGACCGATTTGCAGAATTCTTCCTGTAATATTCAACAAGAGTGATCCCGCGACATCCCGGGCCGCCTGACTCTGAACCGCTTCCTCGGTTGACATGCCAATTAACCGCATCAGCCAATTCTTTTTCATTGATTTCAAGCTTCACCCATCCCGGCACACAAAGACATCACTTCCGTCCCTGTAACAAAGTCTCAAATAACTCCAGATATTGCGTGGCAACCTTGCCCCAATTGTACTCTTCCTTCAATCTCTTCCGGTTCCAATGGACCCGCTTCCCCCAAAACTCATTGGTTGTATCCGGATTACCTTCAATTAGCCTGGCTACGTCAGCTGAGGATGAGAAATACTCTCCTCCGTCCCGGAGCACCGCACGGTTAAAGGAATTATCATGGGCACATATCCGTGCGTTTGATGCCATGGCTTCCAGCAAAGACGGGTTGGTTCCGCCAACGGAATGCCCATGAAAATAAAGACGGCAGTACCGGCGCAATTCCGTCAATTTCTCATAATTATAAATCCCACCGAGAAAACGGATAAAATTGTAGTCGTTATACCGTTTCTTCAACCGGGCCCCGTACTTTGTCAGATGATTGCCCACCACAAGAAATGGAATTCCGGTAGATGCCTCAACGGCGCCATCTAAAATCATCCGGATATTGTTCTCCGGCTCCAGCCTTGCTACCAGCATATGATAATGAAACGGATTTAAGCTGAACTCATCCAACGCCCTGTCTGAAATTTTTTCCGGAACCTTCGCACCATACGGAATTAAAACCGTCTCTTTTCCATACCGAATACGCAAATAATCCTGAATGCCGGGATTATCCGCCACCAGAGCATCACTATAATTCACGCCCATTTGTTCACACTTGCGCACAAACACCTTAATCATCCGATTCCACTTAGCCCGCTGCCACTCCATTCCATCCATGTTTGTTATAAGCATTGCTGAAGAGCTTCTCTTTAATCTGAAAAAAAAGGCGGCCGGCACATATCCCAGTTCCAGAATAATATCAAAATCCCGTTTACCGGCATCCCTGAAACAGAGATAATCATAAAGCAGGGTCCCGACAATCTTTAACCTCTTTTCACGACAGAAAATCCGGCGAATTCGAACCCCCCGCCAGAAAGCTTCCTGAAAGGGGTCCCCATCCGGGCTGTACACCGTCACATCATGGCCCCTATCCACCATCCTCCACGCAATCTGTTCCGCGCATTCCTCAAAACCGCCGTAACGGTTCGGAATGCCGCGGGTGCCGAGAATCGCAATTTTCAAGCGTTCATGATTTTTCATCCAACACCTTCTCATAAGCCCGGAATGTTTTTAGTGCCGCCTTTTCCCAGGTACAGTTGTTAAGGATTCTTTCCCGAAGCGCTGAGTTCAACGGTTCTTCATAAGCACGGCGGACCGCTTCCCGGATCGAACTGATATCATCCGGCTCACAGTAAAACGCCCTGTCTTGAAAATACTCGGTAACATCCCCTCTCTTTGCCACCACAATATTACATCCCATGGCCCCAGCCTCCAGGCTGGAAAGGCCTGTTGTCTCAAACCAGCTGGGCAGCACATGAACCTTCGCCCGCTGATAAAAACCAGGAAGTTCCGATTGCGGAATCTGCCCCAAATATCTCACATTTTCACCGGATTCCTTTAACACCCTGGACAAGTAAGAACTGTGATTCGGAGCAACCGCCCCGATCAAAGTTAATGTCCACGGAAGTCCTTTCATTGCCAAAACCAGATTCAATTGATTTTTCAGCCCTTCCACACGGGCGACACAGAGCACCCCTTCCCTGCCGGAAATAGAATCATCTAAACGAAAAAGTTTCGGGTCTACCCCGTTTTCCACTACACTCCATTTT
>QMQE01000020.1 GCA_003650445.1 Acidobacteriota bacterium | reverse complement strand
TTCCACAACCCGGATATTTTCATTCAGGAGCCTTGCGTGGCCTCTGATATCTCCAATTACTTTCCCGGCATTGTTTTTTATAATGAGGAGTTTCTGGTACAGTCCCCAGAATTCGTCTGTTGCGTACAAGCGTTCCGCCTCTCCGAGATTTCCCGATGCCATTTCGTCTGTAATCCGATTAATGATGGAGATTGTACCCTTGAATTCCTGATTCATCTGGACAATGACGATCACACCTATGCTCAGCAGCATGATGAACAGGACAAAAACACTTCTCCCGATAATTCCTGAAATGATCTCTGATCGAAGTTTTTCGTTATTTATTATGAATGCGATTTCCCCAACTCCCGGCAATTTTTTTTTCACAACAAGGTGTTGCTTATGCTGCTTTCCCTTTTTAATCAAACCAGATTGCATTCCCCCTTTTTTGCCAATCGGAATCAGGATAATTTCGGAACCCAGAATGGACGGGGTTTCCTCAATTATTTTCCTGGCGCGGTCAGGATGCATTAACTCTCCGGGTTCCGCCTGAATTCTCGACAAAATCTGTTCCAACTGGGCATTCCCGAATCTCCTCAGTTCCTTCCGAATCATTGCATTACTGGAATTAATGCTGCCAATCAGGGTGAAATATATGGCCAGGATGAAGAGGTAAAAGACCGCTAAGGCACTCTTATTTATGCTGGACATCCTGTAAAAATTCAACCCATGAAGGGAATTTTCTTCAAAGGTGGAAAGATAGCGGCGTATTGTGGATATCAATAACCGGCGGACAACAATGGAATCAACCAGCCACGCCATCGGTGCCATACCAAGAAAAGTGACCATTGCCATAATGCCCATTAATTCTGAACCCCCTGGACCAGTGAGGCTGAAGTAGTAAGCATAGGCACCGGCGACTCCCCATAGCAGCAGAATGATGCACGTGCCTCTGGAATTAACCTGAAGAAGATATTTCAATTGAAGACTTCTGGTTCGGGTATCCAGTTCCAAAAGTTGGGTATGTGGCATCCAGGATTTCTTCATGGCGTGGTAAATAAAGATTATATGAAAGAAATACAATGGAATAAGGAGAAAAACTCCCCGCATCAGAAAGCGTGTAAGATTATCAAGTTGAATTGAATCCAGGTAGAAAAGAACCAGAACCGCAAACATTCCGGCTACAAGATTTACGAGAAAATCATTGAGGAGCACCCTCAAGTACAGTTTTTGAAATTGAGGTGACGTGTCTTGTTTCATTTCACCTATATCTTACCAGAAATCAGGAATTGTTGTAAACGCGGATATCCACTTACTCCCATATCGCTTCTCTTTCCATAAACAAAGATGAAGAAGCTCTTCTGAAATATTAAGGGGGTCACCATGCTCAACGAAAAAGAGAAGGTTTTCCAGGTTCATCCTGTCCACCTTTAAAATCACCTGGTGATACAACTTTTTTTCCTCATACGGCGGGTCAAAATACATAATCAACCGTCCGGATATCGGCGTCTCGTTAAAAGAGGAAAGAAATCGAAGAACATCGCTATCCGTAATCCGAGTACTGCCAGAGATCGGTAGAGATTCCAGGTTTCGCTCAACAAGATCACGGGATTTCCGGCTTTTATCCACGAACAATACCCGGTCCGCACCCCGGCTCAATGCCTCAATACCCATTATTCCGGTTCCACAGCAGAGGTCGAGAAATAATGCCCCCCGGATTTCATTTTGGAGGATATTGAAAACAGCCTGTCTCGTCTTGTCCATTGTGGGCCTGATTTCAAGGCCCGCTGGCACTTTCAGCCAACGACCCCTGAATTCCCCGCCGGATACACGTATTCTTCCCGTATCAGTCTCCTTGTGCCATCAAACTCGAAACAGTCAGTTTGGTTGATTACCAGCGAATCAGTGCACTTCCCCATGTAAATCCAGCGCCAAAAGACGCGATGACAACCAGGTCCCCCTTTTTGAGACGCCCTGTCTCTACAGCCTGATCCAGACAGGAGGGGATGGTCGCGGCAGTTGTATTCCCGAATTTGTCTATGTTGATCATTACCTTCTCTTTTGGCAGTTTCATCCGCTTCGCAACAGACTCAATAATTCGGATATTGGCCTGATGGGGAACAAAAAGGTCAACATCCTCAAGAGTAAAACCATTTTTTTCCACAACTTCAACTGCGACATCAGCCATTTTTGTGACAGCGTGTTTGAACACCTCACGGCCCTCCTGGTGGACAGTATGAAGGTTTTTTGCCACTGTTTCGGCTGAAGTGGGGTTCAGAGAGCCGCCTCCGGCCATGTACAGGTATTTTCCACCGCTCCCGTCCACATGCTGGATTGTATCCAGCATGCCCTCTTCAGGCCCTGCCGGCTCAAGAAGGACCGCACCTGCTCCATCTCCAAACAGAACGCAGGTATTGCGATCATTCATGTCAAGGAAAGAAGTGCAGACATCGGCACCAACTACCAGCACTTTGTCGTAACGGCAACTCTCCACAAGCATAACACCGGTTGTATAAGAAAAGACGAAACCACAGCATCCGGCGGATACATCAAACCCATACGCGTTTTTCGCACCCAGCTTATCCTGCAGGAGGCATGCGCTGGACGGGTACATCATATCCGGTGTCACGGTTCCAAACACAATTGCATCAATTTCTTCAGGGCCGATACCTCGCTTTTTCAGGAGCTTTCTGCACGCTTCCAGAGCCAGGTCAGATGAGGCAACACCCTTCTCAACATAATGCCGTTCACTGATGCCGGTACGGGTCTTAATCCACTCATCAGAGGTTTCGAGGTAACTCTCAAAAAAACTGTTGGGAACAACTTTCGGTGGGAAGTAACTGCCTGTAGCGGTGACAACTGCGTGTCTTTTCTCCATTATTTCTCCTCCAGATAAAAATATTAGATCTTCGATTCGACAAAAGTATTCCATCCAAAGCAGGATGGGCATTTCCATAAGAATTCAGATGACTTGTATCGACAATCCACGCACATAAACGGTGCATTGAACACCATAATCCTGTCTGTCTGTATTGCGTATTGTTTCAGATCATCGCGCCGTTTTGGGTATTGCATGAGGAACTTCCATATTTCCTGATGAATCAGCAGCACATGAGGCATACTTTTCATTGCTTCAATCAGTTCGGGGAATGCCGCATCAGGCCTGTCCTGCTGAACAAAATAACGGGAAAGGTGAAGCCGCGTACGCCAGTCATCCGCATTACGATTCAACAGCGAATGGCACAATTCTTCAAACTGATGCGGAGAAATCTGAAGATAAAGGTCCATCCCGAGAAAGGCTTTGTCAGGAACCTGGCGGAAAAGTTCCTCAAGGTGCTTCTGAGCAATATTTGGTTTTTCGCCTTTTTCCACGGAGAGCCGGGCCAGGTTTAAGTATGCGGGATACACCTTTGAATTCAACTTTAAAGATTTCCTGAAATTTGTCTCAGCCTTGCCGAACTCTCTATTTTTCATTGCCTGTTCACCCAATTCATTGTAAACAAAAGCAACTTCCATTCTGTATTTTTCATCGTTCAGAACTTTACTTTTTGCCATTACATCCATCAGGCTCAGCAATTTTTCATAATCGCTTACCTGTTTGCAAAGGTGCGCGTACCGTTTCAGCAGGCTGGCATCCCCGGGATTGAGGTTGAATGCATCCCGATAGGTTCGAACTGCGCGTTCCAGCATGCCGGCAAGGCGAAAATCTTCGGCGAGAGATGCCAGTGCCCATCCTTTGAACTTGTCCTGAAGGTTTGGCCGGTGCAAAACGGATTTGTGCACCTTGATAGCCTCAGCAATATAGCCCTTTTCACGGAGAACATTGCCAAAAATGACGTAAATTTCCTTTTTTTCGGAGTCTTCTTCCATAATGGCAGCCAGAAGATTTTCCACACCGGCCCCTTCACCCGACTGGAGAGAATCAATGATCCGAACAGACTTCATATAAAAACTGTCTGACTCACGCTTGTCTGTTTGCTGCGCAGTTTTCCCCCGTAGCATCAAACCAATCAAAATTCCAATAAGAACGACAGTAAAAAAAATAACATACGGCATTTCAGGATGCTCCGTTTCCTCCGTTGGATTCTGAGTCAATAAACTCTTTCACAGCAACATTCCGATGTGTATCCAGTTCCTTTTTCAGCGTGGCAAGTTCAGCATCTTTTCCACGGCAGTCTTTTTTCAATTGCACAATTTCTCCGAGAATAACCAATAAACCCAGGAAAAATCCCACCGCCATTGAAAAGAAAATAACCACAAAAAGAGGGATTTCTTTGAATACATCCTTATTTCCATAAAAATATCTGAAATCAACACTTTGATAGACATTAAGGGTGAATAAAACAAATAACACGATAAAGAGAACCGTCCAGAATGTCATCTTAACGTACTTCATGCATTCCTCCAAAATGGGCCAAGGTTTCTTCCCAGCTTCCACGGGAACGGATCAGAAACTCTACGAGTTCCCTGAACGCCCCCTTCCCTCCGGGCTGAGCGGTAATTATATCGCAACAAGCCCGGATATCCTCCGGTGCCTCCGGGACGGTAACAGATAACCCGGCTTTCCGTAGTATCGGCAGATCCACAAGGTCATCGCCCAAAGCGGCTGTTTCGTCCCAGGACACATGCAATGTATCACAGATTTCCCGTGCACAGGCCATTTTATCCTTCACACCGTCTAAGCAGAAATCAACGCCCAGTTCTTCCCCCCGCCTGCGAAGGACGCTTGATTCTTTCGCCGAAACAAACGCAACACGGATTCCGATAAGCTGCGCCATTTTGACAGCCAATCCATCCCGAACATGAAATGCTTTCATGTGGCCCTGCATTCCGGGGCCATAATAGAGTTTCCCGTCGGTCAGTATCCCGTCCACATCTGAGATGAGAAGGGTAATTTTTTTTGCCTTTAAAACAGTTTCGTTTTCCATAAGTCATGCAGATGAATCAGCCCAAGCAGTTCATCGTCTCCATTTACTACCGCAAGGGATGTAATGCGGTATTTTTCCATCTTGTGCAGAGCTTCCACTCCCAGTTTTCCCGGAGCGATACGCTTTGGGTTCTGAACCATACATTTTTTTGCCGGTTGCTCCAGTAAGCCGGCCCCATTTTCCTCAAGCAGCCTTCTCAAATCTCCATCAGAAATTACTCCGAGAAGCTTCTTTTTTTCCACAACCAGGGCTATTCCCAGCCGTTTACTGGACATGATATAAATCACGTCCTGCATTGCGTCATCCGGTGATACTACGGGGAGTTCCGTGTCTTTGTGCATCAAGGCCTCTACCAACAAAAGCTTTTTCCCTAATTTGCCGCCTGGATGGCGTGCGGCAAAATCTTCAGGTGTAAACGCTTTCACTTCGAGCAATACCATCGCAATCGCATCCCCTAAGGCCAACGTGGCTGTCGTGGAAGAAGTGGGGGCAAGGCCAAGCGGGCATGCCTCTTTTTCAATTTTCAGTTCCAATGTCACATCACTATGGGTTCCCAGAGTAGATTTCCGATCCGCAGTCATCGCCACAATTGGCACCCCGATTCTGCGGATAAATTCAATCAATCGGACAATTTCCTCCGTTTCTCCGGAGTTGGAAACCGCAATGACAGAATCTCCCTCGACAATCATGCCAAGGTCTCCGTGGATCGCTTCGGCTGGATGCACAAAAAAGGAAGGAGTACCTGTTGATGCCATGGTGGCAGCAATTTTCCTGCAAATCAGGCCGGATTTTCCCATTCCTGTGATAATGACACGGCCTTTTGTATTTTTCAGAATCTCAATCGCATGATTAAAATCATCACCAAGAAGGGAAATCTGGTCCGCAATCGCTTTCGATTCAAGCTCCAGCACCTCCCTGGCAATTTCAATCGGTTTCGACATCGGCTCCCGCCCTCCAGATACTCAAAAGTTTACGAAGCAGGTTTGAGAATTGATCCAATGGATAAAGGTTTGGCCCATCCGACAGGGCTTCCTCCGGATGCTCATGCACTTCAAAGAAAAAACCTGAAACACCAAGGCCGGCAGCTGCCTTTGCAAGGGCTGGAATGAATTCCCTCTGCCCTCCGGTTGCATTTCCCAGGCCACCGGGCAATTGCACGGAATGTGTCGCATCAAATAAAACGGGATACCCGAAAGCGGACATCACCGGGAAAGACTTAAAATCCACTACAAGATTATTATATCCAAAAGAAGAGCCCCGTTCCGTCAGGACTATCTTCCGGTTTCCAGTGGACTCAATCTTCTGCACAGCATTTTTCATATCCCATGGCGCCAGAAACTGGCCCTTTTTTACGTTCACAATTTTTCCCGTCTCGCCGGCAGCAACAAGCATATCGGTCTGGCGGCACAAAAAAGCGGGAATCTGGAGAATATCCGCCACTCCGGAAACCATTTCCGCCTGAGATGGCAGGTGAAAGTCTGTCAAAATCGGTACACCAAGCTCCTCTTTCACCCGCCGAAGAATATCCAGCCCCTTTCCCAGTCCGGGCCCACGATAACTTTCAATAGATGAACGATTTGCTTTATCAAAGGATGCCTTGAAAATGAAAGGGATTTCCAGCACCTCTGTAATGCTCTTCAGTCTTGAAGCAATGCTGAAAACGATATCTTCTGTTTCAATTACACAGGGGCCTGAAACCAGAAAAAAGCTACGCTCTCCCTCTGCAATCCGGTTGTAGAGCTTCTGGGTGTCATCACTCATTTGCCCTTCTCCGTTCTATGTTTGTAAGATGCTTTAATAAAATCCACAAAGAGCGGTTGAGGCTTCAATGGCTTTGATTTGAACTCAGGGTGAAACTGGCAGCCAAGATACCAGGGATGGTCCGAAAGTTCAACAATCTCCACAAATTTCCCATCCGGCGAAATCCCCGTAAACTTCAATCCCGCCTCTTCAAGCTGTTTCCTGTACGCCATATTGAACTCATAGCGATGGCGATGGCGTTCCTGAATTTCCTTCTCCCGATAAGCTTTAAAAGCAAAAGAGTCTTTATTCTGAATGGTACAAGCATAGGCACCAAGGCGCATATTCCCTCCCATTTCTTCCACATCCAGCAACTCTCTCAACTTATAGATGATGCGATGAGGCGGATTTTCGTCAAATTCAGTTGAATTGGCATCAACCAGCCCGGCCACGTTTCGGGCAAACTCAACTGTTGCCAGCTGCATACCGAGGCAAATACCGAAAAACGGGATTTTGTTCTCTCTGGCATACTCGATTGCCAGCAGCATTCCTTCAATCCCACGTCCCCCGAAGCCCCCGGGAATCAGGACACCGTCCACTTCCTTCAGCAAGGCCAGACTGGATCCATCCTTCTCAAACATGGAGGAATCGAACCAGCGGAGCTTCACATTGAGCCCGTTGGCAAAACCCGCATGGGCCAGTGCCTCGTTCAGTGACTTATAGGAATCCGCATATTCTACATACTTCCCCACAATTCCGATTTCCACTTCATCGGATGGATTCTCGATTTTTGTCCGCAGCTCTTTCCATTTTTTCAGCCCCCTGCCCTGCTTGCGCAAAGAGAGATGTCGGCAGATTGCATCGTCTAAGCGCTGCTGTTCAAACATAATGGGAACAAAATAGATATTTGAAACATCCCTTGCCTCAAAAACCGCTTCTTTTCTCACATTACAGAAAAGTGCGATCTTATCCTTGATACTATCCGGAAGTTCCCGTTCCGTCCTGCACAAAATAATATCCGGCTGAATTCCAATCTCCCGCAACTGCTTGACACTGTGCTGGGTAGGTTTGCTCTTCAACTCTCCAGCCGCTTTGATGTATGGAACATAAGTCAGGTGGATATACAGAACCTCATCCCGGGGATGCTCCAGTCCGAACTGGCGGATTGCCTCGAGAAACGGCAGGGATTCAATGTCACCCACCGTGCCGCCGATTTCAGCAATCAAAACATCCACATCATCCGCAATTTTCTTAATACTGTGCTTTATCTCATCCGTTACATGGGGAATCACCTGCACCGTCTTCCCGAGATAATCCCCCCGGCGTTCTTTTGTCAGTACTGAATTGTAAATCTTCCCCGCTGTCTGATTGTGGAACTTCGTCGAACGCGAGGATGTAAACCTCTCATAATGGCCAAGGTCCAGATCTGTTTCTGTACCATCATCCGCCACATATACCTCACCGTGCTGAAACGGACTCATGGTTCCCGGATCCACATTGAGGTAAGGATCAAACTTCTGGAGTGTCACCTTGTAGCCCCGGTCCTCCAGCAATGCGCCGATGGATGCAGCGGCAATTCCCTTGCCCAGCGACGAAAGAACCCCTCCCGTCACAAAAATAAACTTCGTCATTCCATATCTCCCAGTAACTCTTTCAATTGAAGATAATCTTCATTCGTGTCAATACCAATCCCGGAATAATTCGTCTCCTCGACGTGAATCCGGACGCCATTTTCCAATGCACGTAATTGCTCCAAGCCTTCAATACTTTCCAGCATACCTTCATCCATCTGCGAAAACGCCAGAAGGAAGTCGCGTTTATACCCATAAATCCCCACATGCTTGAACCAGTGGCCCATCTCTTCGTTCTTCACCTCAAACTCAAGGGCCATCTCAGGGCTCTTTCGAAATGGAATCGGGCTTCGGGAAAAATAAATAGCATCCCCCGCCCGGTCACACACAACTTTTACCACATTGGGGTTAAAAAGCTCCCGCTTATCCGCAATCCGCGCCATCACCGTAGACATTTTCAGCTCCGGATCATCCCGAAACGGCCGGATCAGCGCATTGATCACCTTATTGGTAATCAGCGGTTCATCCCCCTGAACATTTACAATCACATCCGCATCCAGTCCCTTTGCCACCTCTGCAATCCGGTCCGTACCGGAGCGGTGTTCACTGGACGTCATCACCACCTTTCCACCGAAGGAAAGCACATGGTCGAAAATTCGACGGTCATCCGTCGCCACAACAACATCATCCAGCAGCGAAGACGAACACGTCCGTTCATAAACCATCTCTATGATAGTCTTATCTTTAATTTTTAACAGCGGCTTTCCTGCAAGCCTCGAGGATTCATATCGTGCGGGTATGATTGCATTTACCTTCATGTACATGGAGTTTACTCTAAACGCCCCCCCGTTGCAAGGGAAAAGCGAGGGGAGCTGACCAATGGCCTGCAGAATGCAGGTGCTGGTGCGAGTGAATGTATGGAAGGAAGGGCAGAAGCCGGGAAATGGCCAACTCTTTTTTTCGCTCTTACTCGTACTTTCACTTTCACTTGCACTGGCTCCCTGCGCATTGCACCGCTGTCCCCTTTCCCTCCCGTCAGCATTCTGGTAAACTATGTGGGAAATGGCAGTTAAAGGGAAAAACGGGAAACAATCGAGTTCGCTGGCAATTGAATTCACGGGGCTGGCATTTGTGTGTGCAGGCATTATTGTTTTCCTGGCACTGATTTCTTTCAGCCCGAAGGATCCGACTTTCCTCAACAGTGTTACCGTATCCAGAATCCGTTCAACAAACCTGATGGGAAACTTCGGCGCCCAGCTTTCGGCCATTCTCCTGCAACTCTTCGGTTACGCATCCTATCTTTTCCCTGTTTTTTCCCTGATTACAGCCATGGTACTGCTCCAGAAAAAGACATTTGGCCCCATTCTGTTGCAACTTCCGTTTTTTCTGCTGGAAACTGTTGTGATTTCTGTTCTTTTTGCAGTCGTCCTCTCTGATTTTGTTCTGATTGCTTCGGTGGCTCCACTTGATTATGTCAGTGCAGGTGGCATTATCGGCAACAATATCAAGGGCTGGATGCTTCCTGCCCTGAATACCTGGGGCACTCTGATTCTGCTTCTTTTTCTGTTGATTGCGTTTTTTATGCTCGCGACAAGATTGGGCATTTCCGTCATTATTGCAGCTGTGGCCAAAGCATTCCTGGATGCAGCACGAGCCTTTTCTGCGGTTTTTAAGAGAATTGGACGCGAGTTGAAAATGGTGAAAAAGAAAAAGGCGGTCATTCGCCAGATTGATACAGAAAAGAGACATCGGGAAAAGATTCGGCAAAAAATAAAAAGTAAGGAACTTCCTCCAATCAGCCAACCGGTTCCCCAGGATACCAACGACCGGAACAACCCCCTGGATATTGCCGTCCATACCGGACTGCTCCCCAAATCCGGTAAGCCATACAATCCCCCCTGGCGGGAGTTGTTCACCAATCCCGACCCGGATAACAGTATTGACCGCCATGACCTGTCCAGGAAAGCAAATCTTCTGGTGAAAAAACTGGGAGAATTCAAAGTAACCGGCCAGATCGTCAATATCCACCCCGGCCCCATCGTCACCACCTATGAATTCAAGATGGACCCCGGAATCAAGTATAACAAGGTGTTGTCGCTGGCACAGGACCTGAGCATCGCATTGAGCGCAGAATCCATACGAATTGACCGAACTCCCAAAAAACCGACCATCGGAATTGAAGTTCCCAACGAAAACAGACGGCTTATCGTATTGAAAGAAATACTGGATACCAGTACCTATTTATCTGCAGCATCTCCGCTTACTGTTGTTCTGGGAAAAACAATTACCGGTGACCCCATTGTAACCTCCCTTGATAAGATGCCTCACCTTCTCGTGGCAGGACAGACTGGCTCGGGTAAAAGCGTGGGGCTTAATGCCATTCTTTGTTCATTGTTGATCCGGAACACACCGGAGATGGTCAAAGTGATTATGGTTGATCCCAAAATGGTGGAATTGGGGGTTTACAGTAACATCCCCCATTTGCTTACCGATGTAATTACAGACCCCAAAGAAGCGGCCTCCGCCCTCTCCTGGGCTGTCAGCGAGATGGAGAGACGCTACCTGTTGCTGAAAGACGTAAAGGTCAGAAGCCTTGCCAAATATAACGCGGTTGTGCAGGCAGAATTTGTTGATGACGAAAAACATGAACCCTTGCCTTACATCGTCATTGTAATCGACGAAATGGCAGACCTCATCATGACCGCCCGTGCACAGGTGGAAGAAAGCATCGCCCGGCTCGCACAGAAGGCCCGGGCAGTTGGCATTCATCTCATTGTGGCAACCCAGCGGCCCAGCCGGGATATCATCACCGGTGTCATCAAGTCCAACCTGACCTCCAGAATCTGCTACCGGGTTGCACAAATGATTGACTCAAGAATTGTGCTGGATCAGGTGGGTGCAGAACAACTTCTCGGCCGGGGAGATATGCTCTTCCTGCCACCGGGAACATCGAATCTGGTACGGATTCATTCTCCCATGGTCAGTGAAAAAGAAGTCAACGGGCTGGTTTCCTATCTCAAATCCTATGGAAAACCGGTTTATATGAACGAAATTAAATCCTATGGGGCAGATGATGAGGATGGAGAAAGCGGATTTGAAATCGGTGATGGCAGCACGCTTTCCAGCAGTGACCCCCAATACATACAGGCGGTAAAACTCATCATTGCTACCGGACAGGCGTCTATCTCCTATCTTCAGCGAAAAATGTCCATTGGCTATAACAAGGCAGCGCGGTATATTGACATGATGGAACAGGATGAAATTGTAGGTCCACCGGCTCAGCAGGGGGGCAAAGCAAGAGAGGTCCTGGTAGACATCGAATTTCTTGAACGATTAAAGGAAATGAATTCATGAGATTTCTCCTTTTTACAGCAATTGTATTTGGTATATTCTATTTTTTTTACAGCAAGTTACGTCGTTTTCTTGCGCAGATATTTCAACCACTCACCGACAACGAAGACACCCGGGCCTCGACAAGTCGCTCCCGAGAACCTGGAAGAATCAACAAAGGCGAAATGAAACAATGCCCGGCCTGTGGCGTCTACTTCCCCGCTGGAACCGGGAAAAAGTCCAAAAACCTTGAATACTGCTCCGATGACTGTGCAAGAAAGGGAAATGACAAATGAGCAAGAAAGCCGAAATTGTGGAAATCGGACGGCGTCTCTATTCAAAAGGGCTGGTAGCCGGTTACGAGGGGAACATTTCGACCCGCAGCGGGGACAGCATCCTCATAACACCCTCCGGTGTGTGCAAGGGATTCCTTAAAGAAGACGACGTTATCGAAATCAACAGTATCGGAGAAAAGATTTCCGGAAACGGAGTCCCATCCTCGGAAACTGCCCTTCATCTGAAAATCTACCGGGAACGGAATGATGTCCAGGCTGTTGTTCATGCTCACCCGCCCACAGCAACCGGTTTTGCCTGCGCCGGAATGGGGCTGGATCAGAGCCTCACCGCCGAAACCGTGCTGATGCTGGGTGCAGTCCCATTGGTGCCCTATGGGACCCCTTCAACAAAGGAACTACCTGAGGCTCTGGGGGGCTTTATGAGCTATGATGCCCTCCTTCTGGCCAATCATGGGGCCATGACGGTGGGTAAAACCCTTGAAAACGCCTATTTTTTAATGGAACAGGTGGAACAGTATGCTAAAATCTCTTTTGTAGCCAACACCCTGGGAAGTCCGAAGCCTCTGCCCTGTGATGAAGTGGACAAACTCATGGCACTGAGGGAAAAATTCGGAATTGATACGGGCGACCCAACGGTGTGCAGCCGGGACGGGCAGATAACGCTTTACCGGTTTTCCAGAAATGAGTTGGTAAACCTGATTCAGGAAATCTTAAATGAAGTGGGAGGATAACACATGGGCGATGCCATTGGAATGATTGAAACAAAAGGTCTGGTCGCATTGATTGAAGCCGGCGATGCCGCGGTAAAAGCAGCCAACGTCACACTGGTCAGTTATGAGAAAGTGGGCGGTGGCTACTGCACCATCGTTGTCCGGGGAGATGTTGCAGCTGTCAAAGCCGCCACAGATGCCGGTGCGGCTGCAGCAAGACGGGTGGGTGAACTGGTATCCGTACACGTCATTCCGCGTCCCCACAAGGGCCTGGAAGGCACATTGCCCATCGGTACCTCCAAGTAGTAAAAAAGATTTATCTGAAAGTAATTCTTTCTCAAACTGTTTTTACGTCAGTCAGGATAAAGGGGATTCATGTCCCCTTTATTTTAAGCTTCTGTTTTCCCTTCAGCAGTTAAGACTTCAGATTCTTATAAATGGAATCCCCTTTTACGATTTCGTTCGGTTTTTCCGGCTGAATCCCGTTCTGTTATTGAACCAAACGTACAATATGATATTATTCCCACTGTCCATGTTAGTTCATTTTGCAAGGTATAAACAATGTCGAAAATAAGAAAAACGTCTGCAAAAGCGATCAGAAAAGGCAAAATACTGGGAAGTGTACTCTGGCATGCTCACTTTCGCAGAAAGATTATACTGAAAAACCTCAATATCGCATTCCCGGACAAGGATTTGCACTGGAAGAAATCCATCGGAAAACGCTGTTTCCAATCCATTGCTTCAGTCCTTTTTGAGTTTTTGAAACTTTCTTCCTACTTTTGCGACAATAAGCTGGATTCAATCCTCGTTATTGATAAGGGCCGGGAATTACTTGAACAGCACAGGGATACCGGTGCCATAATAGTTTCCTGCCACCTGGGAAATTGGGAATTAGCCGGAGCCATGATTTCATCCATGGGAATTAAGCTTTCGGTTCTTGCTTACCGACAAAAAAATGACTGGGTTCATAATTTTATGCATAAGATCAGAACAACATGTAAAATGGCTCCTATTTACCACAGGGACTCCATGAGGCCATTGATTTCCACCCTTAAACAAAATAAATTTATTGCTTTCCTGGCTGACCAGAACACCACAGCCAAAAAAGGAATTTTTGTTAATTTTTTCTCCAAACCGGCAATTGCCGTGGATCTCCCGGCCAAACTCGCAGTCAAAATGAAAAAGCCTCTCCTTTTTTTCTGTAATATCTATAATGAAAAAGATCATATGTACCATATGGAACTCGAAGAACTGAAATCAGACCAGGAACTGAACGAAAAAGGGGATGTGGAAAAGATTGTGAGAATGTACACGGACAGAATAGAAGAAGCCATTCGCCAGCACCCGGAACAATATCTCTGGTTTCACAAAAGATGGAAAACACAGCCGGAAAGTGAACCAGGTGTTTATTGACCCCTTAATTCCTCTTTTTACCTCTCAGCGTTTCCTGATTTCACGGCACTTGCTATTTCCACTCTGCTCCCCTTTGCGGTATAATGTGGCTTGATTCTGCTGAAGGTGAGGCAATTTTATGTTTGTTGGGAAAATTATCGGAACAGTGGTGGCGACCCGGAAAGACCCGAAGTTAGAGGGCCGGAAATTGTTGATTGTAAGGCCCCTGGACGAAAATATGAAAGCGAAAAAAGACTATCTCGTAGCGGTGGATACTGTCAGTGCAGGATTTCATGAGCAGGTGCTGGTGGTTCAGGGAAGTTCTGCCCGGATGGCATTCGGAATGAAGGACTGCCCTGTGGATTCCGCCATTATTGGCATTGTGGACAGCTTTGTCATTGAGGACAAGCCCGGAGACGGCCAATGAGTTTTGTGGAAACAATTCGAAACGCCGGAATTATTGGTGCCGGCGGGGCAGGATTTCCCACCTATGTCAAGATGCAGTCCAGCCCGGATACCCTGATTTGTAACGCGGCGGAATGCGAACCCCTTTTGTACACCGATTACTACGTCATTCAAAATCACATTGAAGGAGTCGTCAGGGGCATTTTGCTGGCCAAGGCCCATCTTGGCGCCGAACGTGCCGTATTTGCTATCAAAGAAAAGCGTCACGAGCTGTTCCCGGCAATCGAGAAAGCTATCAAGGAAGCCGGCGGCGGAATTGAAATTTTTACCCTCGGGGATTACTACCCGGCCGGGGATGAACAATCCCTTGTTCATGACGTCACCGGCCGCATTGTACCGCAAAACGGGATTCCCATTCAGGTCAACGTAGTGGTAAACAACGTACTGACCTTTTTTCAGCTGTGGAACGCAATTGAAAACAACGTACCGGTAACAGAGCGTTATGTGTCTGTTGTGGGCAGGGTAAAACATCCCTACGTGGCGGTTGTCCCCATCGGAACCCCTTTTTCAGTATTGGCAAAACGGGCAGAACCGGAACCGGGTACCGTGATGCTTGAGGGCGGCGTAATGATGGGGCATATTAGAAACCCTGAAGATACAGTAACAAAAACCACCGGCGCCCTTGTTTTCCTGGAAGAAGGAAATCCTGCAGTTCATGAAAAAGTTGCTTCTTTCCAATCTGTTACCCGGTTTTCAAAATCCGCATGCTGCCAATGCACTGAATGCACGGTTCTCTGCCCCCGGTTCAATTTGGGACACGACATTGAACCCCACATGATTATGCGCACACTGAACTACGGGCTGGATGCCAACTCAAGCGTTGCCCAGGCCGCATACCTCTGCTGCCAGTGCGGTGTCTGTTCGATGTTCGCCTGCCCCTTCGGGTTGAGCCCCAAGCGGGTATACGCCGATTTCAGGGCCAGATTAAAAGAATTCAACATTCCGGCCCGGGAACATGCCGCAGACCCCTTCAATGATGCCAAAAAACTACCGAGCAAGCGCCTGAAAGCAAGATTGAATATCCTTGATATTGATGTAAAGGCGGAATTTATCGGAACCCTGCCCTACCCTGGGCCGTATAAAATCCGCATGAAACAGCACATCGGCGCTCCAGCCACCCCGATTGTCAAAATCGGGGACCGGGTCCGTGCCGGACAAGTTCTCGCGACCGTCAAGACGGAAGAACTGGGGACACCGGTTCATTCGCCTGCAGCCGGAGATGTTTTAGAAATAACAGAAGAATTCATTACAATAGGAAGTGAGTCATGAGCATGGCAATCGGCATGATTGAATTGAACAGTATCGCCAAGGGCTTTGAGGTCTGTGATGCCGCCCTAAAAACATCAGCGGTGAAGCTGGTAACCTCCCAGAGCATCTGTCCCGGGAAATACATTGTTTTTCTGAGCGGAAATGTCGCCGAGGTTCAGGCGGCAATCCGAAATGGAATTGAGGCAGGGGGGCGCTATGTGGTAGATGACCTCGTTATTCCAAACGTCCACGAGGATGTCTTCCCCGCGCTCTACGCGACAAAGGACGTCGGTACCATTGATGCGCTCGGGGTAATCGAGACATTCTCTGTTGTTTCTTCAATTTTTGCCGCAGATGCCGCTGTGAAGGCCGCTTCCGTCCGGCTCATTGAAATCCGCATGGCAATGGGCCTCGGCGGGAAAGCATTCTGTGCCTTTACCGGCAATGTGGCAGATGTCAAGGCAGCCGTTGAAGCTGGCCTTGACGCCGTTCATGACAAGGCAATGCTGGTATCATCCGTCATCATTCCGTCTCCCCATGAGCGGCTGAAAGATGAAATCCTGTAAACCGGAGGGAATGTGCAACTGGCAATGGTAGTTGGAAAACTTTGGGCCACAGCAAAAAACCCCTCACTGGATGGGAAACGTATCCTTGCCTGCCGCCCCATTGACAAAAACGGCAAGGTCATTGGTGAGCTTTTCTTCGCCCTGGACTGCGTCGGAGTCGGAACCGGCGAAAAAGTGTTGTTTGTGCAGGGCTACGAGGCCTCGCACTGTTTTCTGCCCCAACCGGTCCCCACAGACCATACTGTAATCGCAAAAGTAGACAGGGTAGCCTTATGAAAATCTGTACCGTTTCCGGCCAGATTATTTCCACTGAAAAAAACCGTCGCTTATCCGGATATCCCCTTTTGACACTGGACATTCTGGAACCGGACGGTACCCTGACAGGGGAAGAACTGGCCGCATTCGATACCATTGGTGTCGGCATCGGCGAAAGGGTTCTGGTAACAATTGAAGGGGACGCCGCTGTTCAGCTCATCCGTCATAAAGATGCGCCGGTGGACGCGGTCATTGTAGGGGTTGTGGACAAAGTGGAAATGCTTTCCCGGGAGGACAAATCGAAATGATTGCGGCAGGAAACACACCGGTATTGTTCAGCATTGTTGTTGCGGTTTCTGCTTTCGCGTTCATTGTGGAACAACGGACTCAGATGGGCAAAAAACTCTCCGGCGTTGTCATTGCCATGTTTTCCATGATGCTGCTGGCAAACCTGAAACTGGTGCCGGGCTCCGCGCCGTCTTATGATTTTGTTTTCCACTGGGTGGTTCCTGTTGCCATCCCCATGTTTCTTTTTAAAGCCAACCTTGTGGCCATCTTCCGGGAAACCGGCAAAACCCTCATTGCCTTTCTCATCGGCGGCATTGGGACCATTATCGGTGCCCTTACCATGTTTTTCCTGATAAACCGGGGGGAAGAATCACTGAAAGCACTTGGCCTCTTTACTGCAACCTATGTCGGAGGGACAATCAATTTTGTTGCAATATCCGAGATTATGAAAATAAAAGGCGATATGCTTGCCTCCGCCGTTGCGGCTGACAACGTAGTCATGGCAGTGGCTCTGATTTTTCTCTTTCTTGTCCCGACCCTGAAAATGGCACAGAAGTTCTTCAAATTCAATGAAGAAGCCTATCTTTCCGAGAATTCGGAAGAAAAGCAGGACGAAACCCTTTTCGGCGGCCGGGATGTTGTCTATGCACTCTCAATCTCCTTTGTCATCGCCGGATTATCCATGTTTGCCGCCAAATTTATCGGAAACATCCCTTCCATATTGATTTCTACCGTTGTAACAGTGACACTGGCAACGATTTTCCCCCGCTTTTTCACCAACATCCGGGGTTCTGAGGAAATCGGAATCTTTTTCATGTATCTTTTCTTTGCCGTGGTGGGAGCATCGGCGAATTTCGGCGTCATTATACAAAACGGCATCTATCTCTTTCTTTTCGCGGCAGGTACCATCTCCATCCACCTCACTGTCATTCTCATTGGAGGAAAACTATTGGGTATTCCGTTGCCGGAGATTCTCATCGCATCCAATGCAAATCTCGGCGGTCCCACAACGGCCTGTGGAATGGCCATGGCCAAAAGATGGGACAAACTTATAGCCCCCGCTGTCCTGGTCGGAATATTCGGCTATGCTATTGCTACTTTTGTCGCATGGAATCTGGTGGCCATTGTCAGAATGCTCACAACAACTTGAATATTTTTCGGTTCGGACAGGTAATTTCAGAAGGACGGCTCCATGGCGAGCAAAGGGATGGATTCCGAATGATTTTACGGTATACTATTTCTAAATTTGATATCAGGCGGTAACAGCAGATGGGATATTTTCTCTTTGTGCCGACAATTGATTCCGGAAAACTGAAGATTTCAGATGAAAATTTCAAAAAACTTGCAACCTCAACGGGAATCGACATCGCAACGCTGAGAAATGCCCTTTATGGCAGTGGGATTGACTGCATGAAAGCGCATTCAGACCCTGAAATTATTAAAAAACTCGGGGAAGCCCTGTCGCTGCACAAAATTCCCAATCTCTCCACCTCAACAGAATATCTGGACAAGATTCAGGTTTACAACGCGAAAAAACTCATCGCCCAACAGGACCGGATTGAATTTCAGACCGATTCGGGACAGAAACTGTCAATTCCCCTTGACCAGCCAATTGCCATTGCGTCTGATACGAAATGGAGCCGGGACTCCATAACAAGAAGCGTCATGAAGGGAGAACAATTTGCCATCGCATCGCCGGAACATGCCTTTATCTTCCGGGCAAAATCTGTTGTTGTGGAAAATGTACCCGGCACCACGAATTATTCCCGCACCCACAATGCGGCACTGTTTCTGGAATATCTCTTCAAATCCGGTGAAGAACTATACGTGGACAGCTCATACCGCCAGCTTCAGGGCGTCTTGCGCGGTGGATTTTCAAGGTACGCAGCACTTTTGTCCCACATGCTGGATTCCGGTTTTCTCAAGCAGGATTTTCCTGAAAATCTTCTGGAAGAACCCTCAATTGAAGACAAGCCACCCGTCCCCACTTACAAATACCGCAAATACACTGGATTGAACCTCTATCTTCACCGATATTTACAAGGCTTTCGTGCGTCCACAATTGATCACACAACCCTTTCCTGGCTATTCTTCCTCTTCTTTGCCTACGGTGGGCTTAGAGTGCAAAGTGTCGAAATCCTTGCACTGGCCGTCGGAGTCCTGACCCTCAGCATGAACGTTCGTTTTTTTCAACTGCTGCACATGAAAAACCTGATCCAGGACATTCCAATATCAAAACTTCGCTCCGTCAGTGCCGGCTTTGTTGAAGTGACTGGAAGAATACATGCGTCGCACCCCCTTATTTCCCCGATTTCAGGGACAAAGAGCGTATATTTTCGTTACGTTAAAGAAAAAAGAATCCATACCCGGAACGGATACAGCTGGAAAACGGTTGAAATCGGTCAGGCAATAGCCGATGACTGTTACCTCGACGATGGCAGCGGCATTATTTCGCTGAACCTGAAGAACGCACGTTTTTCAATTTCTTCCAGGGAAAGCTTTTACCATACCTACGCGGACCTCAATATGGGAATCATCCAGACTTCGGGAATGAACAATGTCCGCTACACGGAAGAATATCTGGATGAGGGCCGAATGGTTTACTCGATGGGTACAGCTATCCCGGTAAACCCGCTCCGGCGCTTCGGTGAATACCTCGCAGAGGTGAAAAAAGATAAAAACCAACTCCTTCGCTTTGATCTCGATGGAAATGGTGTTATTGATGAATCGGAATGGCAGGTTGCCCTGCCCCAACTTCGAAGAGAGTTCCTTGCCCACTACATGGACAAGGGTCAGAGCTTCAGCCTAATGCTGGATTACAGCAAGGATTTTCCCATTTTCCTCGTTTCGGACCAGCCGGAAGAAAAACTGCTGAAGACATTAAAATGGAAAGTACCCGCTACATTTCTACTGGGGCTTATAACTTTTGTAATCTTTCTGATCTTGATGGTCAGTATAATTGGAGGGTAAAAATGAGTGGATTAATTGGACTTGGAATTTTCCTGTTCATCATCTTCATCGTCATCGTAATGCTGGTAAAAATGTACAACCGGTTGATTTACCTGAAGAATCAGGTGCCGCAGTCATTTGCCAACATTGACGTACTTTTGAAACAGCGCCATGACGAACTGCCAAAACTGGTGGAAGTGGTCAAAGGCTACGCCGCCCATGAGAAGGACACGCTGGAGCGGGTAATCAAGGCAAGAAATCGGTATCTTGCCGCCAACACAATTGGCGAAAAGCTTGAAGCCAACAACATGATTACCGGTGCCCTGAAACAGCTGTTTGCGTTGTCGGAAAAGTATCCTGACCTGAAGGCCAATGAAAACTTTCTGATGCTCCAGCGCCGGATCTCCGAAATTGAAAACAGTATCGCCGACCGGCGGGAAATGTACAACTTCACCGTTACCAACTTCAACACCCTTATCCAGCAATTCCCGGAAACCATCCTTGCCGGCATGATGCGCCTGGAAAAATTCCCACTGTTCAAGGCAGACGAAGAAGACAGGGAAGACGTCAAAATCTCCTTCTCGTCGTGAGCAGGTCACTTTTCAACGGGATTGGTCTCTTTGTAGGTAGAACCCGCACTGCCTCCTGACGTCAGCAGCACGGGTTCCTTGGGCAAATTGCCAGTTTGTGTTGCCCTCCCCTCCTCTTCGATTGACGCTCAAGTTCCGGGCCGTGCGGCGCGCGGTGCGCCGAATGTTGGATGGTAGGTGTTAGATGCCGGGTGACAAGAAAATCAGGGAACGCAATGGAATGCGCATATTATGCCATCAGGAAGTTCTCTTTCTCAGTCATCTAACACCTTTCATCTAAAATCTAACATCCCACCGAAGGTGGTGCGCATCTGGCCCAATCCGTCGCGTCCCAGGCCTCAGGTTGGTGCGTGCACAACTCAGTTGCACACTCCCTCCCCGTCCTGGAACTGCGGAATTGTATACTTTTAATTGAAGTGTCCAGCCCTGGCTGCTTCGCAGGCCATGAAGAACTGCCGGGCGGGACGCCCGGAGTGTTGATTGTTGAGTTTGGAGTGACAAAAAAACAGGGAGAGTTAATTCCCTGATTTTCCCGCCGCCTACGCCCGACGCTAACGCATACATCAATTTCCAAAAAAAATCATACACAATTCAAAGAACATGAAGTACAAAAATCACTTTTCCCCCTTGACGCCATCCAAATCCAGGAATAAACTGGATTTAAGAAAAGAAAGGAGGTTCGAGTTTGGGCGGTATCGTGGAAGCTCGCTCAATTGGGATAGTTGGAACAGGATCTTATACCGTTACACGTATATCAGAGCAAATTCCCGGATTATGCGGCAAATTGTCAGGACAACTGATCCATGCAAGGCACAAATCACTGCATCTATCGGGCGAATCTCCCTTTATACCGCAGCGGCTTAATAAATTTGTTATACATAAGAAGAACAGAGGAAATTAAATGAAATATGAAGAATTAGACTTAAAAATACCAATAGAGACAAGTGATTATGGCGAATGCTCAGAGTTTATAACAAACTCTATAGATATAATCATGAAAGATGCAATGGACAGTGAAAGAAACAAGATAATAATCAATACAAATCTCAAATTGGGTATACCAATGGAGAATGTAAATAAAATTGCAGGTCCATTTATTGAGGCATGGGCATTTGAAGTTTTTAGCGAAGCATTAGAAGATAAAAACAATACTTATAATCTTATAAATGTTGAGGCGGGAG
>QMQE01000019.1 GCA_003650445.1 Acidobacteriota bacterium | reverse complement strand
GGTTTTCTTCAGAAACAGGTCCAGTCTCACAGGTCTTCCGGTTTTACATCCACCCGCACATAGTAGCTTCCCTTCAGCTCAGCAATAAATTTCTTAATGGCGGCGTCAATCTGAGGTTCCCGAATTTTCCTCCTGATGTCCTCTTTCACTTCCTCGAAGGGGCGGGGCTGTGGCTTGTTGACCTTAGTCAGGCGAACAATATGGAAAGAACCGGGAATCTCAATCACAGGGGATAGTTCCTGAGGTTTCAATGCCAGTGCGGCTTTTTCCAGTTTCTTGTTCAAATCTCCTTTCTTGATGTTTTGCATTTCACCATTGTAATCTTTGGAACCGGCTTCGGAATATTTCTGGACTGCCTCCGCAAAGCCGAGTTTGTGGGCGGCAATACGTGCCCGGCATTCTTTCATGGTGGCGAGTACACGATCCCGGTTCTGGCCATTGAAGAACATCACGATTTCTTGAAGGGAGTAGCTGAACGGTGTTTCGTAATCATTCTGATGCTGGGCGTAATAGGCACGCAGCTCAGAATCATCTACCTGAATTTTCCTTACAACCAGTTGATTGATAACGGTTCTGGCTGTGTTCTGCGTTTTCTGGTTCTTCTTGAATTCAGCTAACGTCATGCCGGTTGATTGCATCAGCGCATTTTCAAGCTGGGCTTCCGTTTTGAAGTTGTTCTCCTTCATTAGTTGTTGAATGAAGCTGTTGATCTGTTCATCTGTGATGCTGATACCTTCCTGGTTCGCCTTCTCCAGGAGAAGAAGCTCTTCAAGTTTTTCTTCGATCACCTGTTTTTTCAAGTTCTTAATCTGCTTCTTGAGTTCATCCCCGGTGTACTTCTGAAAGAGTGCTGAGGACCGGGCATTATAAATCTTTTTCAGGTCCAGCAGGGTGGTTGCCCGATTATTGACAATTATAGCGATTTTTTCGACCACTTTTGAAAGGCCAAGGGTAGCCGGTGCAAGTACAATTAATAAAACGAGAATCAATGCGCGTTTTGTCATTCTTCCTCCCCATGGGAAACGGGAAACTTCCCGCTATAATTAAACACCAGAATCCGGTTCGGGTAAACAATAATTCGTGAGTTTTGGAGCAAATCCTGTTTTTTCCGGGCCAGAAGGCTGGCCAAATGCTGTTTGAAGAGTTTTTCCCGGATTGTGTCCTCTACCTCCTCAAAAGGGAGTTTTCTCGGGGGAACCTTTTCTTTCATTTTCAGCAAATTATAGGAAACAGATGCTCCCAGCCGGGTCTGGACAATACGTGATACCCTGCCGGGTTTCAATTTTTCCAGGGTTTTCAGAAAGGGATCGGGAATTTCACTGGTTTGGAAGCAATTTTCCTCAATTTGAATATCCTGATACCGTTTGCGAAAGAAATCCAGGCTCTTTTTTCTGCTTACCAGCCAGTATCGGGCATCTTTTAACAAATCTTTGTAGCCGGAAGAAAACCGAATGAAACAGAAACTTTCTCCTTTCAGAAATTCGTTAATGTTCTGCTCGTAGTAATTATGGGCTTCTTCAATTGTTACCAGCGGGGTTTCTGTTTCTACCATATTCTTAAACTTTTCTTCAGCGAGAATGAGGGATGTGTTCAGGGCCAGAATGCGTTTCTCATGCAGGTCATAGGTGTGGAGCAGGGGAGTCTTTCCGGTCAATTGAAGGTATTCGGCAATTTCCTTTTCGCTGGGAAGCTGATTCTGTGTCTGCAGATAGTTCAGCAGCGCACGCTGCTCCAGATAATTGTCCAGAAGGCGGTTCAATATTTCCTCATCCTTTTTTTCAAGAATATCTGCATAATTCGCCTGGAGGTAGAGCACGAATTCTTCACGTAACACGTCCTGTGTGTCTATGCGGGCAATTACGTTATCCGGAACCGGAGGCACGGTCCCGCCGCCGCATGAAAGAGTAAGTGATAGTATAAGAAAAAAGGCCAGTTTACGCACAATTACAACTGAATGTTGATGGCTGCTTGTTTTTTCAAGTTGTTAACGGTACTTTCCAGGATAGAGCGGTAAAAATTGCCCTTCAACTTTTCCTTTTCTTTTTTGGTGAGTTGGTCAAAAGGCTTACGGTTCCCATCTGTTTTGCTGACCAGTTTTACCAGATGATAGCCGAAACGGGTTTTGACGATGCCGCTGACTTCACCTGGCTTCATTGTTGCCAGTGCCTGTTCAAATTCAGGAACCATTGCCCCTTTCTGGAAGCTCCCGAGGTCGCCTCCCCTGGGAGCGGATGGTCCTTCCGAGTATTTTTTTGCCAGTTCAGCGAAATCAGCACCGTTTTTGAGCTTGCCCTGAAGCATTTTTATTTCTTTTAACGCTGCAGCATCCGAAGTGGCGTCTGTCCCTGTACTGTTAAATATTTTCATGTCCTTTTTCGGTGTTACGATGATGTGCTTTGCAGAATAGCTGATTTCCCCCGCCATTACATCCGGGTGAGTCTGATAGAATTTGTTCAGGATATCATCGGATGCGGGGTTATTTTCTACAACATATTGATAATACCGGTTGAGCAGAAGTTCATTTGACATCAATTCCCGGCGGACAAGGTAAGTGGGATCCTGGTCAAGATTCAACCGTTTTGCTTCCTGTACCAGAAGTGTCTGGGTTGTCAATTGCTCAAGAAGTTTCTTTTTCCCATCCTGGGATTGGAATTGCTGTTGACTCTGGGGAGGAAGAGATTGAATCAGGAGCTTGAGCTTTTCTTCAGTAATCTTGTTCCCATTGAGGTTGGCTACGACTTTACCATTCCCCTGATATACGTCTTTTTTCTGAGATTGACATCCGGACATTGTAAATGAGGCAACCACCAGGGCTGCAGTCAGAGTGAAACCAAAAAACTTTTTCATGTAATTCTCCTGTAATTTATCTACCTGTACATTATCCCAGATTACACTGAGCTTTTCCACTGGAAGAAGCAGCAGCCTTGATTTGAAATATTCTATTCGATTTTTCCCATCAGATCGGCCATTTCTATGGCGGAGAGGGCGGCGGACCAACCCTTATTCCCAGCCTTGTTTCCAGCACGATCAATAGCCTGTTCCACTGTGTCTGCAGTGATAACGCCGAAAATCACCGGTGTGTTCCGGGTGAGGGAGACAGATGCAATCCCCTTGCTCACTTCTGCCGACACGTAGTCGAAGTGCGGTGTTTCCCCCCGAATGACAGCCCCAAGACAGATTACGGCGTGATATTCGCCGCTTTCACAAAGTCGTTTTGCCGTCAACGGAATTTCAAAACTCCCAGGTACCCAGACAACGGTAATATCTTCCGTATCACAGTGATGCCGGTTCAGGCAATCCAGTGCGCCATCCAGCAGCCTTGAAGAGATAAAGTCATTGAACCGGCTGATGACGATGGCAAAAGAACGCCCCTTTGCATTGAGTTTTCCTTCAATTATTTTCATTTTTTAAACTCCTCCATCAGGATCTGGTGACCCATTTTATCGCGTTTTGTTTCCAGATAGTGAAGATTTGCAGGATTGGGCTTAATTTCAATCGGTATCCGCTCCTCAACGGACAAGCCATATCCCTTTGCGGCAATAATCTTTGTGGGGTTGTTAGTCAATAGCCGGATTTTTCGGATTCCCAAGTCGAGCAATATCTGTGCGCCGACGCCGTAGTCCCGAAGGTCGGGTTTGAACCCCAATTTGCAATTTGCCTCAACCGTATCATGCCCCTGGTCCTGAAGCTGGTAAGCCAGAATTTTATTCTTGAGCCCGATTCCACGGCCCTCGTGCGGAAGATAAACCACGACACCGCCCTCATCACCAACTTTTTTTAAGGCAGCGGCAAGCTGATCCCCACAATCACAGCGCATGGACCCCAGGACATCTCCGGTTTTGCACTCCGAGTGCATCCGTACAAGTGCGGGTTCATTTTCATTGAATTCGCCTTTCACAATGGCAAGATAATCCTTTTCATCGAGATCGCAGCTATAGTACATCAGTTTGAACTGGCCGTAGCGGGAGGGGAAATTAACTGTGGCAACACGGTGTACCAGTTTTTCATACCGGCTGCGATAGGCGATAAGATCGGCAATGGTTACGATAGGAATATCCATTTTTTCTGCCAGCTTACGCAGTTCCGGCAAGCGTGCCATTGTTCCGTCTTCATTCATAATTTCGCAGAGTACTCCCGAAGGGGTCAGGCCTGCCAGCCTTGCAAGGTCCACCGATGCTTCCGTGTGGCCCGCCCGTTTCAGGACGCCGCCTTTTTTTGCGACCAGTGGGAAGATATGTCCGGGCCGTGACAGGTCTTCCGGACGCGCTGCCGGATTTACAATGACCTCAATGGTCCGTGCCCGGTCACCGGCCGAAATCCCGGTTGTAGTGCCGACAACAGCATCAACACTCTCTGTGAAAGCGGTGGAATGCCGTGCCGTGTTTTTCTGAACCATGGGTTCAAGTGCCAATTCTCCGGCACGTTCAGCTGTAATGGCCACACAAACAAGGCCCCGGCCATGCTTTGCCATGAAATTGATGGTTTCCGGGGTGACCTTATCGGACGCGATGATAAAATCTCCTTCGTTTTCTCTGTCCTCGTCATCTACAACAATCAGAAAACCACCTTCCCTAAACCGGGCCAGTGCGTCTTCAATGGGAATAATCATTTTGACTCCTTTTGAAATTGATACAGGTATTTACCGATGATATCGGTTTCAATATTTACAGAATCGCCCTTCTTCAGGCTGCTGAGATTCGTCGCATTCAGTGTGAAGGGAATGATGGAAACCGTTATGGTCAACCCTGATTTGCGGGCTATAGTGAGGGATACCCCATTTAAGCAGACAGACCCGTGGGTGACGGTGAGATGGGCCCAGTTCTGAGGGAGCCGGATATCCATGAGGCAGGTTTCCTGTTTTCGGATAATTCGGGTAACAATGCCAGTGCAATCCACGTGCCCCTGGACAAGGTGCCCGCCAAGGCGGGCATTGGCCCGCAACGCACGCTCCAAATTGACAGTTGTCCCTGTCTTCCACTTCTTGAGTGTTGTTTTTCTCAGGGTTTCAGGTGCGGCAAAAACTGAAAATCGGCCGTTGGAACAATCAATCACCGTCTGGCAGACACCATCCAGCGCGATACTGTTGTCCACGGACAAATCATTCAGAACATGGTGGCATGCAACCTGAATTTCCAGGCCATCGGCACGTCTTTGGATAGTTTGAATTTTGCCCTTTTCTTCTATTATCCCCGTAAACATATCCTGATATCCTGCCCTGAAAGGCGAATTGCCTTTTTCATGGTCCGGGGCGGCATTTCAAACAGCCGTTTCCCGTTTCCCAAAATAACCGGCGCCACATAAATAAGGAATTCATCCACGAGTCCCTGTTCAACAAATGAACCGAACACCTTGGCACCCCCTTCCACAAGAATGGATGCCAGGCCCATTGTAGCAAAAGACTTGAGTAATGAGGCAAGTTCCGGACCACTATGCTCCATGAGGCTGACACCCATTTTTGAGAATTGTCTTTTCTTTATGACAGGTACGGCATCCTTGCCTGTTACCAGAATGGTTTTTTCTGTAAAAACGGCGAGATTCGGTGAAAGATTTCCAGACTTACAGAGGATAATCTTTCGGGGATTTCTGCCTTTCAGCATCCTGACTGTCAATTCAGGCTTATCCTTTCTTACTGTACCGGCACCCACGAGAACAGCATCCACCTGACTCCTCAGCCGATGAACCTCCCGGCGGGAATCTGTATTGGAGATCCATTTACTGTTTCCCTTCTCATCTGCGACAAACCCATCCAGGGTTATTGCTGCTTTCAGGATGATATAGGGCCGTCCCGTGGTAACAAAATGAATGAAAAATCGATTCAATTCACGGGCTTCCTCTTCCATGTGTCCGACACTGACCTCAATACCGGCTTCTTTTAATTTCTTGATTCCGCGTCCATTCACCAGGGGATTCGGGTCTTCCATGGCGATAAAAACGCGCTTTATGCCTTGTTCAATGAGCAGATTCGAGCAGGGAGGTGTTTTGCCGTAATGAGAGCAGGGCTCCAATGTTACATAAACATCACTGTCTGCTACCGGTTCTATTGAGTTTCTAATTGCGTTGACTTCTGCGTGGGGACCGGCAAACTGCCGGTGGTATCCTTCTCCGATAATCCGGCCGTTTTTTACGATTACACATCCGACTGCAGGATTAGGCGACACATGGCCAATGCCCAGTTTTGCCAGTTTAAGTGCCCGCTGCATAAACTCAATCCGAAACATAGTCAATCCTCCACCGGCACATTGTAAGTCAGGAAGCTGCCATACGCAATGGCTCCGACACTCATGAAGAAAAAAGGGGCCGGATTTCCGGCCCCTTGATTGATTGAAAGGTATAAACCTATTTTACTTTCAGAACAGAATCCTTGATCTGGGCTTTGTCTTCATCGGTGAGCAGAGTGCATTTCAGTTCGCCGTCTTCAATTGCACGAACGCGGAAAATTTTCGGGTATTGGACAACATCACCGTATCGGTCGAATGTGATATCACCGGAAACCCCCTTGAACTGCTTGACCTGCTGGAGGCGGCGGAGAATGTCATCCGGGCGGGAGCTCTTGGAAAACGCTTTGCCGGCAATTGTAACTGCGTCATATCCGTGAGCGGCATACACACCGGGCGTTTTGCCACAGATGTCCACGTAATCACCCACAAATTTCCGTGTCTTTTCGTCGGTGGCTTTCGGGTTGAACGGGGCCTTTGCGTAAATTACATCCACTGCGGCTTCACCGGTAGATTTCAGGAAGTCTTCTCTGGATCCGGAAGAGGTAATGAAAATATACGTTTTTGCCTTGACTTCGTGGAGGGCTTTGAGAAGCTGAGCAGAATCTTCCGGGTAACCGGCGATCAAAATGGCTTCCGGGTCCAGCGCATTCACCTTTTCAGCAATAGCCAGAAAGTCTTCATAGGTTGAATCCGGAGAATACCGAATGACTTCCGGGATATTCATAGCCTGGGTTCCACGGGCAATTCGGATAACTTCATTGGAAATACCGTATCCGTATTCATTCTTGATGGCAATGGGGATAAATTTTCTGATGAACAGCTGATTAAACATAGTGTCCGAAATACGTCGTGCCTCAATTGTGTCTGATGGATAGACCCGAAAAGTGTAATCATTCCCTTGTTTCGTAAGTTTCGGGCTTGATGATGTCGGTGAAATAATCGGGACTTCGTATTTCTTGGCCAGTGGCGCAAGGGAAAGTGTGACTTCACTGGAAACAGCACCTACGATGATGTGGACACCCTTTTCTCTTACCAGCCGGATATACGCTTCTTTCCCCTTGTCCGGCAGGCCTAGAGAATCCTCAAAGAAAACTTCAACCGGCTTGTTTCGAATGCCGCCATTTGCGTTGAGATGCTTAACGCCGACATTGATTGCGCACTTGATGTCTTTGCCAATAGATGCCAAAGGTCCGGAAAGCGGTAAAATCGCGCCGATTTTTACTGTTTTTTCGCCGGAACACCCGGTCATCATCATCATGGAAACTGTGATAAGTCCTATGAATACCAGAAGTTTTTTCATAGTGCCTCCCCCGAATAAAAATGATTCTTCAACAGCACTGAACATAGCAAATTCCCTCCGGAAAGTCAAAAAAAGATGGGGTGACGGGGCGAAGAGTGATGGGTGATGGGTGATGGGTGATGAGTAAATCAAGAGACATGGAAAGGTTAATTCTCTGATTTTTCTTACCCCTACTCCTACCCCTACCCCTACTCACCCGAAGGGTGATGAGTGATGGGTGATGAGTAAATCAAAAGGCGGGGAATGGCCAACTCTTTGATTTTTCTTACCCCTACTCCTACCCCTACTCCTACTCACCCGAAGGGTGATGGGTGATGGGTAAATCAAGAGACATGGAAAGGTTAATTCTCTGATTTTTCTTACCCCTACTTCTACCCCTACTTCTACCCCTACTCCTACTCCTACTCCTACTCACCCAAAGAGTGATGAGTGATAAAAAGGCAGGGAAAGGGGGATAGAGCCGAAAGAAAAAAAGTGAAACAAATCACTTGAATGAAAAAAAAGATGTGCTAATTTATAAAGTGTAATCTTTCACAATATAGGTGGGGGAGAATGAAAGAAAAACTGATACAGAAAATGAAGGCATTATCCAACGAATGCCGGGTTGATCTGTTGCTGGAACTGGCAAAGTCAACGAGGCCGTTGTGTGTGGGTGAACTTGCAGACAGAATCGGAGCCGCCGAGGCTCAGGTATCCAGGAGCCTTCAGATTCTATCTTACGCCGGGTTGATCGTAGCCAAACGCCGAGGGATCCGCGTATTTTACGATTTAAATACAGGTGACTGTGTTGCGATGTTGTTAAGCAGATGTCTGATCGGTGCGATGGGGATTCAAGAGATTGAGAACATTAATAATTAAAAGAAAGGGACAGTGAAATGGCCACAGGAACAAGAGCGGTAACCAATGAGTTGCAGGAAATTCTTCTCAAATATGGAAAGGACCGGACCCAGTTATTGCCGATATTAGTCGAAATTAACAATTATTTCGGGCATATTGACAGCAATTCGATTATTGAAGTGAGCCGGTACACAGGTGTTCCCATCGGGGAAATTCATGGTGTGATTACTTTCTACTCATTCCTTGGGCAGAAGAAACGGGGGAAATTTGTTATCCGTCTCTGCCGGACAATCAGTTGTGACATTGCAGGGAAAGAGCAGATTGTGCGCGTATTGGAAAAGGAACTGGGCATTCGATTCGGGGAAACGACGGAGGACGGGATGTTCAGCCTGGAATATACCAATTGTATCGGGATGTGCAACAATCCCCCGGCAATGCTTATTAATGACAAAGCGTATGGCGGTTTGACGCCGGAACGGGTTGTGGAGATTCTGGATTCTTTCAAATTGTCCGAGTATCAGGACATGTTCGGGTACGGGGGCGTGAAATGAAGAATGAGAAGAAAAAAATTCTTTTTGGTGAGTTTGTTACCGGTGCAGGCTTGGTCCGAGCCCTGGAGATGGGTCCCGGAAAGGTTGTGGCAGAGGTGAAGGCATCAAATCTGAAGGGGCGTGGCGGTGCCGGTTTCCCCACCGGACTAAAATGGGAATTAACGGCGAAGCAGGAATCCGACGAAAAATTTATTATCTGTAACGCTGATGAGGGAGAGCCCGGTACATTTAAAGACAGGCTTCTTTTGATGGAGCAGGCTGAAAAGGTACTGGAGGGCATGGCAATCGCCGGGTTTGCGATTGGAGCCAGACAGGGGTTTATATACCTTCGGGGCGAGTACGTGTATCTGAAGAAATCCCTTGAAGATGCAATCGCATCCATGATAAACAGGCGGTTTCTGGGCCAGAACATCAACAAAACTGATTTTTCATTTGAGGTTGAGGTTCGCCTCGGGGCGGGTGCTTATGTTTGTGGTGAAGAGTTTGCGCTGATTTCGTCAATGAACGGCTATCGGGGGGAACCTCGGAATAAGCCGCCATATCCAAGTGAAGTGGGATTTCGCGACAAGCCGACGGTTGTAAACAATGTGGAAACCCTCTGCTACGTTCCCTATATCGTGACAAAAGGAGCAGAATGGTTCAAGGAGCATGGAACACAGGCTTCCACTGGTACAAAGTTGTTTTCCGTTTCGGGAGACGTGAAGCATCCGGGGGTGTACGAGCTGGAATTGGGCATTACTGTCAACCAATTGCTGGCTGAAGTCGGGGGAGAAGGGGCAAAGTCTGTTCAGGTTGGCGGGGCCTCCGGGCTCAATGTAGCTGAAAAAGATTTTGATAAGTCCATTTGTTTTGAAGGGCTGCCTCCCGGGGGTTCCATCATGGTCTTTAACCATCAACGGGACATGCTTCATGTTTTGAAAAATTTCATGGAATTTTTTGTGGAGGAATCCTGTGGCCAGTGCACGCCCTGCCGGGAGGGGAATTACCGCCTGCTGGAAGGGGTGAGAATGTTGGAAAAAGGAGAGTGTTCGGTTCGCTATCTGAAGGAACTGGAAGCCCTTTGTGATGTTATGAAGGATTCTTCGAAATGTGGCCTCGGGCAGACGGCCCCCAATGCGTTTTTGTCCATTGTTGAGAATTTTAAAACTGAAATTTTATACCGGTGAGGGCAGTTATGAGTGAAAAGATTCCTGTTCAGATTGATGATATTACCTGTGAAGTTGAAAGGGGAACGACGATTCTGCAGGCATGTAAATGCGCAGGCTTGCGGGTACCGACCCTCTGTCACCATCCGGATCTTGAGGTGGCAGGGATTTGCAGAATCTGTGTGGTGGAAGTGGAGGGGATGAGTGGCCTTCAGGCTGCCTGCGCCTATCCGATCCGCCAGCCGATTAAAGTGCGTACCAATTCCCCCAGGGTGCGCCGGGCCCGCAGGGTAAACCTTGACTTGATTCTGTCTGAGCACTATGGGGACTGTTACACCTGTGTTCGAAACGGAACCTGCGAGCTTCAGGAGCTTGCAAGGGAATATGGCGTGGATCGCTACCGATATCCCAGTACAACGACACCGAAATTTAAGATTGATCGATCTACAGCCATTGTGAGAGACCAGAACAAGTGCATTTCCTGTAAGCGCTGCATTCGTACCTGCATTGACCTACAGCAGGTTTCGGCCCTGGAAACTGCCAACCGGGGTCACAATGTTCTGATTCAAACAGCGTTTGACAAGCCGATTTCAGACGTGGTCTGTATCAACTGCGGCCAGTGCATCAACCGCTGTCCCACCGGCGCGCTTCGGTCCAATATGCCCAATGAACTGCTCTGGCACGCAATCGACGATCCTGAAAAGCACGTGATTATTCAGACCGCCCCCAGCCCCCGGGCTGCAATTGGCGAGGAATTTGGCTATGAGCCGGGTACGTCGGTAACAAAAAAATTGAATGCCGCACTCAGGCGACTGGGGTTTGACAATGTGTTTGATACAAATTTCGCGGCTGACCTGACCATCATGGAAGAGGGAACTGAGTTGTTAACGCGGTTGAAAAAGGTCCTGGTTGATGGCGATTCTTCCGTTAAAGTACCCATGTTTACTTCATGCTCCCCGGGCTGGGTGAAGTACATTGAGCACTATTATCCCGAATATCTGGATCACCTGTCCAGCTGCAAGAGCCCCCAGCAGATGTTCGGGGCCATCCTGAAAACTTATTATGCAAAGAAGGTGGGGATTGATCCCGAAAAGATGGTGGTGGTGGCTTTGATGCCCTGTGTTGCAAAAAAATTCGAGTGCAACCGTCCCGAAATGTCCGACAGTGGACATAAGGATGTGGATTTTGGCCTGACCACACGGGAAATGGCGGTAATGATCAAAGAGGCCGGGATTCACCTGAAGGACATGCCGGATGAGGATTTTGACCATCCCCTGGGCCTTGGTTCAGGGGCGGGCCTTATTTTCGGCGCAACCGGCGGGGTGATGGAGGCGGCGATTCGAAGCGTGTATGAAATTGTGACCGGGCGACCGGTGCCGTTTAAAGGCCTTGACGTAATGCCGGTTCGTGGAATGGAAGGAATCCGGGACGCGACATTGACAATCGAAAACCCGCTGCCTGAATACCAGTGGCTGGATGGCGTGACCTTAAAGGTGGCGGTGGCACATGGAACTGCCAACGCCAGGATATTGATGGAAAAGCTGAAGGCAGGCAAGCTGGCGTATCATTTTATTGAAGTGATGGCTTGCCCCGGGGGTTGCCTCGGCGGTGGCGGCCAGCCCATCCCGACGTCCCCGGAAATTCGTGCCGCCCGGGCACGGGCAATTTACTCGGAAGACCACCAGCTTGTTTTGAGGAAATCCCACGAGAATCCTGAAATCAATCAGTTGTATGCGGAGTTCCTCGGTGAGCCGTTGGGGCATTTGTCCCACAAGCTGTTGCACACCCATTACACCCCGAGGGGGCGATTTTTTCTGGAGGGGCTTTGATAGACCCAAAGACAGGCTTTATTGACCATACGCAGATTTTCCATGTTCTGGAAAATACCCTGCCTCCCGAGGAAAGTGAGGTAAAGGAGATTCTTTCCCATGCCCTTGAAATGAAGGGGATTTCTGCTGCAGAGACAGAACGCCTGCTGATGGTAGAAGATGAAGAACAGATTGATGCGATCTGCCGGGCAGCCAACCGGATAAAAACTGAAATCTACGGGCAGCGGCTGGTGCTGTTTGCACCACTCTATGTTTCCAACCTGTGTCGGAACGACTGTCTGTACTGCGCGTTCAGAAAAACCAATACTGCAATCAGTCGGCGAACCCTGAACCAGGACGAAATTCGGAGAGAAACAGAAAATCTCGTTTCAAAGGGGCATAAACGAGTGCTCCTGGTTTCCGGAGAGGGGCTGGGAGAAAGCGCGCTGGACTATTCCATTCGGGCCATTGGGACCATCTATGATGTGAAAATCGGGAATGGAGAAATCCGTCGGATTAACATTAATATTGCACCCCTTCCAGTGGAGGGATTCAGACGGTTGAAAGATGCCAAAATCGGGACTTACCAGCTATTTCAGGAGACCTATCATTACGACACGTACAAGAAAATGCACCGTTCAGGCCCAAAGGCTGACTATGTTAACCATCTGACGGCAATGGACCGGGCAATGGAAGCGGGGATTGACGATGTCGGGGTTGGCGTATTGTTTGGCCTGGCAGATTACCGGTTTGAGATTATGGCACTGCTTCAGCATGTTCATCATCTGGAAGAGCGTTTTGGGGTGGGACCCCACACCATCTCCATTCCCCGGATTGAACCGGCTGAGGGCTCGGACGTTTCCCTGAGGCCGCCCCATGCGGTGGTGGACCGGGACTTTCGGAAGATTATTGCGATTTTGCGGGTTTCTGTGCCGTATACGGGTATGATTCTCAGCACGCGGGAAACGGCGAAGATGCGGCGCGAGGCGTTTTCACTGGGAATTTCACAAGTCAGTGCCGGTTCCAGGACCAACCCCGGCGGGTATTCGGAGGATGATTCCGGTGCCCAGTTTTCACTGGGGGATCACCGCAGTCTGGATGAAGTCATTGCGGACATTGCCGGCCACGGATATATCCCCTCATTTTGCACCGGCTGTTATCGGTTGGGGAGGACCGGAGCGGATTTCATGGACCTGGCAAAACCGGGGTTGATTCAACTGTATTGCCTGCCCAACGCTTTGACGACGTTTAAGGAATATCTTGAAGACTATGCAAGTGCAGAAACGAAAATTGCCGGAGAAGCATTGATCCGTGCCCAGCTGGCAGAAATCCCCGACGATGAAATCCGCCGGAAAACGAGCCATAACCTGAAAGAAATTGAATCAGGGAAGCGGGACCTCTACCTGTAGGGGGATAGAATGGAAACTGACAGAAAACCGGATGTTGATTTGACCGGAATCCACACAAGACAGGCACGGAAGAACTTTCCCCTCTCCCGTGGCATGCCATTTCCTGAGCTGATTCATGCCATGTTTCAGGTGAAGCTGGCGTGTCTGGAGGTAAATTATCAATTGGGATACCTGTCTGATGCCATCTATGGGCCGTGCCGGGATGCAATTCTGGAAGGCCTGGATGGAAAACTGAACAGCAACTTTGATGTGACAACCTATCAGGGCGGAGCCGGCACTTCTTTGAATATGATGGTGAATGAAGTGGTAGCGAACCGGGCAATGCAACTTCCCGGTATGCAGGTCGAAAAGGAGGGGGAGATTCATCCCATTCACCATGTGAATCTTCACCAGTCCACCAATGATGTGGTTCCCACTGCCGGGCGGGTGGCGGCAATTGAGCTGGTGTACCGCCTGGAGAAGGCGGTTTTGTCCTTACAGGAGGCACTGCAGCAAAAGGAGCGTCAGTTTGAAAAGGTCGTGAAGCCGGGAAGAACCCAATTTCAGGAGGCATTTCCCATTACGCTGGGCCGGGAATTTTCTGCCTATGCCTCTGCCGTGGCACGGGACCGATGGCGGATTTCCAAGCTGGTGGAACGCTTGCGTGAAGTGAACCTCGGTGGAACAGCCATTGGAACCGGTGTGCTGGCGCCGAGAAATTATATTTTCCAGGTTGTGAACAATTTGAAACAAATTACGGGATTTCCCCTTGCCCGCTGCGAAAATCTTGTGGACGGGACCCAGAACACGGATGTTCTTGTGGAAGTCCACGGAATCCTGACCGCCTTTACTGCCACTCTGACTAAAATTTCGGGGGATTTGCGGCTGATGTCATCGGGGCCGGAACATGGCTTCGGTGAAATTCGCTTGGAGGAAGTACAAACGGGGTCATCCATCATGCCGGGGAAGGTGAACCCGGTGATTCCGGAATTTGTGGTCGCATGTGCCCTTCGGGTGTCAGCCAATCACCAGATGTTGACATCTGCCGCGGCGATGGGGAGTCTGGAGCTGAATCCCTTCGGTCTTGTGATGATCCACGGGTTGCTGGAATCACTGGCATTTCTGCTGGCGGCGGCCGGTCGCCTGGTTTTTTGTGTGAACACCACCGAAGCCAACAGTGAAAAACTTGCCCTTTCTTCCCGAAGCGATTCAATTGTTACCCACGTTCTGGCAGGCAGGTTCGGCTATGAGCAGGCAGGGGCGGTTTACAGGGAAGCGAAGAATGCGGGGGAGAAGGTAGCAGACTATGTGGTGAAAGCCGGACTGCTTTCCGACAAAGAGCTGAGGCAGCTCCTGTCCCCGGAAAATATCCTGAAACTGGGGTTCTGACATGGCAGGTACACCCAAGTCAAATCGGCCACATATCGCAATTTTAGGTCGGCGGAATGTCGGTAAGTCATCTCTAATCAATGCCATTACTTCTCAGAACCTGTCGATCGTATCGGATACACCGGGTACTACAACGGACCCGGTTGAAAAGGCAATGGAGCTGATCCCCTTTGGCCCGGTTGTGTTTATTGACACGGCGGGACTGGATGATGATGGGGAGCTGGGGCGCTTGCGGACAAAACGCTCTCGGGAGGTACTGCAGAAAACGGACATTGCCATCGTGGTTGTGGCTGGGGCTGTCGGGGCCACCGAGCGGGGGCTGATGGAGAAGTTGGATGCCAGGGAAATTCCATTTTTACTTGTTTTCAATAAATCAGATGCTGAATCTTTTTCGGTAAAGAACTGCCGGGAGTGGCAGGGGGTGCCGGTCAGTGCAAAAACAGGCAGGGGTGTAGATGAGTTGAATACCCGTCTCCTTGATATGCTGAAAGGCTGGGCAAAGACTGCCCCCCTCTCTCTTATGGCGGGCCTCATTCCCTCAGGTGGATTGGTGGTGCTGGTCGTTCCCATTGATACCGAGGCACCGGCGGGCAGGTTGATTCTGCCTCAGGTCCAGGTAATCCGGGATATCCTGGATACAGACGCGCTCTGTATGGTGATGAAGGAGCGGGAACTGAGACACGGGCTTCAACTGCTGGGCAGAAAACCGGATATTGTTATTACAGATTCCCAGGCTTTTCTTAAGGTTGCAGGGGATGTGCCGGATGAGGTCCCCATGACATCATTTTCCATTCTCTTTGCCAGGCAGAAGGGAGATCTTATTCAATTAGCGGCCGGGGCGAGGGCCATTGACCGTTTGCAGGATGGTGACACTGTACTCATCTCGGAGGCATGTACCCATCACACGGTGGGCGATGATATCGGGACGGTAAAAATCCCCCGGCTGCTTCGGCAATTTACCGGGAAAAATCTTCACTTCGTCCACGCCAGGGGCAAATACTTTGAGATGGAAGATGACGTGGCATTGGTGATTCATTGCGGTGGCTGTATGCTGACCCGGCGGGCAATGGTTTCCCGGATTGATATGAGCCGGGGGCAGCAGGTTCCCATGACCAATTATGGAATGGCAATTGCATTTACGCTGGGTATTTTTGAACGGGCGCTGCGGCCTTTCGGCTTAAATTGAGAAGAATACGTTATTCTTCTAACGACATGACCTGACGAATTGTTTCAGATAGTTCCTGCATCTGAAAGGGTTTGTTTACGACGCCGTGGAAGCCGTGTTCCCGATATTGGGCCATGACCGGATCATTGGCATATCCGCTGGAAACAATGGCCTTAACATCCGGCTTTAACTTCAGAAGCTCAACGATGGTTTCCTTGCCGCTGAGGCCACCGGGGACGGTGAGGTCTAAAATCACAAGGTCGAAGGGTTCTCCCTGGTCCATGGCCTTTCTGAATTGCTCAATTGCCTGATTTCCATCCAGAGTTTCCATTACACGGTGTCCGAGGAAAGACAGCATTTCACCGAGTATCTCCAGGATGGCATCTTCATCGTCCATGATCAGTATTTTCAATGGCAAAATAGGAGCACTGATATTTGTTGTCTCATCTTTGGTTTCAGTATCCAGAGCATCATCCGTTGCACTTACCACAGCTGGCAAAAGGATGGTAAAGGTTGTCCCGGCGCCGGGTTTAGAGCTGACATCAATGTAGCCTTCATGTCGCATAACAATGGAGTAAGCAGTGGATAAGCCCAGGCCATTCCCCTGTTCTTTGGTTGTGAAATAGGGGTCAAAAATCTTCGAGATGTATTTGCCGGGAATACCGACACCATAATCACGAATAAAAATCCGGACGTATGGCCCGTCCGGGAGGGTGGGGTGACCATTAAGTTCAGTGTTTTCCGCCGCGATATCAATGAGCCCTCCCTCGGGCATGGCCTGATTGGCATTCAGGACAATATTCTGAATCACCTGGCTGAGCTGCCCTTCATCGGCGCTGAGGGTGTAGAGGTCAGGTGCAATAAAAAAGCGGGGGCTGACACTTGCCCCGGCCAGAATAAAGTTGGTGGTATCTTCCAGAAGGTTTGCAATATCCATTTTCTTACGAATGGGAGCACCGCCCTTTGAAAAGGTCAGGAGCTGTCGTGCCAGATCTCGTGCACGCATTGCTGCGTTCTTTGCCTCCTGAAGATTACTGGAGCTTTTTGCCGTTTCACTTTTTACCATGGCCATGTCCAGGTTTCCCATAATCGCTGTGAGGAGATTATTGAAATCGTGGGCAATGCCTCCGGCAAGTAAACCAATGGATTCGAGTTTACGGGTCTTAAACAATTCTTCTTCCACCTGTTTTTTTTCTGTTTCATCGCGGAACACCAGCACAGCACCAATGATTGACCCTGTTTTATCCCGTATCGGGGCGCCGGAATCGGCAATGATGTGCTCTGCACCATCTTTACTGATCAGAGTTGTATGATTGGACAGGTTGACGATACGACTACTCTTTATGACGGTTTCCACCGGGTTGTCCAGGGGCTCCCGGGTCAATTCATGGACAATGGTAAAAACTTTATCAATCGGCTGCCCTGCCGCTTCCTCTTCTTTCCACCCGCAAAGTTGACAGGCTACCGGATTTATCAGAATAATGTGGCCGATATCGTCTGTTGCAATTACTGCATCACCGATGGATTGCAGGGTAATGCGCAGCCTTTCCTTTTCTTCCCGAAGGGCATCCTGGCTTGCGATTTTGTCGGTAATGTCAATGGCAGTGCCAAGGGAGCACCATTTTCCTTCATAGAATATACGCTGAGCGGCAAAGTCAATCCACTTGGTTTTTCCGTTCTTGGTAATGATTTTGAAATTATAGTGATTCGGAATATTTTCCCCCTTGATTCTGGCCATTCCCCGCTGTTTGACCAGTTCCCGGTGATCCGGGTGGACCAGGTCCCAGAAATTTGTCTGATAGAATTCTTTCAGGGAATACCCGGATAATTGCTCTGAAGCCGGATTGGCAAAAATGAATTTATCGTGGTAGATAAAAATAGCTGCAGTTGTGTGGTCTGTCATGGCGCGAAATTTTTCTTCGCTTTCCCGGAAGGCCTGTTCGGCTTTTTCACGCCTTGTGATATCCCGGACAACAGCCATAATGTATTTTTCGTCATTAAGCTCGATTCTTTTTAACCGTACTTCAACCGGGAACTCTGTTCCATCTTTGCGTTTCGCCATCCAGCGGAAATCCGACCGGCCCCTTTCCCATGCCAGAAAGAGCTGTTCCCTCGCCATCGCTTCGGAATACCCCGTTCCGCTGAGATCGTCTGAAAGAGAGAGGGTAGATATTTCTTCTTTATCAAATCCATACATTTCTGTAAATGTATCATTTACCTGAACGATTTCCCCTGTTCGGGTGTGCAGGAGAAAGGCATCCGGTATTGTGTCCATCAGGAGCTGAAAGCGATTGCTGACAGTGACGATTTCCTTTTCCCGTTTCCGGATCTGGTCTACCATTGCGTTGAACTCTCTGGCAATCCGTTCAAACTCCTGTTTCTGTATCAGAGATAGTTTTTCAGAGTAGTCTCCTTCGGCGATTTCTTTCATGCTTTCACCGAGGTTTAGAAGGGGGGATATTACGAAACGCCGAAGTTGAAAAATAGAAGTGAGTAAAACGGCGATGAAAAAAATCAGTGACATGAGAGTCATGATTAGCACAGTATGACGCGCCCGGGAATAGGCCGGAAACATGGAGAAGGTGAGGGTGATGGTTCCAATATTCATCTTGTTGAAATAAATGGGCCGTGTCAATGAAAATTGAAACTTGTTGTTCGTGGGGTATGAGTCTTGTGATTTTTCAATAACAATCCGGCCCCTTTCATCGTGGATCTGGACACCATCCACAAGGGAATTGTTCAGGAAAACATCCGTATACTGGGCCAGGCTGTCTTTGTCAAAATTCCATAAAGGCCGGGAGAAAATGCCGGCAGCCTGTTCAATTACAACGCTGCCCTCCTGGCGCAGTCGGGTCACGCTGCTTTGATAGGTCAGGGTATATCCGGCAATAATGGCAATGGAGACAATGAGAAAGAGCCCGATACCCTGATAGAGAGAAAAGGTGCTGACAATGGATCTCAGGGGCATGTTAAAACGTCTATTTTTTGCCATTCATCAGTCCCTTTTTCAATTTATTCAGGAGTTGCCCGAACATGATATTCCGAATTTCTCCGCTCATGCTCAATGTTTCGATGACCCGGTCAACCTGAGCCCGAATACTTTCAGGTACCGCAGGGCTGTATCCGATGTAGGCCTCGGAGACTGGCAGGCAGGTGAGACAGAACTCAATCTGGTCTTGAAGGCCCATTTTCAGAACAACGGTTCCGGTACTGCTTAAAGGGTCAACAATGGCATCCACTCTGCCATGGAGCAGTTTCTTTACGTTGTTTTCCGGAGTGGAGGCACTTCGATCCAGAATCAAGATCTTCTCAATCTCCGGCTGGACAAGGATAGGTTTACCGTGGACAATACCGATTCGTTTCCCTTTCAGTGAGGACAGATTCTTGAATGGGAAGGCGTTTCTTTTCAGCATCCACAAGACATTGGGCACGGTGTACAGGGGAATTCGACTGTATTGGATTCCCTTTTTCTTGCGTTCGGGAGAAACGCCCAGGCCCAGGTAGGCCTGATAGCGGTTTCGAGCCAGTTCATCAATGCATCGGCCAATGGGCAATTCCCCCTGCTTCGTGATGCGATAACGAAGCTGGATGCCAAACGGTTTCAGGTCACGATTTAATGCCTGAAGAAGGTGGAGGCGAACGCCGTGGAGCTGTCCGGCTTGATCCAGCCGGAGTTGCCCTACGGAGCGGTGAATTGGCATGTAGAGGATAATCAGATTCGGGGACGGTTTTTGAGGTGTAGCGCCCACAGCCATAGAAATGACTGCAATGAAAAGGAATGCAATTATTCTTTTCATGTCCCATGGCCCTCCTGATTATTCAGTTATTCGCTCCATTTGATTGTATCGCATTTGAGCCAAAAGCCAAACGCTTTCCTTTCTACTGTTACGACTTGATATTCGGTATAAAAACTTTACATAATGGCGGTTTTTTTTGTAAATATTTGTGAGCCTTAGCTCTTACAGGCAGGGGTGTTAAGGATGTTGTGGCAACGGGAATTCCACAAGATATTGTGTTGACAAGCAGAAAAGACCCCCATATAATGAAAATTAACGAGAAGCAGTATTCGGAGGAGTGAATGGAGCCAAAAAAGAAAAACGGGTTGCGTTTAAACACGTTGAAATCCGTAAGCCAGGTGATTCGCAGGGACAGTCAATCGGTCCCTTTTGACGAGCAGCGGATTTTCAAAGCGATTCTACGGGCAGGGGAATCCACGGGTGAGTTCAGAGATGTGGAGGCGGCAAAATTGACCACGATGGTTCGTCGCATCCTGAACCACCGGTTTCCGGGGGAGAATGTCCATATTGAAGAGATTCAGGACATGGTGGAAGAGGCATTGATTATGTCCGGCTTTGTGAACACAGCACGGGCATATATCCGATACAGGGAAAAGCACCGGGAACTTCGCCAGGACAGAAAAGCGGCTGTTGAAGCCATTTCCACAGTCAATGAATATCTGGACCGGCTGGACTGGCGGGTCAATGCCAATGCCAATCAGGGCTATTCCCTGGGGGGGCTGATTCTGAATTCAGCCGGGAAAATCACAGCCAACTACTGGTTGTCTCATGTGTACACGGAGGAAATCGGACAGGCGCACCGGGAAGGGGATTTTCATATTCATGACCTGGATATGCTCTCCGGTTACTGTGCCGGCTGGTCCCTGAAAATGCTGCTGGAAGAGGGGTTTAACGGGGTTCCGGGTAAAATTGAAGCGAACCCGCCGAAACACCTGTCTTCTGCCCTGGGACAGATGGTGAATTTTCTGGGAACATTGCAGAATGAATGGGCCGGTGCCCAGGCCTTCAGTTCTTTTGACACCTATCTGGCGCCATTTGTTCGGGCAGACAGGATGTCGGAACGAGAAGTGACCCAGGCGATTCAGGAGTTTGTGTACAACCTGAATGTACCGTCGAGATGGGGAACGCAGACCCCCTTCACCAACCTGACCTTTGACTGGGTGTGCCCGGGGGACCTGGCTTCAAAAACACCCCTGATTGGCGGGAAGGAGGCTCCTTTTACCTATGGCGACCTGCAGCCGGAGATGGAGCTGATTAACCGGGCATTTATCAAAGTCATGCTGGAGGGGGACAGGAGGGGCCGGGTGTTCACCTTTCCCATTCCCACTTACAATATTACGGAGGACTTTGACTGGGAGCATCCCAACACTGAGCTTCTCTTTGAAATGACAGCTAAATATGGGCTGCCTTATTTCCAGAATTTCCTGAACTCTGAACTGAACCCCGGCATGATCCGGTCCATGTGCTGCCGCCTTCAGCTGGATTTAAGGGAGCTTCTGAAGCGTGGAAACGGGCTCTTCGGGTCCGCCGAGCAAACCGGTTCCATCGGTGTCGTAACGATGAATCTTCCCAGACTGGGGTACACATTCAGGGGCGACTTTGACGGGCTCTTGAAACGGCTGGATCATCTCATGGATATGGCAAAGGACAGCCTGGAAACCAAGCGCAAAGTTGTGTCCCGACTGATGGAAAACGGGCTTTTCCCATTTTCAAAGCATTTTCTCGGTTCATTCCGGAATCATTTTTCCACAATCGGTATCAATGGAATGAACGAATGCGTGCGCAATTTCACCGATGACCGTCACGATGTGACGGATAGCTGGGGGATTGGTTTCGCGGAGCGGATTCTACGGCATATGCGGGAAAAATTGCTGGAATATCAGGAGGAAACCGGGCACCTTTACAATTTAGAAGCGACTCCCGCAGAAGGAACAACCTATCGCCTCGCAAAAGAAGACCGAAAACGGTATCCCGATATCCTTCAGGCAGGAACAGAGGACGGTCCATACTACACCAATTCCAGTCAGTTG
>QMQE01000018.1 GCA_003650445.1 Acidobacteriota bacterium | reverse complement strand
TTAAAAAGGTCATTTAAACAACAGATAAACAAATTGATACAATCAGTCAATATGATTGATAATTTTCAGATGGGAACGTTGAATGGGTATATACGGTTACAATTTTTAAGAATATTCATATCAGCCTTATTTGCAATGGAAGGAGTATATGTATTAAGTATAACATTAGTTAATTTACCGAAGTTCTTAGAAATAAATGCTCCTATGCATATTATGGTGGGCTTTATTGCTGCGTCTCTGCCCCCTACCCTTCCCTATGTTTTGCCTTTCTCTTTCGTGATTGCCGCCCTGTTCCATTTTTCATGGATGGATTCGAAGAGTGAAATAGTTGCCATCAAATCACTTGGTATGAGTGTCTATAGAGCATCCGCACCTCTTTTCAGGTTAGCTCTGGTTGTGTCGGTTTTCATGATTTTTGTGAATACCTACTTATCCCCTGTATTTCTCGGGAAGGCTCGCTCAAGGCGCCCACAGGCTGTTGCAACCACAAATGCTCCCTCAACAAGTAAAGATGTAAATCAGGTCATCAGAAGTTCAAAAGATCCCGATCTAAGTTACTACTATGAGGGCTATGGAGAAATACCAGAAGCAATGGTCAGTCTTGAAAAATTGGTAGCATTTAAATTCAGCCAGGATGTACATAAGCTGCAGTGGGCTTATACTGCGGATAAACTTGATTTTGACAGCAAGGGGCTTGCATTTCCTACAGGGGGGAAAAAGTTTGTATTTTTGCCTTCAGGGGACATAAAAAGTAAACCCATGGCTTTCTTTATTCCAGATAGTGTGTCCTTCTTTTCTCTGCATCGACCTGAAGTGGATGAGATGACTTCCTATCAATTAAGACAATATATCAGCGAACAGAAGAGGATAGGGGTTCAACCTTACCGATATATTACAACTTATTATGATCGTTTTGCGTCTGCCTTTTCGCCCCTTATTCTGCTCTTAGTCGGGTTACCATTTGTTTTTATGGGAAAAGGTGGAAGAAGAAAAACGCCAGTCAGGGGGATTGCTTCAGGAATAGTGCTTGTCGTACTTTATTATGCCTTTGCTTCACTTTTCCACAGTTTTGGGGCTGCCCACTATCTTCCACCTTTTCTGGCCGCCTGGATGATCAATATTCTCTTTCTGCTCGGGGGCGTATTTCTGTTTACTGAAGTTCGGACATGAAGGTTGAGCTGAAGTCCGGATGCGGAAAAAATCTAACACATACCAACTCTCTGAATTTTCTTAGCCCTACTCATCAGAACGGAAAAGGTTGAGGTTAAGCGAAGACAAGGTTAAGTGAAGAAAAGGCAGGGAAAGATTAATTCTCTGTCACCTAACACCCAACACCTATCACCCAACATCCGGCGCAATGTGCCGAAACCCCTGCTCCTATTCGCCTGATGGGCGAATGAGTCATTGGAAACGGCGTTTCAGTCTGCTCACAGAGGCAACGAAGGGTTCATTGTTATCCTCATAGAAAAGCTGCGGGAGATTGTTCATTGCGTTCATCGCTTCCTGATTCGAATCAAAAATACCAAAACAGACAATCACACAGTCAGAACCGGCATATTGAAAAGGAACCAGAAAGAGTTCACCTTGAGATTTCAAGAGATGGAGGGCCTGTTGCACAGTTTCTCCTTTACAGGCAACTTCCAGTTGGAGAGTAACTGCCTGGCTGCTCGAACTGGTAAAAACCTTCCGGGTCCGGGCAACAGAAGAAGCAAATTGGGTAAGGATGGATTTGTCGGTCTTCGTAGCTTTCTGCGCCTCATTAACGGCCGGAAACTGATTCTTCTTTGGATGGGTATTGAGTGTTGTCGTATTCGTTTCAGTGGGTTTTTTTAACATATTTACTTTCGGTTGTGCTGCAGGCGTCGCGGATGGCTTGGTCATCTTCTTAACTGTTTTTTCGTTTTCCCGGACGGTTGGCTTTTCCTGTTTCTCTATCATTTTCGGGGATATTTGTTTTTCTGTTTCTTTCCCCTTTAGCTCAACTAATTCGGGCTGAGATTTCTGGTTTTTTTCAGTGCTTTCTTTTTTGCTATCAGTGCCCTTAACCGGAACTGGATTAGTCTCAGTTGATGGTGAGGCTATGGGTACAGCTGTTTCAGTCTGTTCCAGGGAAGTAATTGGAGTAGCGGTAACATCTTCCTTGGGTGCAGCCTGTTCAATCTGTGCCTTTTCCGGTGGCAAAGGAGGCGTTTGTTGTTGTTGAGGAAGCCAGAATTGATAATAATACATCGTCCCGGCAAAAAGAATGACTGAAATGGTAATCAGTGTAACCAGCAACCATTTCCCACTGCCGCCGGCACTTGCATCAATCACTTCCTCTTCAAAAGATTCACTATCGGATAAACCGGACTCAATCAAAGTGGCATCATCATTTTCTTCCATTCCAAAGCCATGGAGGCCATCTTCCTCCAGTCTTTCGAGTCGCAGGGTTTCATCTTCTACTTCAGGCGATTCTCCGTCCTGATCCATTATAACGGAATCAATATCCTGTTCTGTAAGGGCAAATCCACCATCACCTTCCCGAAGTTCCGTTCGTTCGGATTCGTCATCGGTGTCCCCGGCATTTGATTCAAATTCCAATGCATTCCCTGATTGCAAATCCTCTTCCGCAGATTCTTCTTCATAAGAGAGCTCGTCTTCCTGAAGCTTGAATTCTACAAATACATCCTTATTGGGTTCCTGGGAACTGATTGCTGTGGATTCCGGTTCAGAGAACTCCACTTCCGGTTCAAATTTGTCTGAAATATCAATCCTCTCAGTGGGTTCTTCCAAGTCAGAGGGATTTTCTTCTGTCTCATGAAACGGTAATTGATCTTTTTCCAGTTGCACTGTCGGCTCTTCTTTCTGCTGAGGCTGCTCAGCAGAGGTCCCGAGCTGGACAAAGGCCTCTTCCGCCAGTTCCAGATCTTCATCCGGTTCGTCCTGAATTTCAAAGATATCATCGCTTGCGGGCAATGTTGCTTCTGGCATTTTTTCTTCAATCAAGGTGAGAAATTTTAATGCGTAAAGGAGTTTGAACACCTTGAAGTCTTCCAGAGTAGTCATCCCGGTAAGTTCGGAAAGGGGTCGTTTCCCGTCAATTGCTTCTGCTACTTCGAGGAGATCCGGATTTGTGATCAGACGATTTTTCCCTTCTTCAAAGAGAAGCGTTTTCTTGTAAATTGTATCCGGTTGCTGAATTTTCTCAGCAATCCATTCCCTGTCCTGAAACATGATGATTGAGTCAAAGATCACTTTCATGGTATTTAATGGCAGATTGATTACACCATCAGGAAGTGGGCCTTCATTGAAGAGAAAATCTCCTTGCTTGAGGACAATAATTGAATGAATTATACTGATTACCTGAACTTTTACAGCCCAAATCAATTCTTTATGTGTAATAAAACCCATATTTACAAGGTTTCGTCCCAATGAAATGTTCTTATCCATCTGGCGAAGCGCGGCATCCAGTTGTTCCTGAGTCAATTTTTTGTATTTGATGAGAATTGTAATAAGCTTATCTTTTTCACTATTAGAGGAGGCATAGACAATATTACCTTCTGAGAAATAAACAGTTTTTACGACAGATTCAGGGAAATAAATTTTCAACACCCCGCTTCTGGCGTTGGAATAAACATCATAAAAAAATTGATGCATCTCATAGTTCTCAAAATAATCACGACCATTTTGTTCCATCACCATGCTCCTTGCATATATCTTTTACTCCAATATACACGATCTTTCAGAAAAAGGGTGAGAAAATCTTGTCTGGATTTTTAAAAGTTTTGGCTATAGCCTTTCAGGGCGATTGTTCCCCCGGGAAAAATCAATCGATTCTATCAATCAGAAGGCGTCACTTTTCTTACTTTAACCCCTGCAGTAAGCTTATCCAACAATTGGATTACCAGCTCAATGTCATCTCTTTCTGCCAGATCAAGCTGGGCAACGACTTGTTTAATCTTCATTTTCTTCGGGGTATCGATCCGATCCAGGATTTTGTAAATACCGGTGTCGTCGAGGTCACCCGGCTCATCGAAGAACCAGCGCATCGGAATCTGAAAAGTTTCGCTTATTCTCCTCAATAAGCGAAGTGTGTAGTTTTGACGGTAGCTTTCCGCCTGCGCAATGGTGTTGATGTTAATACCGAGGATGTCCGCGAATTCCCGCTGGGTCAATCCCTTGGACTTCCTTAATTCCTTAATCTTGTCTGTCAGTGCAGTGTCACAATATCCTTTTCTCATATTACAAGTATTACAGATATTGCCCTCGAATGCAAGAAAATTTATGTTTTTTCTAATATATCGGTAATTTTCTGGGAAAAGTGTGAAAATTTAATCCAGAAAGCTGAATTCAGAGATCATGAAATCGCAGATTTCTTCCACAGAACCACCTTCAGAATCTACAATTAAATCAGATGAAGAAAGATAAAACGGTTCCCTCTCTTTCATCAATTTTCCAAATGAGGCCGAATCAAACATCGGTCGGATAGAAGAGTTCAGACAGCGCTCTCGAATTGTTTTGCGGGATTGGTAGAGCCAGACTGTGAAGGCATATTTCTTAAGCATCTCAGCAATTCCCGGTGTCATTAACGCTCCGCCCCCAAGGGAAATAATCGCATTGTTTCTTTTCAGTGCTATCTCAATCTGTTCTTTTTCGATTCGACGGAATTCATTTTCCCCGTTTTCATAAAAAATAGATGAAATGGTTTTTCCTGCAGCCGCCTCGCACATCTTATCGGTATCCAGGAATTCCCATCCTGTTTGAGCCGCGAGCTGTTTTCCCACCGTTGTTTTCCCGGCTCCCATGAATCCTATCAGTGCAATCGGACGCGAAGTCCTAAGATGCCGGTTATCCTGAAGGAATTGTCTTGCTTTATTGAGCATGTTTTCTCCGAGGGCTGCCTCACGATGTGAAAAAAGACAGTAGGATTTCCAACCCTGATAGATTAGCCAGTTCAACCCGTCAATACGTTTGGCGTTTCCAAAATAACAGGCTTCCGGTTCAAGGTTGTAGTTTGCGTCAAGTACAAATTGATGGGCGGCAAGGGATGGACAAATGTTGACAGGATAACCCGGAATTGTCCACACCAGGATGTCAATTGAAGAAAGAACGGATGAAATGTTTTCCAATGGGCGGAACCGAAATGAAAAATCTTTGGCAAGCTGTCTGCCCCGTGCATGGTCCCTATTGGCAATCTCTACTTCGGCTCCGGTACAGGAAAGGGCAAAGGCCGCAGCCCTACCTGCGCCACCGGCGCCAATGATAAGAACCCGAGTCCCTCTCAGTTCCTGAAACCTTGAGAAAAGAGAGAGGCGAATTCCCTCATGGTCCGTATTGTGGCCTGACATTTGTCTCTTCGAGTCGACCGATACCGTGTTTACGGCTCCAATTGACTTCGCTTCAGGGGATAAGGAAACGACGTGCTTCAGGATAATCTCCTTAAACGGATGGGTGACATTTATGTGGTGAATACCCAGGTTGTGTAGCATTTTCAGTATATTCTGAAGTTTCAATCCAGTTGCACGTATGCAATTCCCTTTTGCACCGAATTCCTTCATGAAAAATTCATACAACTGGGGGCTTAGTGAGTGTGCAACCGGATGGCCGATTATTGCAAAACGTTCAAGTTCTGACATAGAAGTATTCCTGAAGTTCCTTTTGCAGATTTTTCATTTTTGAGTAGGGCAGCTGTCCGGGGGCACTCTCCGGTTGGTCATCCGGACAGGCAAATGTAAACGGACTTCCCAAAAATGGGGCAAACAGACGGGAAATTCTGCCGACAGGGCCCATTCCAATCACCAGAAGAGAGGGATATCGAAGGCAAAGCGAAAGCAGGCGGAGATTGTCTTCATGACAATGAACCGAGCAGGCAATTTTAACAATATCTGCTTTGTATTTGCATGCAGTTTCATATACTTCTACCAATATACCTTCTTCGGGTGTCCTTTCGAAATTGTGATAGGAAACAATGAGCTTTGAGCCTGTTTCATGTACCCGGTCTCCCATTTTTTCCAGGAGTTGATCTTTTGCATCTATCTCTATATCCACAAAGTCAGCCCCGTTTTTTAATCCTGCTTCCAGCATCTGTATGCGTCGCTGTGGCTCTGTGCCAAGCGGCCGACACGTGGCAACGCTTCTTTTTGCAATGGAAAAAAGTAGTCCTGCTTCTTCGATGGAAACCGGCAACGTTTCCAGGCGAAATTCCACAAATGGATATTCCCGGGCATACTGTGCGGCAAGTTCAAATGACACATCATGGATGCTGACGCAAATCACTGAGAAACTCCTTCAGTCTTTTGATAGATACCGGAACCAGCTCTGCCCTGCCAATTTCACTCAGCAGCACCATATCAATCTCTTCGCCATGCTTCTTCTTGTCATGCCAGAGCGCGTGTATCAGTCTTTCAGGGGAAACTGGCAGTGTGACAGGTAAACCGTATTGTGTAAGCAAGTGGATCAGCCGGCCATCATTCCCTTTCTTCAACATGCCGAGTTCAACAGAGAGATGAATCGCCATTACCATACCGATTGACACTGCCTGTCCGTGGGGAATCCCCGTTTCGGCTTCAATTGCATGGGCAAATGTGTGCCCAAAATTCAACAGTTTTCGCTGCCCCCCTTCCCTTTCATCACGGCTCACGATTTTGATTTTGATTGAAATGGACTGCTCAATCAGAGAAAGTGCATCCTTTTGACCCTTCTGCAACTGATCTGCAAGGTTATCACGGCTCTCAAGCTCTTTAAATAGCGAATAATCCGCAATGCATGCGTGTTTAATCATCTCCCCGAAGCCATTTTTCAATTCCCTGTCAGGCAGGGTTTGAAGGAAGGAATAATCCACTACAATTTCTTCCGGGTGGGAAAAGGTGCCCACAAGATTCTTGTATCCATCAAAATTAACCCCGCATTTCCCACCAATTGAGGCATCAACCTGGGCCAGAAGCGTTGTTGGAACCAGTATGAAAGGGAGGCCTCTCATATAGGTGGAAGCAGCATAAGCGCCGATGTCAGTTGTGATACCGCCGCCGACACACCAGACCAGCGTAGCCCTGTCCGACTTAAATTCTGTTAATTGCTTGTAAACCGAAAAAACGGTTTCCAGTGTTTTTTCGGTTTCAGTGCCGACAATGGCAATCAACGGCATTTCGGGCAAGCGATGTCCATAGAGCCGGATAACGTTCTCGTCCACAATCATTACTTGCTTCCTTCCCCGTGAAAGCCTTCCGGCAGTGGCAATGTTTGCGTCCAAATGAAGAAGTGTTTTTCCAGTCTGCCAGGAAACGCTTTTCTCTTTCACATTCTGCCCCTTTTTAACCCGTACTTCCCCTGAATAGCTTTCCGAGAATGATACTATTATAGATACACAGGGGATAGTGTCAAGTTGTGGGTTCCCGAATGAATTAACCGTTTGACAAAGCAATTCCCGTGACATATATTAGTTGGGATATTGATTTAGGAGGGTAACCATGGCTCATTTCATTGATGACGAATGCATCTCTTGTGGCGCATGTGCGGCAGAATGTCCGGTGGAAGCAATCAGCGAAGGCGACGACAAGTACATAATTGACCCTGATGTGTGTACAGACTGCGGTTCCTGCATGGAAGTGTGTCCGACCGGTGCCATTCACGCCCCGGAAGAGTAAGCGCACCCTCGATAGATGAGAAAAAAGGAGGCAAATCTGCCTCCTTTTTTTCTGTTCATTGCTATGCTTCTGTTATATCTTCCAATAGAGACCGTATCTTTAGACGAATGGTTTTTTCCGGAAACGCCCCAATAATTTCGGCAACGGGTTTTCCTTTGACGATGAAGAGCAATGTCGGGACTGAAAACAGACTGAACCGGCCCATCAATTCAGGATTATCCACCACATTTAATTTGAAAAAAGTCACCTGCCCCGAAAATTCGGCCTGTAGTTTATCCAGTGCCGGTTCCAATGCCTTACAAGGGGCACAATTTTCTGAATAACAATCAAGGAGAACAAGCCCCGAGACTTTTGAAATTGCGTCGTCAAACGTATTGTCAGTTAATTCCAGCATCGCTCTTTACCTCATTGAAGAGTTTGAGAAAAGGCTTCGCCTTCAGAAACCCTGAGAATCGCTTCAATTCTTTCCCGTTCTTATCCAAAATAATGACAGTGGGAAGGCCCCTGACACCGTATTTCTGCTGCAGTTCACTTCCACTCTTTGAAGTCAGCGTAAAATCAAGTTTTACCATTACAGCATTCTGGCTCACTTCTTTTTGTACCTTTGGATTTGACCACGTGTATTCATCTAATTCTTTGCAGGCAGCACACCAATCCGCGTAAAAGTCAAGTATTATCAAATGATTGGACTTATTCGCCGTCACAAGGCCTTTCGATATTTGTTCATGATATTGTGGAATTGCAGCTTTTTGATAATGGGCACCCCAAATGAACGCTACAAGAAATAAAACCAGAAACGCAACACCTGTCTTCCCATTTACCCAGGATTTCTTTAATATCAACAGCAGGATGGGTAAGATGGCAAGTATGCCGATATACAATGTTTTCTCCTGAAGGAGGGGCTTCAGGAACCACAGTGCCACCCCAATAAACGTAATCCCGAATATTCCTTTTACCCACAACATCCAATTCCCTGACTTTGGCAATGCGCTCAAAAGCCCGGTAAAGGTCCCAATGAGGACGAAGAGGACACCCATTCCCAAGGCAAAAACGAACATGTACAGGAATCCCAGAAACGGAGAGCCGGTATTCGCAATCCACGTCAAGAGAACCACGACGATTGGGCCAACGCATGGTGCTGCCAACACACCCGTGGCCATTCCAACGAGAAAAGCGCCGAGAAGGCCTTTCCGTTTCACCTGCAATTTGGAGTTAAATTTTGAGGGAAGCTGAATCTCGTAGTAACCGAACATAGACAGGCCCATAGCAATGAACACCAGCGCGATTGGGATAATAAAGCCGGGTTTCTGAACAATAGAGCCGAATGCCATGTGGCTTTCCGCTGACAATACCCCGAGTATCGAATATGTTGTAGCGATTCCGAGAACCAGGAAAATTGACAGGACAAATCCCTTCAATTTCTTTTCATCGGACCGCGCTCCGATAAATGCAACTGTTAATGGGATTACCGGGTATACGCAGGGGGTCAGGCTGGCACCGATTCCCCCGAGAAAGATGATGAGAAGTGCCAGCAACATACTGGAATTCAAAGCATTGGCCAGACGCTGTTCCAGCGTCAACTTCCCGTTACTGACGGCTACATCCAGAGTTTTTTCCAGAGTGACAGGGGGAAAACACATCGCATTTTCCCCGTCGGAGCAAGCCTGGTAAGTAATGTTGAACGGAATGTTGCTCATACTCTTCTTAACTGTGATTCTGAGTTCTACCGGGATATCGCCCCCAAGGACTTCCCCTAAAATATTTTTCTTCCCAACAGGAAGAACTATTTTATTAACAGCGAAATTCCCGTCAACAGGTTCTATCGAAAATAATCCCTTTGTAATATGGTATTTATCCGGTACAGATACCATTAGTCTAATACTTATTTCATCTCCTGTCCGGGCCTCCTCCGGCACTGAAACAACTCTTACGGTAATGTCAGTCCTGGGGTTGAAATCAGATGTGCCAAAAGCCAGGCCATCGGGAAGTCCCTGGCTGAAAAGAAATGTTCCGATGGGCAACAGGAGCAGTAATAAAATCCGTCTAATCATGGGGTTCCTCCATTTGTTCAAAAATTATGTCAATGATATGTTTAACTGGAACATGAATTTCGTTACGTTTTAAACTATCTGTCAGCTGAAGCATACAACCGGGACACGAGGTCACCAGCACTTCTTTCTTTATACCGGCCTCAGCAAAGGATTGTTTTACCATTTTTGCTTTTTTATCACCGATTTGGCGAGAGAGTTTTCCTTCAAAAACAGAAAAACTTCCGCCAAATCCACAACAAAAATCTGAACCTGCCATTTCTTCGTAGTCTGAAAGCTCCGAGAGAATCCGTTCCGGCTGGGTTTTAACTTGCTGGTGTTTCAGAAGATGGCAGGGATGGTGAAATCGTGTTGCCAGTCCATTCCCGTCAGTACGCTCACCAAAATGGACATCCAGGACATCCACCAGAAGTTCATTGATATCCAGTACCTTCATCGGAAGATTATAATTGTTCTTCAATGCGGAACCGCAGGTAGCGCATGCTGTGACGATATAATCAGCCTTTTCCTTGAAAGCTGAAAAACGATCTGAATTGTGGGTGGATAAGGTATTGAATGTTTTCCTGTCCCCGGCGGTGAGGTGAGGAAATCCACAGCATTTTTGGCCGAAATCCAGATAAACACCAACTCCAAGCCGGTTCAGGACTGTCACAAGGTGTTTCGCAGTGTCTGTATAGAGGTAACGCATGGCACAACCGGGGAAATATACGACGTCAAAAACTTTACGGCCTGTTGAAGGTGAATAGTCAGGAAGAATTGAGTCCAGTGGCTTTCCAGGCTTTGGAATGTGTCGATTTATCAATGGGATTTTGAAGTTTAAGCCACTTTCACCAGGTATTAAATGAGCCAGCTTTGTCGTTCCCTTGATACCCTTATTCCCGGAAATCAGTTTCAACGCGATTTTTTTTGCAAGGGAAATCTGCCCATCGTCAACAGCTTTTTCCCTCGCATCTTCAATGATTTCGAGGAACGGGACATCTCTGGGACAGACGAATTCACAACTTCCGCAAGTCACGCAGCGGTTCAGAAAATCAAGAGTCTCTTCAGAAAAGCGAGTGTCCCCGTTGTAGAGGGCCTGCAGAATTGAAATTTTTCCACGCGCTACCCCACCCTCCTCTCCGGTTACACGAAACACGGGGCACATTGTCCGGCATGTCCCGCATTTGACACAGAGTGAAAGGGATTCATTTTTCATGACTTTTTTTGAATCAATGCGGCAAAAAAGCCATCAAGATATTTGTCAGGGGAAATACGAAGGAAGTTTCCGCTGCTCATGAATCTCTTAAAACGGCTCTCAATTCTTTCTGAGGAAAAAGTAAATGGATAAACCAACTGGGCTTTTTCTTCCTCCGACACAAAATTAAGGACTACATCTTCCCCTTCTTCTTTCTCCAGTGAACAGGTGGAGTAAACGAGAATCCCACCGGGTTTCAACAGGGAAAAGGCATTCCTGATCATTCGGTTCTGCAGCTTTGCCCGGCCTCGAATTTCGCCTGGCTGGCGAAGCCATTTCAGTTCAGGATGCCCGGAAATGGTTCCGGTTCCAGTGCAGGGCGCATCAAGTAGAATTGCATCCAGCGACGAGGGCCGGAAGACCGGCCTCAAAAAATCGCTCTGGACAGGGGCAGAAATGGGAATCGCCAGTTCGTGGCTATTTTCCAGTATCCGTAAAATTCGCTTTTCAGACACATCATTGAAAATCACATTTTCGATGCCGGTGAACGTTCTCAAAATGAAGCCTTTTCCCCCTGGAGAAGATGCTGCATCCAAAACCCATTTCCCCGAAAATGTACGCAACAATTCAGCAACCAATTGGGAAGATTCATTCATTACATAGCAGCTTCCCGCCCGCATCAGATAAATGGGGACATTGGCCTCAAATGAATTATCAATGTAAGGTGTTGGGTGAAAACGGCTTTCAGGCCCAAAGGAATCCAGCCCGTGAAAACAACGGAAAACCACAGGCTTTCTAAAGTTCAGTGACTTCATAATCTGAACAGCCCTGTCTTTCCCGTAATCTGAAACCCATTTCATCCCCAACCAGTAAGGGAAAGACAAATTACTCTCAATAAAGTCTCTGAGATTTTCAGGGGTGGGAAAGGTAAGTGCATCTTTCCCTGCAGCGAGCCTTTTCAAAACTGCATTCACAAAGCCACTTTTCTTTTTATTACCATAGGATGCCTGTTTTACAAGGCTGACCGTATCGTTAATAATGGCATAATCAGGTGTACGGGTGAGGAACAAAATCTGGTAAGCGGCACTTACCAGCAACAACCAGATATCAGGTTCGGTGCGTTTCTGATTGGCAAATTTTGAGAGCACATAGTCAAGACGTCCACGGAACCTGCAGACTCCGTATACAATTTCAACAACCAGGCGCCGATCCCGTTCATCTTCAATGTTCTCAAAAATAAATGGATAGTTTTCCGTAATCAGCTTATGTTCATTGAAAACCTGTTTTAATATATACCAGGCAATCCCTCGGGGGTTCATATCAACCTCATTCTGTGTCAGTATCTTTTTCTATTTATCCGGGAATCAGTTGCCATTGCCAGCTTTCCCCCGGTTCCTTTTTCTCTCAGGGATTCTAACATAATTTTTCTTTGAGTCAGGGGCTGTTCAACTTACTTCATGACCCGAAATTACATGATTCATTTCCGTGCCAATCCCCCGATACCTGCCTGAAAATTGCCATTCAGGCGGACTATTGTTCCGGAACGGCCGAAATCCAGTGTGTTTTCGTCTGTGTCCATTACAGATACCACCCTTACCTCCTCGCGGAGAAATCCCCGATCACAAAGTTCGATGGTTTCTCCCGGACGGAGCGTGTTTTTCAGGTGCAGGAGGATGTGTCCATTATTTTTCTCTACAATCTCTCCGAGAAAAGCGTAAGGATTTGACACCGCGCACTCGTCAAAATTGTAGCTATCCACCTGTGGTTTCCCCTTTAGAAAGTTTGTGGTAAACCCCCGGTTACTCACCCTTGACAGTTCACGGATAAGCTGAGGTACCGCCATTCTGAATGCTGCCTTACCTTCATTCAAAAGTATATCAAGGCCCCTTCTGTAGACATCCGTCGTGATGCCGACATAATGAAGCGATTTCATTCTTCCCTCAATCTTCAGAGAATGCACACCTGAAGAAACCAGTTCCGGCAAAAGTGGCAATGCACATAAATCTTTTGAATTGAATATATAAGACCCGTTGTCATCCTCTTCAATGGGGAAATATTCCCCTTTTCTCTCTGCCTCTTCCAGTACCCGGTATTGCCATCTGCAGCTCTGGCTGCATTCTCCACGATTCGCATCCCGCCCACTCATGTAAAGGGAAAGAAAACACCGTCCCGAGTATGAAATACAAAGGGCACCGTGGATAAACACTTCCAGCTCAATCTTGCTTTTCGAAACCAGGTCTGAGATCTGGTCGACTGAGAGCTCTCTCGCCAACACAATGCGCTTTACACCGGCGTCCCCCCAGAAAGAAACAGATTCACTGTTCAGTGTATTTGCCTGGGTGCTGAGATGAAGTTTAAGGTTCGGAGCCTCCCTTCGAAGCAGGGCGATTACACCGGGGTCAGCAACAATTACTCCGTCCGGTTCCATTTTGGAAATAGCCGGAAGAATTGACGATAATTCTTTTATATCAGATGACAAAGGTATCATATTCAGCGTAATATAGACTTTCTTATCAAGATTATGGGCAAATCTTATCGCTTCTTCCAGTTCTTCAAGAGAAAAATTCCCTGCGAAATTTCGCAGGGAAAAGTGTTTTAAGCCCAGATAGACAGCATCTGCGCCGAAATGGAAAGCAGTTTTCATTTTTGAAAAATTGCCTGCAGGAGCCAGGAGTTCAGGAATTTTCACTTTTTGTGTCTCTTACGGTGCCAGTAGCGCACCTGATAGTGCCGGACATTTTCAAGGTGCTCGCTGTAATGACTGGCAAAGACGTGGGTTCCGTCGTTTCTGGAAACAAAATAGAGATAATCTGTCCGGGCCGGGTGAAAAACGGCAAACAGAGATGCTTCTCCGGGATTAGCAATGGGCCCCGGCGGCAATCCGCCATAGACATAGGTATTGTAGGGGTCATCAATTGTAATGTCCGGTTTACGGATATTACCGTCCCACCGCCCCTGCCGTATCAGGGAATAGATGATTGTGGGATCACAATCCAGTTTCATGTGTATCCTCAGTCGATTCAGGAAGACCGATGCCACCAGTGGCCGTTCCCCTTCCCTGCTGGTTTCTTTTTCAATGAGAGACGCAAGGGTCAGCCGTTCAAATGAGGTCAGTGCTTGAAACACAGCGGGGTTTGCCGAAGCTTTTTGAAAGTGAATCATGAACTGCCGGATCATCTCGCGAACAATCTCCTCTTCCGTGGCCCGTTCAGGGAACAGGTATGTGTCCGGGAAAAGAAAACCCTCAAGTGTCATTGCTCCCTTGAATTCAGGGGGAAGCAGGTTAGCTGGATCGTTAAAAATTTGAAGATAATTTTTTTCACTACCAAGGCCTTTCGAAACAAGAATTTGAAACATTTCACGGCAGGTCAGCCCCTCCGGGAAGGTGATTCGGATGAGTCGGTCCCGACCGGTCGTCAATTCCATAATTACCTGATACAGCGTCATTTCCCCTTCAAAACGGTAAAAACCGGCCTTTATCTCCCGCTCTACCCCGAAGAGACGCGTACCAGTTTTGAAATATTCCCTGGAATTGACTACCTTATTCCCGTACAGTTTCTCCGAAACCTGCCGGACACTTTCTCCCTTGTTTACCCGGATGGTTGCGGATACAGGATATTTTTCAAAAAAAATATGGACAAAAATCGCCCCTGCAATCATGGACAGACAAAGGAGCAGGGTTATCAAGGTTAAAAAACGTACTTTCATTGTATTTCCTGGAATTCAATCCTCATCATTAATTTTCAGAATCGCCATAAAGGCATCCTGAGGAATCTGGATCCTTCCCACTGCTTTCATCCGCTTTTTCCCTGCTTTTTGTTTTTCCAGGAGCTTCCGCTTCCTTGTTATATCTCCCCCATAGCACTTGGCAAGGACATTCTTTCGCATTGCCTTCACTGTGGTACGGGCAATTATGCGCCTTCCAATTGCGGCCTGAATAGCAACTTCATACATCTGACGCGGAATCAATTCTTTCATTTTTCTGGTCAATGCCTGCCCACGCTGAAAAGACTTGTCCTGATGAACAATAATCGAAAGTGCGTCAATGGGGTCTCCGTTTACCAGAATGTCAAGCTTAACCAGTTTGGAAGCACGTAAGCCGCTGATAGTATAATCAAATGAGGCATAGCCTTTTGACAGAGACTTCAGTTTATCGTAGAAATCCAGAACAATTTCATTCAGGGGCAATTCATATTCAATGAGAACCCTGTCTTCAGAAACATACTCCAGGCGTTTTTGAATCCCTCTGCGCTCTTCACAGAGCTTCAAAATATTTCCCACAAAATCTGAACGGGTAACAATTGTCGCTGTCACAATCGGTTCTTCAATTTTACGGATATATTGCGGTTCCGGGATTTTTGAAGGATTTGAGATAAATTCGATTTTTCCATCTGTCAATTCCAGCTTATACTCTACCCCGGGGGCGGTGGAAATAAGCTCCAGTCCATATTCCCTTTCCAACCGTTCCTGAGTGATTTCCATATGAAGAAGCCCCAGGAAACCGCAACGGAATCCGAACCCCAATGCGTCAGAGGTTTCCGGTTCATAAACGAAGGCAGAATCATTCAGGCGAAGTTTCTCAACTGCATCTCTCAAATCATCATATTGTGCGTTGTCTGTGGGGAAAAATGATGAAAACACAACCGGCTTCATCTCCTGAAATCCGGGTAATGCAGTACCCGTTTCCCGTCCAACTTCGGTAATTGTGTCGCCGATCTTTGAATCCTGAATTGTCTTAATTCCCGCAATAACGTACCCGACTTCACCGGCAGACAGGGAGCTCTTCGGCGTCATCTTGGGTGTAAAAATTCCGACTTCATCGACATCAAAAGTCTTTGCACTGGCCATCAGGCGTATTTTCATTCTGGGGGAAATACTCCCTTCAAAGACACGGACCAACATAATTACCCCTCGATACGGATCGAACCAGGAATCAAAAATCAGGGCGGAGAGGGGGGCTTCCGGATCACCGTCAGGTGCGGGGAAAGTGCTTACAATGCTCTCCAGTACATCATCAATCCCCTGCCCTGTTTTTGCAGAAACAAGACAGGTACTCTCGGTATCCAATCCAATCACCTGCTCAATCTGCCGGAGAATTCTGTCAGGCTCAGCTGACGGAAGGTCAATCTTATTCAGGACCGGAAGAATTTCGAGATCATTCTCAATTGCAAGGTAGGTATTGGCCAGAGTTTGTGCTTCCACGCCCTGGGACGCATCCACAACCAACAACGCACCTTCGCAAGCCTTGAGGCTCCGCGATACCTCATATGAAAAATCGACATGTCCAGGTGTATCAATGAGATTAAATATAAAATCTTCTCCTTTCTTGGAGCGATACTTGACTGTGACGGAATGGGCCTTTATAGTGATTCCCCTTTCCCTTTCAAGATCCATGTCATCCAGGACCTGCGCTTTCATATCCCGCCTGTCAATGGCTTCTGTCTTTTCGAGAATCCTATCCGCCAATGTAGATTTCCCATGGTCGATGTGCGCTATTATTGAGAAATTACGGATATGTGAAATGGTCATTTATTCCTCCATCTATCGAGGCAGACTATAGCAGAAACAAAAGTTAAGGTCAACGGGCCACCTGTATTGAATCTCATGTAAAAACATGATTATACAGATGAGTTTTGTCCCATGATCCAGCTATTCATTGTGGTTTTCTTTTTATTTTAAAACCGAGGCTGCTTTTCAATGCATCTGAAGCTTTTGATAAGCCATCCTGAACCGCATATTTTGACTCATCTGTGAGACAGAAATACCGTGTTCACCAGCCTTCTTGATTACCTTTCTGGCATCTTCGTATGCCTTCAGGTCAATCAAAGTTGCTGCAAGCCATGCATAACCGTCCCTGCTGGTGGGCTGAAGTATAACGGAGCGATAAAAATGGACTGCTGCGGGGATTTTGTTTTTATCCCCCAGAGCTCGCCTTCCCATGTTCATTTCCCTTGAAAACATAGCTTTTCTCTGCCTCATTGGCATATTCTCGACTCTATTCTTAAATTTCTCTATTCTCTGCTCATACGCGGCAAAAACTTTGTGCAATGCCAGAACCTGACGATTCTGGCCTTCTTTTTTAAAAACAGTTTCCGGTTCATCTATCTTTTCTGCGGGGACATTTTCCTGCTCTGGTTTCCGCTGCTGAACCGCTTTTACTTCTTTTTTTTCGGTTTTTGATCTCTTTGTGGATTCAATAGATTTTTGTTGAGTAACAGTTTCAGCAGGTACGGCCACTTTGTGATGAGGCAGAACTGCCTTCTTGCCATTCAAATCTTCAACGGCTTTGGTTGAGGAGGAAGGTTCATTGACAACGGGTTTTGCCACAGCCTGTTCCTCTGACTGCTTCATCTCAGGAGTCAATTTTTGTTCCGGATTCTCTACAGCATGGACGCTCTTTGGCCTATCGGCCTTTTGTGCCGCATTTTCTTTCGATTTTGTGAATTGTTGAAATTGAGAAAATTTCTTGTAGCCCAGTACACCACCAACACCCAGAATCCCCACAACAATCAAAATGCTCAATACAATTGCAAACGTATGGCTTTTTTTCGTTTCAGGAAGGCTGGCAGATCCACCGTAAACAGCGTTTCCCGCTGAAGGAATCGGCGGTACAACGGCTGTTTCAGTGGGGGATTCTGTATCCAGCAAAACGGTTGGAGATTCCCCTTCTCCTTCAAGAAATTGTATTTCCTGCCGCAAGAGGGCAGAAACTTCACCACAACTTCGAAAGCGTTTTTCCGGGTCCGGGTTCATCATTTTCTGGACAATTTTCTTCAGGACAGTGGGGGTTCCCGGCAGTTCCAATGTATTTACATTAAAAGATATGATCTGGTAGATAACATTGGTCAGGTTGTCCCCACCAAAAGGTTTTTTCCCAGTCAGCATCTGGTAAAACACGACACCTGCAGAAAACTGGTCACTTCTCGGATCCAACGGCTTGCCCTGAACCTGTTCCGGGGACATGTACGACAATGTTCCAACCACAAGGCCTGTACGTGTAAAATCAGAATCCTGCTTCTTCGCGATTCCAAAATCCATAATTTTAACAGTTCGATCGGGAAGAATCCGGATATTCCCAGGTTTAATATCCCGGTGTATGACTTCTTTGCTATGAGCAAAATCCAGGGCATCGCAGAGTTGAGCCATGATGGCAAGTTTCTCTTTCAGCGATTCAGGTTCACCTTTCTTGATTAACTGCGTAAGGTCCTGTCCCTCGACATACTCCATGGCAATATAAGGTGTGTCTCCTTCCATGCCCATCTCGTAAATTGTTACGATATTAGGATGTTGCATTGCACCCGCAGAGCGTGCTTCTCTCAGAAACCGCTGTTTCTGTTCCTCTTCTTCAAATGCTTCGGCATTCATGGTTTTAATTGCTACCGAGCGCTCAATGACAGGGTCATAGCCGAGGTAAACAATGCCCATCGCACCCCTGCCAAGCTCTGACCTTATTTCATATTTGCCAATTTTGTCCATTTATTACCTTTTAGTTTTCAAAACGAAGTTCTACGTCACCAATCTGAATTTTATCCCCGTTTTGAACAAGATGCTCCGAAATTCTTTGCCCATTTACCATAATTCCACCGGGGGTATTGTAGTCATAGATTGTGAAACCATCAGGGCCGAAGGTGATCTGGGCATGCTTCTCAGCGATGGAGGGGTCATCCATTCGAATGTCATTTCCCGAGCCACTCCCAATGTTTGTTACCCCCATCTTCAAGCGGAACTCGGTCCCTTTCGAGTCACCGGAAACAACCGTCAATGTGGGGGGCCGGAACAGCATGGTGCTGCCTTGTTCAACCTCCTTTCCCAGGTCCAGAATTGTCTTTTCCGTGTCCCCTGTTGGCGGTAGCGGCGGCAAAATTGCCTCATCAGGGAGTTCTTCACTCAGGGTTGAAGGCGCATCCTCTACAACATCTTCCTGTATATCTTCAGCAACTGCTTCCGATAAATCTTTGCCCACCTCTGTCGCAGGTTCCGGAACTGAGAAAGGCATTTTCTGGAGCCCAACTTCAACGGAAAGAACTTCATCCACCTTTTCAAGTTCAGATGTCAGCTTGTCCTTCCGTTCAAATTTGTCTTCATTTTCTTTATCCAATGCGTCTATTTTGGAGGCTGCTTTCTTTTCGGAAAACTCACCAAGCTCGGCCCGAACAGAAATCTCTTCTTTCTCGACCATGTATGCTTTCAGCTCTTCTTCAACATCAGAGATGGCCTCAACAAGCTCTGCTTTTCTCAATTTCAACTGATCATAAAGTGGGGTGATCTCCATATTGAGTTGTTCCAGTTTATGTTGATAGTCATTGAAAATCTTCTCGTGTACGATTTCTGAAATCGTATCTGCTTTTTCATTCAGTTTTTCCAGCCGCTCCAGCATAACCGTCTGCTGTTTCTGAAGCGCGCTTACGTCCTTTGTCAACTTTCCCAAAGCTTCGAAATCCATTTTGGCCTCCCGATTCCTGTTGCTGTTATCTATAGTATAGCAACTGAATACGCTTTTTCCACTTAAATTTGAATATTTCGTCAAATCAGTCATTGGGTTGACAGAAAAAGAAGCAAATGCAGAAAGCCAGATATTTTTCGATAGCGAACATACCTGGTTTGAGTTTGTTGATGTTTTAAAATTTCTGGTAGGGCATAGGGGAATTGAACCCCTGTTTCCGGCGTGAGAGGCCGGCGTCCTAACCCCTAGACGAATGCCCCGAAAAGAAAAATGGCTGGGAGACAGGGAGTCGAACCCCGATAACCAGATCCAGAGCCTGGCGTCTTGCCATTAGACGATCTCCCAACCGGTCCAATGCATTATAGCCAGCCGTTTCCCCAAAATCAAGAGATATGTAAGAAAATCTTGGAGCAAATGTGGCAAAACCCACCCTTCCATGGAAATCGGGCTGTGGTAGAATAGCGAATTGATATTGAGCGCACTTTGAAACAGGAGTTCAGAATGACGAAAAATACTCAGGAAGACACATCAAAACCAAGAGATTTTATTCGAACAATCATAGACCATGATCTTGAAACAGGCAAATATGATGGGCGTGTCCAGACCCGTTTCCCTCCGGAGCCCAATGGCTACCTGCATATCGGACACGCAAAGGCCATCTGTCTGAGCTTTGGGATTGCAGAAGAATACCCCGGCGGCAAATGCAACCTTCGCTTCGATGATACCAACCCCGCAAAGGAAGAAGATGAGTATGTCAGGTCCATTATTGAAGACGTGTCCTGGTTAGGATTCAGCTGGGAAGACCGACTGTTCTACGCATCCGATTATTTTGAGCAGATGCTGGAATATGCTTTTCAGTTGATAAAAAAAGGGAAGGCATACGTTTGTGACCTTTCTGCAGCAGAAGTTGTGGAATACCGTGGCACACTGACCGAACCGGGTAAGGAGAGCCCCTACCGCAATCGGTCCATTGAAGAGAACCTGGATCTTTTCCAGCGGATGTGTGACGGTGAATTTCCAGATGGTTCCCGGACGTTGCGGGCAAAAATTGACATGGCACATCCCAACCTGAACATGCGGGACCCTGTCATGTACCGGATTCTTCATGCCCGTCATCACCGTGCCGGAGACAAGTGGTGCGTGTACCCCATGTATGACTGGGCCCACGGGCTCGAAGATTCCATTGAACGCATCACCCACTCCCTTTGTACCCTTGAATTTGAAGCTCACCGCCCCCTCTACGACTGGTTCCTGATTGAACTGGGAGTCTATCGACCCCAACAAATCGAATTTGCCCGGCTGAACCTCAGTTATACGATCATGAGTAAACGCAAACTGCTTCAACTGGTAGAAGAAAAGGTCGTGGACGGCTGGGATGACCCGAGAATGCCCACCATTTCCGGTTTGAGGCGACGGGGCTATACCCCGGAATCCATCCGGGACTTCTGTGACCGCATCGGGATTGCCAAACGCGAAAGTACAGTGGACGTAGCGTTGCTGGAACACTGCCTCAGGGAAGACCTGAACAAACGGGCAAACCGGGTCATGGCGGTACTGGACCCCCTGAAAGTTGTCATCACAAACTACCCGGAAGGGAAGATTGAAATGATGGAAGCGGAGAACAACCCCGAGGATCCGTCAGCAGGGAAACGGGAAATTCCCTTCACCAGAGAAATTTACGTCGAACGGACAGACTTCCGGGAAGAGGCACCGAGAAAATATTTTCGCCTCGCTCCCGGAAAAGAGGTTCGCTTAAAACATGCGTATTACATAACCTGTCAGGAAGTAATCCGGGACGAAACCGGGGAAATTACGGAACTTCACTGCACCTACGACCCCAAGAGCCGGGGGGGATGGACCGACGACGGAAGAAAGGTACGGGGAACACTGCACTGGGTATCTGCCACAGAGGGGATTCCAGCTGAAATTCGTTTGTTTGACAAACTGTTTCTCAAGGAAAATCCCGGGGAAGTCGCAGAGGGAGAAAATTTTCTGTCAAATATCAATCCGGATTCCCTGAAAATCCTGGATAACTGTATTGTGGAGCCTGCACTGGGAGATGCAAAGCATGGTGTGCCCTACCAGTTTTTGAGAACCGGGTACTTTACTCTGGACAAAAAGTTCAGCAAGCCGGGGAAGCCCGTATTCAACCGTTCGGTTTCCCTGCGGGATTCCTGGGCGAAACTGGAAAAGAAACTCTCCGGTTCCTGATTCAGCAGAAATAGACACCGGACACCGGACTCACCGCAGAGGCCGCAGAGCACGCTGAGGGGGAAGAGCGGAGGAGAGGAGAAGTTAACACAAAGGCACAACGTTCAGAAAAGATAGAACTAAGGTTCAGAAGCGGGGAATGGCCAATCCCCTTCTTTCGCGCACTCGCACTTTCACTTGCACTCGACCGCAGGGAGGAGGAGAGGGGAACTCAACACA
>QMQE01000017.1 GCA_003650445.1 Acidobacteriota bacterium | reverse complement strand
TTCTGAAAATGTCCGGTGAAAAGGCGGATAATAAAAAATCGGGTCATAACCGAACCCGCCCTGCCCTGCCGCATGCAGGGCAATATAGCCTTCCACAACTCCTTCACCAGAGGCAATGACCTCACCGTTTATGGCACATACCGCCGCACAGCGAAACCGGGCAGTGCGGTTTTCCGGGTTCGGAAATGCAGACAGCTTCTCCAGAATCCGGGTACATCGCTCACTGTACGGCATTTCTGCATCAAAATAACGGGCCGAATAAATTCCAGGTTCTCCATTCAACGGATCAATCTCAAGGCCGGAATCATCTGCCAACACTGGAAATGAAAGCTTCCGTGAATAATAAAGTGCTTTTTGAATACTGTTTTCCAGAAATGATGATCCGGTTTCCTCAAAATCAGCAGTTACTCCTGTTTCGGCCAGAGCTTTCACTTTAATAGTCCCTTTAAACATGGACTGTAACTCTAAAACTTTATTATTATTTCCAGTTGCAAAAATAATCGTCTTCACTGGTTCAGTGCTTGGCGTTGAATCACCATCAGTTTCTCGATTCCCTCAAGACCGATATCCAGCATCTGATCCATCTTATCACGGGAAAAGGGAGCCCCCTCTGCCGTTCCCTGAATTTCGATTAATGTTCCTTCAGAAGTTGCAACAATATTCATGTCCACATCCGCATTGGAGTCTTCCGGGTAATCCAGGTCCAGAAGCACTTCACCATTCACCATCCCCACAGAAACCGCTGCAACCTGACTCAGAATCGGGCTCTGCTGAATCGCCCGTTCCCGCATCAACTGCTCCACAGCAAGGGAAAGGGCAACATAGGCTCCGGTAATAGACGCCGTCCTCGTGCCGCCATCTGCCTGAATTACATCACAGTCAATTAGAATTGAACGCTCCCCGAGAATCTGCCTGTCCACCACCGCTCGAAGTGACCGGCCGATCAAGCGCTGAATCTCCACACTCCTGCCCTGTTGCTTTCCTTTAACCGACTCCCGCATGTTCCTTGAGCCTGTGGCAGCCGGGAGCATTGAATATTCAGCTGTTACCCATCCAAGGCCTCTGTCTTTCAGGAAAGGGGGAACCTTTTCTTCAATTGTCGCACTGCAGATTACCCGGGTTCTTCCAAAGGAAATCAATACTGAACCGGCGGGAAACAACTGGAAGCCAGGAATAATCTCAACTTTTCTCAGTGCATCGTTTTGTCTATTTGCTCTTCTTTTCATAATGGGGTCTCCATAATTTTTGTAAATCAATGTGTTCAATCTTATCAAAATTCCCTTCAAGAAAACGCTGGCTCAACAAACCAAATCCCTCTGGATAATCCGTCACATAAATCTCAGTTTTACCGTTTCTATTCGGAAATCTATATTCCTTCAGCAGAATATCCCGAATCGGTTCGGCAGAATCCACCAGGCAAAGCGCCGGATACATCTCCCGAATCGTCTGCTTCAGAATCGGATAATGAGTGCATCCCAGAATCAATGTGTCAATATTCTCTTCCAGGAGCGGCTCAAGGTACATTGAAATTACTTTTTCGGGGATTTCCCCGGAAATCAGCCCTTCTTCCACCAGTGGGACCAGAAGTGGCGCGGGGGCACTGAAAACCTTCAGATCCGGATTCAGTTCTATCAGTTTCTTCTGATATTTATCCGATGAAATAGTGGCCTGTGTTCCGATGATGCCGATTCTCCCATTTTCCGTTGCATCAACAGCCCGCCTTGCACCTGGATGGATCACACCGGTCACAGGAATATTTCCCGCATACTCCCGCAAGGCCGGAATCGCGTACGCGGATGCTGTATTACACGCCACGATCAGAACATCAATGCCTTTAGTAAGGAGAAAAGAAACATTCTGTTTTGTATATCGGATAATCGTTTCACTGGATTTTGTACCGTAGGGCAACCGTGCTGTATCCCCAAGGTAATAATATTTCACCCCTGGCAATGCGTTTCGCAGTTCCTTGAGTACTGTTAATCCCCCGGCTCCTGAGTCAAAAATTCCAATTCTTTTCACAAATACTTTCTCTCTATTCATAACCTGTAGAGTGTAATACAGGGGACATCTCAATGCAACGTACAGTTGCATTGAGATGGTGGAGAAGTGTTCTGTGTTCAGTGTACTGACCGGAGGGGAAAAGAGGGGACAGGGAATGGCCAACTCCCTTCTTTCGCACACTCGCACTTTCACTTGCACGATTCTTACTCCAACCCGAAGGGAAAAGGTTGAGGTTAAGCAAAGAAAAGGCAGGGAATGGTCAACTCCCTGATTTTTCTTACCCCTACTCCTACTCCTACTCACCCGCAGGGTGATGGATGATGGGTAAATCAAAAGACAGGGAATAGCCAACTCTGTTCCTTTCTCTTCTGTTCCCTTTCTGCCACCCACGCCAAACGCCCACTCTCAAAGAGTGATACGTCAGGTTTTGTCCTGATATAGATTGATACCTATAGAGCCTCTAAACGCGGCAAAGGAGGACAAGACATCTCCCAACCATTCACTATCTACGCCCCTGCTTTACGGCCTGTCATGCTGGACGACGCCGGCAGAAACGACAAATTTAATACCCTGTTCAATTGTCATGTTCAGCTCTCTTACTTTTTCCGGTGATACCATAACAAGGTATCCGGAGGTGGGGTTGGGAGTGGTGGGGATGAATATGTTTAGTAAGGGCTCTTTGTTTTGCGTAATCACTGAGGTTTTTGATGGACCTACATCGGAGGTCACAAAACCGATCACCCACATTCCGTCTTTCGGGTATTCCAGTGCCACAACCTTGTGAAATCGTTCAGAGTTGCTGATTTTGAAGGCATTCATGAATTGTTTGACTGCGAGATAAACCCCCTTTACGATGGGGGTCCTGGATAGAAGGGTATCCAGCAAAGAAAAAACTTTTTTGCCAATATAATTACCTGCAAGCAGGCCTACTATAAAAATCAGCAGCACAATCAGTAGTACGGAAACAATGCTGATCAAAGGGGCTGGGATTGATATTTCCGGGGCGTAGAGAGCGAGAGAACGATGGATTACGGGGCTGAGAATGCCATCAATTTTGTCGAAAATGTAATAAATCACCAGAAGACTGACCAATGCCGGTGTTATAACAAGAATACCGGTAAAAAAAGTAGTCTTCAGTTTTCTACGTTTCATTACTTTCCCCGGTTTCATCTGATTCCTGTGGAATTAGCAGGACATCACCGGTTTTTCTCCAGAATTTCATGAAATAGTCAATACTGGATCCAATTGCCAGTACCAGAACAATCCACAGAAACACGATACCTGGCACCCATAGGAAATGAAATTCCTCACCAAGAATTAACAAAGATATGGCAATTACCTGTGAAATCATTTTAAATTTCCCCAGTATGGAAGCCGGGATTACAATGTCATATGCCAGGGCAACCTGCCGGAGGCCGGAAACAGCAAATTCACGGCCAACAATGATAACAACCATCCATGCGGGAGCCAATCTCATCTCAACCAATGAAATAAATGCAGCAGATACAAGCAGCTTGTCGGCAACAGGGTCCAGAAGTTTTCCCAGACTGGTTACCTCCCTGCGTTTCCTTGCGATATACCCATCAAAGAAGTCTGTGATGGACGCGAGCCAGAAGATTCCGACTCCGAGCCACACTTTCCCTTCAAAACGGGTCAGCATGACCACGACAAGGATGGGGACAAGAAAAATCCTGAACAGAGTCAGGTAAGTGGCAATATTAATTCGTGGCTTTGTCATCTTTCACCACTTTTATAATCACCTCACCTTTTTTGGCCATTTTTAATTTTTCCCTGGCAACCATTTCAACAAAGAAAGGGGAATCAGCCCTGCGCATTTCTGTCTTCTTCTTGATTTCATCCATGCGTTCCTTCAGGGCTGATTCCTCTTTTACAAGGGCTTCCCCCCGCTGTTTTAATGAAACATAGGTTTTATAGCCATCTGCCATACTGTAAATGATGGCAGTCCAGACCAACAGATAGCAAATAAGCAGTCCACTGAAAATAACGAAATTGCGAGTCCTGTTGGCCATTTTTCGACGCATAACTTTCTCTTACAGATAGTTGTCGAAAGGAGTCGTCCCTGCGTACAACGCTCCGTCTTCCAGCTCCTCCTCAATCCGAAGCAACTGATTATATTTTGCCAGCCGGTCTGTCCTGGATGCAGAACCTGTTTTTATCTGGCGCGTTCCCAGCGCCACTGCGAGATCAGCAATAATCGGGTCTTCTGTTTCACCTGAACGATGGGAAACAACAGCCCCATATCCTGCCCTGTAAGCCATTTTAATGGCTTCAACAGTCTCAGTAACGGTGCCGATCTGATTCAGTTTAATGAGGATGGCATTGGCAATGCCCTTGTCAATCCCTTCCCTGAAAATCTTTGTGTTGGTTACAAAAATATCGTCCCCGGTGAGCTGAATCCGATTGCCCATACGCTCTGTCATTTCTTTCCAGCCATCCCAGTCATCCTGCGCAAGGCCGTCTTCAATCATGACAATGGGATATTTTGAAACCCAGTCTTCATATACGCCGATCATGGCGCTGGAATCCAGCTTATCTCCGGTTGAGGAAAGCACATATTTCCCTTCCCTGTAGAATTCACTGGCTGCCGGATCCAGTGCCAGGAAAACATCTTTCCCTGGTTTATAGCCCGCTTTTTCAATCGCGGAAACGATCAGTTGAAGCGCTTCTTCATTTGATTTCAAGTTTGGTGCAAAACCGCCCTCATCCCCCACTGAAGTCCGGTATCCCTTATCTTTCAAAATGGATTTCAGCGTATGAAAGACTTCAGAGCCATATCGCAATGCTTCCCGGAATGTCGGTGCACCGGCTGGAACAATCATGAATTCCTGAATGTCTACCCGGTTATCCGCATGGGCACCACCATTCAGGATATTCATCATCGGGACAGGAATGTCCCTTGCGCAGGCACCGCCAAGATACTGGTAAATCGGCAATTCGCTGTAAGCAGCTGCTGCCCTGAGAACTGCCATAGAAACACCAAGAATGGCGTTTGCTCCCAGTTTTTCTTTATTTTCTGTTCCATCCAGCTCAATCATCAGCTCATCAATAAAAACCTGTTCTCTCGCATCCAGGCCAATCAGCTCGTCGGCAATGATTTCATTTACATTCTGGACTGCTTTCAGTACACCTTTCCCGCCATAGCGATTGGGGTCTCCGTCGCGTAATTCCAGTGCTTCCCGTTCTCCCGTCGACGCGCCGGACGGGACCGCCGCGCGACCCATGATTCCGGATTCAAGATACACCTCTACTTCCACAGTGGGATTTCCTCTGGAATCCAGGATTTCACGGGCAAAAATATCTTCGATGAATGGCATTTCAGCACCTCCTTTATTGTCGGGCTGATTATAGGTCAGTAGTACGCTTTAATCAATTGCGTATTTAAAATTAAATGATCGTGTACCCTGTAGAGGTTCGTTGTTGAGGGCACATAACTCATTTTCACATTACTCAAAACCACAAATTGCTTTCCCGGTGAGAGTGTTTTGGGCAATTCCCTGTTAATTGCAGGGACACGGACCTTACCGGAACAAAGATAATTGTTCATGGTTACAACATTAATATCAAATGCAGTTCCCGTTTTCATTGCCCGGGCCCGCTCATTCTGAACGCCCTTGAATTCAGACAGGCTGTGGGCAAAAACCAGCTGCATTGTATTTACGGTATAGATTTTATCGCTCAGGTTTATGGTCTTTGCCAGGGACAGATTTTCATCCAGCATGAAATCCTGAGGAACTTCTCTGCCTTCTTCAATGCCCGACTCATTCAAGAATTCCAGTTGCTCGGCTCCCTCCTCTACAGGAGTATTGTTTTGTTGAAAGATCATCTGAACTCCATCTTTTATGGTGATACATTCAGCTTCCCCGAACCGACGTTTGTTTGCGGAGCTGTTCAGGAGGTCAATCAGTCGGATTTCGCCACTTGATGTTCCCTCTATGAACCCATCTATTATTGATTTATCGAGAAAATAAAGACGTACTCTTTGCATGGTTCACCTCATTTCAATTAATTCTTATAGGTGATAATACCATATATTGAAACCGATAGAACGGAAATATTTTTTATTGCCAAATCTGTGTTATCATTTTTTGTAACGCATCGGTTTAAAGTGTATCCAACCTATGACGCATGACAGTCGATTATGGAGGGTTATGTATGCAGATCAGAGTTAACTATATTGTTATTCTTTTAATTGGCCTTGCTATAACGGGGAATGCTTTTGCGGCAAACCCAATGGCTGCCAGGCAAAAGCTGACACTTCAGCACGCAATCCGGATTGCCCTTGAAAGAAGCCCATATCTTCAGGCGATTGAATCTGAGCGGGATGCGGGGCAGACTTACCGGGATGAAGCAAAGGGATATCGCCTGCCCCAGGTGGATGTCAGTGAAATTTACCTTCGAACGAATTCTCCTGCAGATGTATTTGGATTGCAGCTCAACCAGGAGACATTTTCAATGGCAGACTTTGCCATGACAGATGCCAATCACCCTGCACCGATTGATGATTACGTTACACAGGTCCAGATCGCACAACCCCTTTACATGGGCGGGAAAATCAAGCATGGAATTCTTGCCGGCGAGAATATGGCTGAGGCATCTGACAAAAAGTTGGACCGGGCCCGCCAGGATGTCACGTTCCAGACAACAAAGGCCTATCTCAACGTTCTATTGGCAAAAAGGTACGTAAAACTGATGGATTCTGTTGTTTCCACAGTTGAAAAACATGTTGCCAATGCCCAGGCCTATTTTGACACAGGCTTCATTATGGAAGCAGATCTTCTACAGGCAAAGGTGTTCCTGGGCCAGATGCAACAGCTTCAAATTACCGCAGGAAATAACGCCCGGCTTGCCATGGCCTTTCTGGCCAACGTTATGGGCGTCGATCAGAGTCTGGACTATGAACTCACCGATTCATTCACTTACCAGAGAAAACCGTATAAACTGGATGAATTGCTACAATTCGGGCTCAACAACCGCCCGGATCTCAAGGAAATGCAATTGAAGGTTGCTGCGGCAAAAGAAAACATCGCAATGGAACAGTCCGGTTACAAACCAAAGGTCTTTCTGGTGGGCCAGTTGAACTACCATGATTCTTCTTTCGCGAACTTTGACGGGGATTCATTTAAGCTGATGGCTGTGGCAAAATTTAACCTTTTTAACGGAAAACGTACCCACGCAAAGGTGCGCCGGGCAAAATCCAGATATGAGTCCTATCACAGCTACCTCAACCAGATGGAGAATGGAATCCGACTTCAGATTAAACAAGCCCTTTTCCGGCTTCAGGAAGCGGAACAACGCTACAAAATTGCCACTCTTTCCCTGAAACAGGCGAATGAGAATGTAAAACTCAGGGAAGAACGCTACAAGAAAGGAGTGGAAAAAACGACAGATCTCCTTGATGCCGATACCGCATTGCAACAGGCAGCAACAAACCAGCTCCATGCCTTGTTTGATTGCCTGAAAGCAGAAAGAAACCTGAACTATATGATTGGGAAAAACCAGTAAGGGGGAATCATGAAACGCTTTTTACTTCTTGGTGCAATAAGCAGTTTACTGTTGAGTTCGGGATGCTCCCACAATGAACTGGGAAAGATGAAACAATTACCCCCAGTGAAAACCCGGATTCAGATTGTCAAAGCACAAGTCCTACCGGAGCAGGTTTCAGGGCCGGGACAGATTACGTCTCGTAAAGATGCCTATATATCTGCAAAATCGATGGGAACTGTCATCGCAATTCGAGTCAAAGCCGGTGATGCCGTAAAAAAAGGGCAGTCACTCCTTGAAATTGACAGTTCAGACATTCACTCCAAACTCCAGCAGGCGAAGGGTGCCCTTGCACAGGCCAAAGCGGCATTGACCATTTCCGAAAACAACTATCATCGTTTCCAGAAATTGTACAAACGCAAGGCCGCCTCCAAGGTAGAACTGGAACAAATGAAATACCAGTACGACACCGCCAAGGGTGCCGTTGAAATGGCTTCAGGGGCCGTACAGGAAGCCAAGGCCTATCTCGGCTACGCCTCAGTACATGCCCCTTTTAATGCGATCATCGTGGAACGAATGGTCAATGTCGGTGATTTTGCTGCTCCCGGTCGTCCGCTTTTTCGTATTATTGACCCGGCCAATATGAGATTTGAATGCCGTGTAAGTGAATCCGATGCAAAATTTGTCAAAGTGGGCCAGACAGTTCCGGTCCGGCTGGATAACTTTGATGGCGAACTTTCGGGTAAAATCGCGGAAATTGGCGGAGGTTCCGATTTCATGACCCATACAGTGGCCGTTTACATCAACCTCGCTACGACAAAGGGATTGCGTGCCGGTATGTACGGTCAGGCTTTTTTCCCCGGTTTGCAAAAAAAACGCATCCTGATCCCGGAAAGCTGGATTGCGCAAAGAGGTGAACTCAGCGCCGTTTTTATCAGAGATTCAAAGGGATTTGCCAAAATGCGTATTATCCGGACGGGGAAAAAATCCGGCAATATGGTTGAGGTAACTTCTGGTCTTAACGGTGGAGAACACATCGCTACAACCGGCGTTGACAAACTATCAGATGGTTTGAAACTGGAGGCAATCTGATGCGTGACGAAAAACTCGGCCTTGCCGGGTCCATTGCTCATTACTTTATCAACTCCAAATTAACTCCCCTCCTGCTGGTTTTTTCCCTCCTGCTGGGGCTGTTTGCCGTGGTAATAACGCCTCGGGAAGAAGAACCACAGATTGTGGTCCCGATGATTGATGTGATGGTTCAGTACCCCGGAGCAGAACCCGCACAGGTAGAATCAAAAGTGACGGAACCGGTAGAACGGCTCATGTGGGATATTCCAGGTGTGGAGTACATCTATAGTACTTCAGGTTCCAGCTTCTCCCTTGTCACTGTTCGTTTCTACGTTGGGGAAAATGCCGAAGACAGCCTCGTGAAAGTCCTGGACAAGCTGCAATCGAACTATGATGAAATACCCAAAGGGATTTCCTTTCCGTTGATTCGCCAGAAATCAATTGATGATGTACCCCAGGCTGCTGTCACGCTCTATAGCGATCATTACACGGCCTATGACCTCCGAAGGATTGGTGTCGAGCTGGCAAACAAAATCAACAGGATTCGAAACATCTCCACAATAAAAGTCATCGGGGGGGAACCCAGAACACTTCAGGTGATTCCGGACCCCGTTAAGATGAAAATGAAGAATATTTCTCCCCTCCAGATTGCCGATATGCTGATGAAACGCCACTGGCAATTGCCAGCCGGGCAGTTTCAGAATTCCAACCGGTCGTATGTCGTCCAGGCCGGCGAATTCATAAGCTCCGCAGAGGATCTGGAAAACCTGGTTGTGGGCGTCTATATGAATAAACCGGTTTTCCTGAAAGACGTGTCAACCATCAAAGATGGCCCGACCGATCCGACCAATTATGTTTTTTTTGGAGCAGGCCCCAGTGCGTTAAAAAAGGGAATTGATGATTATAAGACTTATCTTTCCCCCGCTGTCACAATTTCGATTGCGAAAAGAAAAGGCAGCAATTCAGTGGATATCGTATCTGCCGTAAAACGGATGGTCAGGGAATCAAAAGGGTATATCATACCGGCAGATGTTCATACTGCTTTTACCCGTGACTACGGGAAAACGGCGGAGGATAAGTCCAATGAATTAATTCTTCACATTCTCATTGCCACAATCGGCATCACAATCTTTATTGGTTTCACCCTGGGGAAAAAAGAGGCACTGACATTATTTATCGCTGTCCCGGTCACACTGGCCCTGACATTGTTTGCCAGTTATTTCTTTGGTTACACACTGAACCGTGTATCTTTGTTTGCTTTAATTTTTGCGATTGGTGTTCTGGTGGATGATGCCATCGTTGTTGTGGAAAATATCCATCGCCACTTTGTGCTTCACCATGGAAAAGGGAAATTGCTCCAGGTTGCCGCCCAAGCGGTAGACGAGGTTGGAAACCCGACCATCCTTGCAACTTTCACTGTAATTGCCGCACTTTTACCCCTTGCCTTTGTGTCCGGGATGATGGGACCATATATGCGCCCCATTCCCATCAATGCTTCAGCCGCAATGCTCTTTTCTCTCTTTGTGGCATTTACTGTAACGCCGTGGCTGGCTTACCACCTTATGAAACATGAGAAGCATACTGAAAATGAATCGGACGATGGAGAAACGAGCGGTTGGATTTACAGAAACTACAAGAGATTCATGGGGAAGTTGATTGACAGTCCATGGCACAGATGGGCATTTCTGGGCTTTGTCTTTGTCCTTCTTCTGGGTTCAATTGGCCTTTTTCTGACAAAACACACCATTGTAAAAATGTTGCCTTATGACAACAAAGCTGAAATGCAGATCATTATTGATATGCCGGAGGGAAGCACGCTGGAGCAAACAACAGCTACCGCGAGGGACATTGCTGATGATCTGAGAACGGTTCCGGAGGTCAGTGACTTCCAGATTTATTCCGGTACCTCTGCGCCGTTTAACTTTAACGGCCTTGTCCGTCACTATTTTATGCGCCGGGGTGAAAATGTGGCTGATATTCAGGTTAATTTTGTTCCAAAACACGCGAGAAAACGGAAAAGTCACGATATTGCCAAAGCACTGCGACCGTCTATTCTGAAGATAGGCAAAAAACATAATGCGATTGTTAAGGTTACAGAAATCCCACCGGGACCACCGGTGCTTTCCACTCTGCTGGCAGAGATATACGGACCGAATTACAAACGCCAGATCGAAATCGCAAAGGAAATCAGACATATTTTCAACACCACTGAGGGGGTAACGGACGTGGACTGGTTTGTTCAGGACAACCAGGAAAAGGTGTCACTTGTACCGGATTCGGTTAAAGCCGCTGCTCATGGAATTTCCGTGGAGCAAATCACCAAGACTCTGGCTGTTGCAGAGTATGGAATGCATCTTGGCCTCGCTGATGTCCCCCATGAAAGGGAAGATGTATGCATAAATATGCGGTTTTCACAGGCAAACCGGTCTTCCGTGAGGGACCTCAAAGATATTTATATTCATGCCGCCAATGGGATGATGGTTCCCCTCTCGGAATTGATTAAAGTAAAGAAAACGATAGCCCCTCAATGGATTTACCACAAAAACCTTCTTCCAGTGGTCTATGTTACAGGAGAAGTCTCCGGAAAAGAAGACAGCCCTGTTTATGCCATCTTGAAAATGAAAAAGAAAATAGCCCAACTGAAACTACCCGAAGGATACACCCTGAACCAACGTTTCAGGGATGAACCCTTCGTGGATAAGAAATATCAGATGAAATGGGATGGAGAATGGCAGATTACATACGAAGTATTCCGGGATTTGGGAATTGCCTTTGCCGCTGTAATGGTTCTCATTTATTTTCTTGTGGTCGGCTGGTTCCGCTCTTTCCTGACGCCATTTGTGATCATGGCACCCATCCCCCTGACCCTTGTGGGGATTGTTCCCGGCCACTGGCTCACACACTCATTATTTACCGCCAACTCCATGATTGGATTCATAGCTCTATCCGGGATTATTGTACGAAATTCGATTCTTCTGGTGGATTTTACGGAAATTCGATTGCTTGAAGGCGCCTCACTGAAAAATGCTGTCATTGAAGCCGGCATCATTCGGTTCCGCCCCATCGTCCTGACGGCTGCCGCATTAATCGTGGACGGCTTTGTTATTATCATGGATCCCATCTTTGAAGGACTCGCAGTTTCACTGATTTTCGGTGTAATTTTGTCCACGATTCTGACGCTGTTTGTCATTCCCTTGCTTTATTTTATGTTCCACAAACATCATGTGGAACAGATAATTGAAAACAGGAGGAATTCATAATATGACTGTTAATCAGGGCCTTCGTGCAATCGCTGGAATTGTCGTATTCGTTTCCGTTCTCCTTGGTTACTATGTCAACCCCTACTGGTTTATCCTGAACGGACTCGTCGGCTTGAATCTTCTGCAGTCCGCCTTTACGGACTGGTGCCCGGCAATGCTGATTCTCAGAAAAATGGGACTGAAAGAATAGCCGCTTCAGGCTGCATAAATTAAATCCATAAAAAGGGGGGGGCAAAAGACCTCCCCCTTTTTATGTGCTTGCTAAACCAGTGTACTCTATTGAAAATTGTATGGAATAGCTGAAATTCCCGAGATATAGTCCTGCTCCGGGAACAGATTCCCCCAGAGCTCAAAGCCCACAAGCGGTTGATCCCCATGAACGCGAATCTGGGTAGTCCCGGCAGGGAGGCCATCAGAAAATATATCTTTGGCCAGAAGCACCCACTTCTCATTCTCCTGAAGCAAACTTGTAAGACTTTCACTTTTCAAAACAGATCCGCTGTCATCAAGAGCATCTACTGTCAATGTACATGGACCGGTGCCTGTATTCAAAACGGCAATTCCTGTCCAATAATCCGGGTCATTTGAAACATGAGGAAAGATCAATCCTGTTTCAGGGTTGCCGGCACCGGCCACGCCTGCCAATAATCTCTCCCCCTTCCCTTCGAGAGTGCCGAACAGCTCAAACCCAACGAGCTGACCGCCATTTTCGGCCTCAGCTTTCACCCAGGCCGTACTGCTCGGATAAGCCTTCCCGTTGGCTACCCAGAAATTCTGCAGTGTATCAACAATCTTTTCGTTAGCACCAAGAGAAAAGCTCACTGTTTCCAATGCAGCTCCTGTACTGTCATAGGGGGTTAAAGTCAACTGAGTATCGGTCTCAGAAATATTTTCCAGTGCAATTCCTGTCCACCAGTAATTTCCTTCAACATCCACATGGGGGAAATACAGAATCCGGGATGTGCTTGAATCGTCTGTAAGAACAAAGCCTGCAAGCTGCTGAATATCCACTCCTTTCTTGTGGAATCTTTCCACACCAGCCAACACTGGGCTATCAGCTGTTACCGTCCCCCAGCCTGGAAATCCATCGGGATATTCTCCGTCATATTCATCCAAAAGCCAGTCAAATAATGTCTCGCTGTATTTTCTTTCCAATCCTCCAACAGCAATAGCAGACTCGGATGGTGAATGGAATTCAATTACAGGACTGCCGGTTGAGGCATTCACAAGGGCTGTTTCAGTGGTCCAATAATCAGATTCAGGGGCGATGTGCGGAACAATCAATCGGTCAGACAGGCGATGTGCTGCAGGCAGAAAAGATGATTTGTCAAGTTTCCGGCTCACCATGCTTGTGTACCCGAAAAGAGTCCCTGAGGAAGATACTATGGCCCAGCATGGTGCCTGCACCTTGTCCTTTAACGGCTTTAACCAGACCCGTCCATTGGCCGGAATGATTCCGGTTTCCGCAGCATATACGAGACATCCATTGTCACCAATTATTTTCAATGAGTAGGAAACGTCATCTTGGCCGGGATTGATGATTCCGATGTGTGATGCCATATCGGTGTCTTCAACTATCAACGGGAAGTAAAGATGGTATGCCTCGCTGTCTGGTTGCGGGTTCAATATATAGTTATCGTCCAGAATCCCTCGCTTTGTTAAGAAATACCGAAGCGTTTCCTTATATTGCCCCTCAAAGAGAGAAATCTCCGCATTCAAAAGCCGGACAGCTGAAGACGGATAATGTGTGTCCGGTGTCATGGCAGGGAGAGCCTTCATGAGAATACTGTCCATCCGTTCCCGCCCGATATGGTTTCGGATCTGCCACAGTGTTGAGGACCAGAGAACCCCGTCCCAATGAATATTTGCATCTCCTGTCAGGGGATAAGCTTCATGCATATCTTCGGGATAATGCCGGTCTGTTACAATGGGCCGGAGCCGGGGCGGATCGTTATCCGGATTCGGGTCATAGCATGTTGCATCCCATTCTCCGATGGTATCGGGATAATGCGTGTCTCCACTGAACGTAGCCGCGATATAGTCACTGGTGCCCTCATCCTGGGAACCTGCATCCCAGGTCTGGCCCAGTCCCGGGATGGCATTGTGTTGAATAGCATGGCCAAATTCATGGAGGATAATCTCAACATCCTCAGCATCGTCCACGCCACCGTCACCGAAATGCAGGCCCCTGTCCGTCTCCATATAGTAAGAATTATCATCGGTCATATAGTGTACGTTTACCGGAACACTGTAGTCTACCCTCTCCGGAAATCCAAGAGTATCTGCAATGTAGCGGCTGAGCTCTGTAATCCAATAATATGCGTTCACTTCTTCAAAGCGGAAATCATTCCGGGTATAGTTGAACTCCCCTGTGTCTGATTGTGCCATCCCCGGCGTATAACCGGGAACAGCCCTCGAACCCAAGCCCGGTGCTGTCAAGTCTACATATTGATTCTTCAGCTTCCCAGATACATCATCCAACAGGTGAAGCGTAACCTGGGACCGCTCATTGTTGAGTACATCAGAGTCGGCATCATTATCATCAACCAGGGTGATATCTCCCGTGGTGGAGATGGGATTGGGGTGAAAAACCATCCCCGTCCCATCATGGCTTTCATGAATCATATTCCGTTTAAAAAGAAGCTTTCCGGTACCTGCATCAAGAAAAGCTTCCCAGCACTGATCATTGCCGGATAGAACCATTCGATATGCTGGCTTTCCCCTGAAATAGCCAAGCTCCGGGCCTTCCCTCACGGTCTTAACCCCGGGAATCCCCGCCAATGCCAGATTCGGCATCTTGAGGGGAGATAAGAGAGGCGATTTTTCTTCATTCACTTTTTTTCCAACACTGTCTCGAAAAATTTCAACCTCGTTGTTCTTTATAACAAAATATGCACGTCCATAGAATACAGGCAGGCCCCTGTGAAACTGTTGCAGCCAGATGATTGTTTCATCTCCGTTTTCTGCCTGATGGCAAAGGGAAAATGAATCAGATGGAATTCCCAGATCCTTTCCGTAGTCCATAAGAAATGCCCTTGCGATATCCTCCGGTTTCCCTTTGTACGACTTTGAATGATTAAAAACAATATCTTTGGGGCGCCCGGCCTTATCCGGAACAAGAAAACGAATATCAGCTTGTTTTTTCAGTCTTGAGAGGGAAAACAAGTTCCCTGCATTCAGCGGAGCTACCAACAAAATTCCAGGAATTAAAAGAAATATCAACCGGGAACAGCTTTTGGTGAACGTACTTTTTCCCATTATCTTACCTCAAACCGGTCCACTTGCCAGGACTCACCATAAAGGGAGTTGATTTCAAAAATAAATCGAACCGTTTTCCCCGCGTAGGCGGAAATATCCACCCGTTCTTTTTTCCAACGTGTAAATGAAGTATTTTCCCCATTTAAAGACGGCTCATTGGAAAGGGGAAAGCCCTGAATATCTGCCTTGGTAAACGTTTTGAGTGCCGTTGCACTGTCAAGACTCCATCCATCCCCGATTGCAGTGTTTTCCGTCAGGTAAAAAGCATCAGGGTCTTCAGCATAATCCGGCCAGCCAAACTGGGAATAAAATGAAGCCTCTGAGACATTATCGGGAAGTGTGATGACCGGGGAAACAAGAATCTGATGATTTCTTATGTTCTGATCCCCGAAATACCCGACAATATAGTCAAACCCACCTGGGACAGATTGGTTGTAAGAACTGTGAAAGGTGTCGCCTGTTCCATAACTGGTCAATGACGCAAGATCCCAGCCAAGGCCCGTATCCTGATTGTCAGATATTGGCCACAATTCCCATTCACTGTTTTGCCCGGTGTAATCATCTCTCTCAAAGTTCTCCCGAAAAAAAATCGGGGGTAACGGGGTTGCCAGCATACCGGAAATATAATCCTGTTCCGGTGTCAAATTACCCCAAAGCTCAAACCCTACAATCGGCTGAGTGCTTTCCAGCATCACCATGGTTGTCCCTTCGGGCGGCCCGTCGTTTGAATCATCCGTGAAAAAGGCTTTTACCGTATTGACAATTTTCTGGTTCGGCGCCAGATTGTCTGAAATTGTAATCGTTTTCAACAATTTACCAGAATTATCATAGGCGACGGCGCTAACAACAGCGGCTTCTGTTCCGATATTTACCGCCGCGACTCCGGTCCAGAAATCAGCACTGGAGTCCACATGGGGATATAGAAGTTTAACTTCCCCGGATGACGGGGCATTGATCCCGGCAAGGAGGCGATAACCCGCATCGTCCAGCGTCCCGAACAGCTCATACCCGATGAGCCGCCCTTCTGCCGTTGAGACCTTAATCCAGGCCGTATTCGTCGGGAAATCAAGGCTCTGGTCTGTCCAGAAACTCTGGACAACCTTCACCAGTTTCTGGGACGCCGTCATATCATAAGTGACCGGTGTCAACGCTGTCCCGCTCGCATCGTAGGGTTGAAACGTGACAGTTGCTGTCCCTGTGGACACGTTCTCAATGGCGATTCCGGTCCACCAATAGCTGCCGTTTACATCGATATGCGGGAAGTACAGGGTTTCTGCGGTCTCAGAGCCCAGGTCCAGGCCGCACTCCTGATGAATCTCATCTCCTTTCCGTACAAAGAGTTCCATCCCGGCAAGAACATCATCTGACTTATCCGCAGCCACATTGTTCCAGATCTTCCCCCAAAATGGCATTCCCTCGGGGAAACCATCCGGATCCGGATACACATCAGTCGCCCATTCGCAATAGTACTGCGCCAGCGGCTTCAGGGGGCCATCAAGGGGAGTTGAACCTGAAACAAAATCAAGAAACACATTACTTGGTTCAGTATCGGAGCGATTCCCGTTTACAATTGCAGTGTAGGTGTTCCAGTATTGAACCTCAGGAGCAATGTGGGGGAGATACAGCTGTTTTTGAAGGGTATCACTTGCCCGGACAAACATGGACCGTTCGTTATCCCGGCCCATAAGGTTCAGGTAACCGGTTAGGACTCCATCGGAAACGACTTCCCCCCAGAGAGGCCCTTCCAGTTCATCAGTGGAAACCGGAGCATAAAAACGGCCCATCGGATCCAGGGTACCGGTAGTCGGTGTAATAACCTCAGTCCCAGACGAGTCCATTACATGGATGGTGAAGTTTGCAGCTTGATTGTCCACGTTTACCAGACCGATATACGAAATGTATTCTGTACCGTTTTTCAGGAGGGGAAAATACAAATGGTGGGCTGCCGCGTCCTTTTTATGGGACATACTCACTCGATTTGGTATACGGATAACCCGGCCGGGCCGACTCCCCGAAAATACATTGATAGGCATAATAAACACAATACAAATGAGAAGCATCAATCTGAAAAAACTGATTCGGTAGTTCATATAACCTCCATCCTGCATTTTCAGGTTTATAATGCAAAATGCATACCTGAAAAGTGGATCTGACAATTAAAATTATACCGCAAAGAAGGGGTCAAAAATACGAGTTTTTCAGCAAAATAGAATTTCTCAGTCTTCCAGGTCCTTAATTTCGTATGTGATTTTAATTTCTGCCGTTGCCTTTAACATTGCGGATGCGGAACAGAATTTGTTTTCAGAAAGTTCGATCGCCTGCTGCACTGCCTTTTCCGGAATATTCCTCCCGGAAATTTTGAAATGAACCCGAATTTCCGTATACACCTTAGGATGAGCATCTGCACGGTCTGCTTCAAGTTCCACTTCAAGACCAGCCAGATCCAGGCGTTTTTTTTCAAGAATGGTAACCACGTCATAGGCAGTACATCCCCCCAGCCCAACCAGCAATAATTCCATGGGCCTGGGCCCAGCGTCCTGGCCACCGAATTTTACAGGGCCGTCCATGATGATTGGATGGCCGCTTTCAGCAATTCCCTGAAACAACCGCATTCCTTTCCACTTAACTGTTGTTTTCATGTTCACCTATCTCCTGTTTTGCTAATATTGTCCTTTTCAGGGGAGTTTTTCAATATAGAGAGACTGAGACGGGAAGGCTACTCCAACGCCCTCACTCTCCAGAAGCTTGAGAATATCGAGATACAGTGCTTCCTGAATTTCAAGATAATCTTTCCAAACACTGGTGGTGGTAAAACAGTAGACGAAAATCTCCAGCGCACTGTCCCCCATCCTGTTAAAGTTAACAAGATAAAAATCATTGTGAATCCTTTCGTTCTTTGCAATAAGCTGCCGGATTTTTACAAGAACATTCTCAAGCTTCTCAACCGGTGTCCGGTATTCCACCCCGAGAGAAAATCGGATCCTCCGCCTGTCCCGTACAGAAAAGTTTTCAACCGATTGATTTGCAATGGCAAAATTAGGGACAGATACCAGTGATTTTTCAAAAGTTCGAATCTTGGTGCTTCGAAAGCCAATGTCCTCCACAACCCCCTCAACATTCCCTGTTTTAATCCAGTCCCCCACTTTGAATGGGGAATCTACCATGATAATAATAGAACCGAAGAAATTGGAAACCGTATCCTTAGCCGCCAACGCAACTGTCAAACCGCCAAGACCCAATGAGGCAATGAGGCCGGAAACTGAGTATCCGAGGTTCTGAATCAGGAACAAAACAGCCAGAACCGCAGTCAGAACCTTCAATGATTTCCGGATAACAATGGCAAGTTGTTCGTCTACAGGGGAACTTCTCTTGTCAGACCATTCCGTCATAAACACAAAAAATGCTTCAATGAGAACAAACAGTAAACGAACGAGAAAGTAAACAACCCCAACCAGGTAGGTGTTCTTTACAACCTTAAAAAACACAGGGGAAACAATTTCCTCGTGAAACAGTGAAAGTGCGAGATAAACGGCAGTAAAGAGAATCAGCCCCCCGACTGGAGATGGAAGTTTCTCCATGAGAAAATCATCTGACCTGGTTTTTGTCGCCGAAGCTACTTTAGAAAAAAGGGAAAAAACACGGGATAATACAATCCGCTTTATAAGAAAAGCAATTAAAATAATCAGGAAGGACAGAATTGCCTTCCTGACTATCGTGTTTCCAATCAGATGTTGAAATGTCTGTTCATTCAGCATAGAGCCTGTCAATCGCTTCCTTGTGCCTTTCGTTGACAATCCGGCGTTTGACTTTCAGGGTCGGTGTCAATTCACCGGTTTCAAGGGTCATTTCTTCTTCAAGGAGTGTGAACTTCTTAACCTGCTCGTAGCGGGCAAGGTCTTTGTTCACATTTTCAATCTTTCTGTTATAGAGCTCAAGAACTTTCTCATTCTTCAGAAGTTCAGGAATTGAAGAATACGCAACTCCGTTTCGGTCAGCCCATTTTTCAAGCGCTTCAAAATCCGGCACTATCAAAGCGGAGATAAATTTTTTCTTGTCGCCGATGAGAACCGCCTGGGAAACGTATTTAATTGCCTTTAGACTGTTTTCGATGGGTGCAGGGGCAACATTTTTTCCACCGGAGGTGACAATCAATTCCTTTTTCCTGTCTGTAATAACAAGGTAGTTATCCTGGTCCAGATGGCCGATATCTCCGGTATGGAACCAGCCGTCGGGCTCCAGAACCTCTTTTGTTTCAGCCTCCCGATTGTAATACCCCCGCATCACATTGGGGCCTTTACAGAGAATCTCCCCGTCTTCAGCAATCTTTATTTCCTCGTTTGGAATAGCCGGTCCGACAGTGCCCGGTTTAATCAGCTCCAACACGTTTACCGTAATAACCGGCGATGTTTCCGTCAACCCGTATCCTTCCAGAATTTTCAGGTCTGCGGCGAGAAAGAACTCGGCAATTTCCTTCCCAAGGGGGGCTCCACCGGAAATAAAAAACTTGAGACGACCGCCGGTTTTCTCCTGGAGTTTGCTGAATACAAGTTTGTGGGCAATTTTATACTTAATGCCGAGAAAACCTGTCGGTCGGCCATTTCTCGCGAGAATCGGAGAAGCGGCCTGCCCGACGGAAATCGCCCAGAAAAAGATTTTCTTTTTCAAACCACTGCCGGACAATGCCATATCCATAATTCTCGCATACATCTTTTCATACAAACGGGGAACGGAAACCATCAGTGTCGGCTTTACTTCCACCATATTCTGGGGTACGGTTTCAATACTCTCCGCATAAGCAATACACCCGCCCAATTGCAAAATTAAATAATACCCTGCCATCCGCTCCAACACATGGCTTAATGGAAGAAATGAAAGCGCAATTTCATTCCCATCATAATAATCTTCGCCCAAAACCGATTTTCCGGCTGCGTAACAGTTTGAAGCCAGGTTTCCATGGGTCAGCATTACACCTTTCGGGTTTCCGGTAGTTCCCGAGGTATAAATGAGTGTCAAAAGGTCATCTGCTTTTCGACTGCCTGCACGTTTCTTATATTCATCCGGCCCGTTTTTCTCCAGATAAGCTTCGCCTTTTGCCATCAGCTCATCCAATGTCATTGTATTTTCTTCGTCTGTTTTGGTGTTATCCATAATGAACACATATTTTAACCGCTTGCAGTTCTTCCAGATTTCCTTAACCTTCTCGTATTGGGTAAGATTCTCCACAAACAGCATTGTGGCTTCGGAGTCATTCAAAATATACTCTATCTGTTCCGGGAGCAAAGTCGGATAAACCGTCACATCTGCCGCACCCGCCGTAATTGTGCCAAGGTCCGCAGCTGCCCATTCCCAACGGTTGTGCGAAAGGATGCCGACTTTACCGTCAAACTCAAGCCCCAGTGAAATCAACCCGTTACCAATTTTCTCTACTCTCTCCTTCATATCCAGAGCAGAAATTGGCTTGTAACTCCCCCCCTCTTTGTACATAAAAAGGGCGCCATTCTGTTTTTTTTCCACAGCCTGAAAAAATAACTCGCAAATTGTCTGGGGCTTCATTCGCTCCTCCCACTTAATTGTATTGAATCAATTTTACTAACAGTTTTAACATTCTGCAAGTCCGAATACAAAAGCCCGGGTCAAAGATTTTGCGGTTTTTTCAAGTTTGTATTCTTTCTTGGACAGAAGCCAGGACGTAACCATCTCATCTATCATGCCAAAAAACAACTTGGTAGCGAATTTCGGCTCCAGGTTTCGGAACACTTTTTTTTGCTGGCCCACCTCAATTGTTTCCCGGATAATGCGAAAATACTCCCTCAATTTGGAACGGGTGAATTTTTCCATAAAAACAATATTGTGACGAAATTCAATCTGGAACACTGTTGCGAGGTCCCGATTGGCTCCGAGATACTGTAGATGAAGAAAAGCAATGGCTTCCAGCCGCTCAATAGGGTCTGCAACACTTTTTAATCGTTCTTCAGACACAGCCACGAATTTATCCAGTGCCTCATCAAAAATAGCAGACAGAATTTCATCCTTACTCTTGAAATAGATATAAATCGTTCCGTCCGCAACCCCCGCTTCCTTCGCAATCTCTGATACCCGTGAGTTAAAATAGCCGTTTTTCGCGAATGTCCGGATTGCAGCCTGAATGATCTGATTTTTCTTCTCTTCTTTTTTCAGTTTCATTTTACCCTTCCGTTCAAAAATGAATGAGCTCTCATTCACATTTAACCACACAAAACACGGTTCGTCAAAAATCACGCGAATCTTTTTAGAAAAAAGCAGAAAATGAATCAGTTGAAATCATCCCTCAGCACCTGTACCATCTATCTATCCGGTTCTGGCCGGTAAAATTGTTTTATACGGGAGTATTTTATGGAAATCTCTCCTTTAATTGCCATTGTCATGGGCAGCGACTCTGATTTTGACGTCATGAAGGAAGCTGCAGCTTTATTCAAAGAATTTGATATCCCTTTTGAAATGCTGGTATCCTCCGCTCACCGGACACCCGAACGAACCTCTCAATTCGCCCGGAAGGCGGAAGAACGCGGCCTGAAAGCCATCATTGTCGGTGCCGGTGCTGCCGCCCACCTTGCGGGTATAATTGCGGCTGAGACCATCCTGCCGGTTATCGGGGTTCCCATTGCTGCTACTTCGCTTTCGGGAATGGACGCCCTCTTGTCCACTGTTCAAATGCCGGGGGGAATTCCCGTTGCAACAATGGCAATCGGAAAAGCAGGCGCAAAAAACGCGGCTCTTTTTGCCGCTGAACTTCTCGCGACAGAAAATCCTGACATCCGGGAAAAATTGAATAACTACCGCGGTCAATTCAAAACTTCGGTGGAAGAAAAGTCCAAACGGCTTCAAAAGCGCCTTGAAACTTTTTTGAATGAATAAACTTTTTTACGTCGAAACCTATGGCTGCAAACTGAATCAACTGGATTCCGAACGGATTCGGGACGGGTTTCATGCCGCGGGGTATGCTGAAACACAAGATCCGGCGCTGGCAGAAATCATCATCATCAATTCCTGCGCGGTAACCGGAAATGCAGAAAAAGAATCCCGCTATCGACTCCGGCGCCTCAACCGGATGAACCCTGACGCAAAAAAATACTTTATCGGCTGTTTCACAGAAGAACAGAAATTGCCGGACACCATTTTTCTCAGGGGTTCAGAAAAATTTCAAATACCGGAGCTTCTCTCA
>QMQE01000016.1 GCA_003650445.1 Acidobacteriota bacterium | reverse complement strand
CTCCCTGCGGTCGAGTGCAAGTGAAAGTGCGAGTGCGCGAAAGAAGGGGATTGGCCATGACCCGCTTCTGAACCTTAGTTCTATCTTTTCTGAACGTTGTGCCTTTGTGTTGAATTCTTCTCCCTCTCCCCCTCCGCTCCTCCCCCTCTGCGCCCTCTGCGGCCTCTGCGGTGAGTCTCCCTTCTCCTCTTAATCCATGATTTACATGCGTTCTGAAATTGTTAGAGATGAACTCTCAGAGTTGCCAAGCAAGCAGCTATCATGACGAATAGTAAAATAGATTTTCTCGGAATTTGCCACAGCTATTTCACAATATTTGTCGAGAATAGCCAAATTACTCTATATCACAAGCAATTGCCTGTTTCAAAACACTCCATGGCCCCAATCTCCTGCTTATGGGATTTCCCGGCATCCTGCATCAAACAATCATGCCGTCAACTTTTTCATGAGAAATTTATGATAAGATGGCAAAGGATGATGCGCATATCTGCAGGAGGCCCAATGTACCCGATTCTGAGCCGGTTTTCATCACCGGGTGAGTTGAAGAATATGACAGAAAATGAAGTGGAACAGCTCGCTAAGGAGATTCGCTCCTTCATCATTGAAACCGTTTCCCACACTGGAGGGCATCTGGCATCAAGTCTCGGTGTCGTGGAGATAACACTGGCACTCCACACCGTCTTTGACTTTTCAAAGGATCGGATCATCTGGGACGTCGGACACCAGGCCTATGCCCACAAAATTCTCACCGGTCGAATGAAAGATTTTCATACCCTCCGCCAATCAGGCGGTATCAGCGGCTTCCCGAAAATCAGCGAAAGTCCTTATGACCACTTCAACACCGGCCACTCATCTACCTCCATTTCAGCGGCACTGGGAATGTCCGTATCAAGGGATCTTGCCGGACAGGACCATGACGTCATTGCCTTTATCGGAGATGGTTCCCTGACAGCCGGCCTCGCATTTGAGGGGATGAATCAGGCCGGCCATCTGAAGAAAAAGATGATTGTCATACTTAATGATAACGAAATGTCGATTTCCCACAATGTGGGTGCGCTCAGTGGCTACCTGAACCAGATCCTCTCCGGGAAACTTTATAACCGGATGAGGGGTCACGTAGAAGTCGTTCTGAAAAGCGTTCCCGGTATCGGAAATTCCTTTATCAAGCTGGCAAAAAGCATGGAAGACACATTGAAGCGCCTGTTTGTTCCGGGAATGCTGTTCGAGGAGCTGGGATTCCATTATGCCGGGCCAGTGGATGGCCATGATTACAGCAAACTCGTGGCCGCCCTTCAAAAAGCCCGAAAAATTGACGGGCCGGTGCTCATCCACGTCAAGACTGTTAAAGGGAAAGGCTACAAATATGCCGAAAAATCCCCCGACAAATGGCATGGTGCCTCCCCCTTCGAGATTTCAACCGGACGCAACCTGGGCAAACCTAAAAAAACACCATCTTACACCGCCGTGTTCGGAGAAACCATGGTCAGGATGGCAAAAGACAATCCCAAAATAACAGCCATTACAGCCGCCATGCCGTCCGGTACCGGACTGGAAGATTTTGGGAAGGAGTATCCAGATCGCTTTTTTGATGTAGGAATTGCAGAACAGCACGCAGTCACTTTTGCCTCCGGAATGGCTATTTCCGGCAAAAAACCCTTTGTCGCCATTTACTCCACCTTCCTCCAGCGGGCCTATGATCAAGTCATCCATGACACTTGCCTCATGAACCTTCCAGTGGTCTTCTGCCTGGACCGGGCCGGGGTTGTGGGAGCTGACGGAGAGACCCACCATGGCCTTTACGACCTGAGTTTTCTCCGGCCCATACCCAACCTTATCATCATGGCACCGGCTGATGAGAACGCCCTTCGGCACATGCTCTTTACCGCTTCCAGGCTCTCTATGCCCGCTGCGCTTCGCTATCCACGTGGAAATGGAGAGGGATTTGTGCCGGACGATAAACTGGAAGAAATCCCCATTGGTAAGAGCCGGACTTTGCGGGAAGGAGAAGATGCTGTGGTTTTCGCCGTGGGCCCCATGGCGTGGAAAGCAGTCCGGGTCGCAAACCGCCTTGCATCGGAAGGAATCTCTGTCAAAGTTGTTGATGCCCGTTTTGTCAAACCCCTTGACGAAACTGCAATTTTGAACGCAGCGAAAAATTGCGGCATCCTGATCACCTGTGAGGAAAATGTACTGGCCGGTGGATTCGGTTCAGCTGTACTGGAGCTTCTGGAATTGAACAGCATGGTGGCGCCAGTTCTGCGCATCGGTATTCCAGATGCCATTGTCCACCACGGAACGCCGACAGAACTTCTCGACGAACTCCGCCTCACCGAGGCTCACCTCTTCTACCGCATTCGCGATTTTATTGCAGAGAATCGTACGATCAAAATAAGGAAGAAAAAACACGGAAATTGATTGTGTGTCTTCTTAGCGGGAGGAATGGGAAAGAGAAAGAAACGGGGGAAATTTTATGAAGGATTCTTTGATGGGTAGTGTTGGTAAGCCAAGTTAGGTGTTTTTTTGTGATAGGCAATCTTTAATGGCTTCCCCCGTGTATTCTTTCTACACAAATATACATGCAAGGTCCATGCCAAGATAGAAATCTAATAGTTAGACAGTTTTCACCCCGATAGTGTCAAGATTTCGGGGGCAGTTGCCCATTAGTTGTCACAATACTGACGAAACCCTTAAATTTGCCCCCAATATGTCCTCCAATGAGGACACGGGGGCAACACCGGGCTGATCAACCCCCAAAGCCCAACCGAACCGGATCCGTTTTGAGGGCGTCGATGACATTTTGTATATGTTCTCCCAGTTCAACCCCTAATTCCTCGGCGCCCCTGCGGATTTCATCTCGGTTTACCTGTCTCGCAAATGCCTTATCTTTCAGTTTCTTCCTCACAGATTTTACCGGAACATCCCCCAACAGCCGAGATGGACGGACATAGGCTACCGCCATCACGAACCCGGACAATTCATCTACGGCATACAGCGTTTTGGCAAGCAAGGTCATCCGGGGAATTCCTGTATAATCCGCATGTCCACCGATTGCCTCAATCATTTCATCGGGGAATCCCTTGTCCCTCAGAATTTCCATCCCTTTCAAGGGGTGCTGATCCGGAAAACGCTCATAATCAAAATCATGGAGCAGTCCGGTGATCCGCCAGTATTCTTCATCTTCAGCAAACTTACAGGCATAAAAGCCCATAGCGGCTTCAACAGCGAACAGATGCCGTTTCAGTGAGTCCTTTTTAACGTATTCCTCTACAAGAGCTTCCGCTTGCTTACGCATGCCCCATTCTCCATTCAATCTGCGAGGGTAAATTTTGCAGTAAAATGCCTGAGAAATGGTGGTTCCCAGGTAATTTTCAACCCTTTTGCCCTGTCCCGTTCCCCATAGGTTTCAATTATGGCCTCAATTGCAAAATCGAAATGGCTTTGAGTATACGCCCGCCTCGGGAAAGCAAGGCGAACCAGTTCCATTTCGGCGGGGATTTCCGAACCTGTCTCAGGGTCTTTCTTCCCGAACATCACGCTACCGATTTCCACGCCACGGATACCGCCTTTTCTGTAGAGCTCTCCACAGAGCACCTGCCCGGGGAACTGAGAAGCCGGGATGTGGGGATAAAACGCCTTGGCGTCAATGTAGACCGCATGGCCGCCGGTGGGTCGAATAATGTCAATACCGGCCTCAGTGAGCCGTTCACCCATGTAGGCCGCAGTCCTAAGCCGGTATTTCAGGTAGTCCTCCTGAAGAACCTCTTCCAAACCAACAGCCAGGGCATCCAGATCCCGTCCAGCAAGGCCACCGTAGCTGGGGAATCCCTCTGTGAGAATCAACAGGTTTCGCGAGTTCATTGCCAGCGTATCGTCATTCATGGCAAGAAATCCGCCAATGTTTACCATGGCATCCTTTTTGGCACTCATGGTACAGCCATCGGCATACGAGAACATCTCCCTGGCAATTTCCAATACCTTTTTGTCCCGGTATCCTTTTTCACGAAGCTTGATGAAATAGGCATTTTCCGCAAAACGGCAGGCATCAATGAAGAAAGGGATACCGTATTTATGCAGCAACTTCGAAGTTTCCCGGATGTTCTCCATGGAAACCGGCTGGCCGCCCCCGGAATTGTTCGTGATGGTAATCATGCCGATGGGAACGTTATCATGGTATTTTTCCAGAAAACCCGATAGACGCTTCAGGTCCATGTTCCCCTTGAAGGGATGTTCCAGTGTCGGAATTTTCCCCTCGGGAATCACCAGGTCCACAGCCTCTGCTTTATTGAACTCAATATTGGCCCGAGTTGTATCAAAATGCGTATTGCTGGGAATCATGTCCCCTTCCTTTACGGCAACACTGAACAGAATTCGCTCGGCAGCACGGCCCTGGTGGGTCGGAATGATATGTTTAAACCCTGTAATATTCTGTACCGCTTTTTCAAATCGAAAAAAACTCTTACTTCCCGCATACGCCTCATCCCCTGTCATCATGGCTGCCCACTGGCGGTCACTCATGGCCCCTGTACCGCTATCGGTCAGGAAATCAATGAGGATGTCTTCCGCTTTGATTCGAAACGGGTTATAATCTGCTTTTTCTAAAATTTCAATCCGCTCTTCTTCCGTTGTCTGGCGAATGGATTCCACCATTTTGATCTTGAAGGGTTCGATCATTGTTTTCATTGATTTTTCTCCCGGTCGTGTGATTTCATGCACCGGGCTATTGTAACACAGAGACCCATTGAGTACTGCCCGAATGCCAACCAGGACGTTCCTTTATTTGCCGAAGCAAATCAGAAAAGAAACACAATCCGAAAGGGAATATCAAAGAAATAGCCTCTCCCTGCCGCCTGCTTTCTGTTTAAGCTGCAGCACGCTGCGCCACCCCCTGCTTGACAAAGTGCCGCCCGGGCGCAATAATGGTCGAACCTTTGCTGAATGTAGGAAAGGAATCAAGCAAAATGGCAGGCAGTACTGTGGGCAGGGAAATTGAGCGAAAATTTCTGGTAAAAAGCATGAGCTGGAAAAACGATGCTGCCGGCGTAACATATCGCCAGGGCTACCTGTCCCTTGACCCGGATCGCGCCGTACGGGTACGCATTGCGGGGAACCAGGCGTGGCTTACCATCAAGAGGCATTTCAGAACGCCAACGCAGGGAGTTTGAATACGCGATTCCGATTTCAGATGCCGAAGAAATGTTGAGAGAAATGGCTCTGGGCCTACCGGTTGTCAAAACCCGCTATATTGTCAATTATGGCAACCACACCTTTGAAATTGACTGCTTTGAAGAAGAAAACAGGGGCCTCGTTGTCGCAGAAGTGGAGCTGTCCGCTGAGGATGAAGCAGTTATGCTGCCGCCATGGCTTGGCACAGAAGTGACAGACGATCCGAAATACCTTAACATCAATCTCTCTCAAACTCCCTTTTCCCGCTGGAATGAAAAAAAACCTGAATAAAGATAAACCGAACCGAAGGAGGGAACAATGGCACTGATTCAAAGCCTCACCAAGCTTCTTATTGCAAGGATAGATGAATATCTCGATGCCATCAGTGAGGGCATGATTGTTTTTCAAAAGGGACTGCAGAACTACCTGGATAATAAGACCGATGAGTTTGAGGAGCGAATTGCGCTTGTGGACCAGTATGAATCCAGGGCGGATAAATTACGCAGGGAAATCGAAAATCAATTGTACAGCCATTCTCTGATACCTGAGATGCGGGGAGATGTTCTGGGCCTTCTGGAACACCTGGATGATATTATTGACGTTGCCAAGGAAACATTGACGCAGTTTTCCATCGAAGTGCCGGATATTCCCATGGAATTGACAGAAGATTTTGCCAGCCTGGGAAATTCCAGTGTACAGGCAGGTCAGGAGCTGGTCAGTGCGTCAAGAGCTTTTTTCCGGGAGCTGAGCCGTGTGAAGGATCACATTCACAAGGTCTATTTTTTTGAAAAGGAAACAGACCGCATTGCAACTACACTGAGAATGAAAATTTTCAGGAGAGATATGAAGCTGAGCCGCAAGATGCATCTCAGGGATGTGGCTGTCAACGTGGCAAAAATTTCTGATGAAGCAGAAAATGTAGCAGATCGTTTGTCTATCTACACCATCAAACGGAGCATCTGATCCCGATGTTACTATTCTTTCTTTCATCGGGTCTTTTTCTTGGCTGGTCATTGGGAGCCAATGATGCTGCCAATGTATTTGGAACTGCCGTCGGCTCACGGATGATTAAGTTCAAAACCGCAGCCATTATCTGCGGGGTATTTGTCATTCTCGGTGCGGTAATCGGTGGGAGTGGCACCAGCGAGACCCTCGGGAAACTCGGTTCTGTCAATGAACTGGGGGGGGCCTTCACCGTTGCACTTTCCGCAGCCGTGGCAATCTTTGTAATGGTTAGAATCAAACTACCCGTTTCTACCTCCCAGGCAATCGTCGGAGCAATCATCGGCTGGAACTTTTTTGCCCACCGATCAACAGATATAACCATCCTGACCCAGATTGTTGGAACCTGGGTAATCTGCCCGATTCTGGCAGGGGTAATTGCAGCATTCCTCTACATCATCGTTCGATTCGTGGTAAACCGCAGTTCTCTGCATCTGCTGCGTCAGGACCAATTCACCCGCTACGGATTAATCATTGTCGGTGCCTTTGGTGCCTACTCCCTTGGCGCCAATAACATCGCCAACGTGGTTGGTGTTTTCGTACCGTCTTCGCCCCTCCACTCGTTTGCTTTCCCATTGATCGGAACATTCAGCGGGACCCAGCAACTTTTTCTCCTTGGTGGAATTTCCATCGCGGTGGGAGTCGCTACATATTCAAAGGGTGTTATGGAAACGGTAGGGTCCAACGTCGTAAAGCTGACACCCCTGGCCGCACTCATCGTGGTCATGGCAGAAGCCACCGTTCTTTTCGTGTTTGCATCCAAAGGCCTGAATGCTTTCCTCACTGCGCACGGCCTGCCCCCAGTTCCACTGGTTCCGATTTCCAGCTCTCAGGCCGCCATCGGCGCACTGGTAGGCATCGGACTGGTACGGGGCGGCAAGGGGATCCATTATTCCCTGCTGGGGAAAATAAGCCTCGGCTGGATTGCCACACCGATTCTCGCCAGCATCATCACTTTTTTCGCCCTGTTTTTTATGCAAAATGTATTTAACCAGACCGTCATTGCACCGGACAAGGCTACGGTTGAGATTCAGTTACAGAAGAAAGAACCACTGATAGAAACATCGGCAAAGACAGATCTTCATTCTAAAAAAAAGCTAAATTCGTATATTCGACAGCACCCTGGTTGTACAGCTTTCGAGAAATCATCATCACAAGTCCGCCACATCCTTACAAATTCGATCGACCACCTCATGGACATCAAAGGGTTTGACAAAAAAACCATTCGCTCCGGCTTCCTTTATCTGTTGTAGCATTTTGCCATCAGAAAACCCGGACAACAGATACACCCGCACATCTCGAGTCAAAGGAGAAGCCTTCAACTGACGCAGAACTGACAAACCATCCAGCATCGGCATCGCATAATCCATTAAGATAGCATCCGGAAGAAACCCCATGGCTTTTTTCAACACCTCGGCACCATTCTGAGCCGTGATTGGTTCATACCCTGCCCGTTTAAATGCAGCTGTAAGGATATCAAGAATCAAAGGAGAATCATCACCAATTAAAATTTTCATGAATTTATTATACCGGACACAGAACAGATTTACAAATACAAACCGGGAATCCCATGACAATTGGCCTGCAAAAAAACCCGGAGAGGAATGGTCCTGCCCGGGTTTCGCCTTAAAAGGCCACTTACACTGCCAAACTACAGCTACAACTGATCAATTGTTGCGTGTGCTTTCCTTACCAGTTTCGTGTACTTGAACACGGGATATCCATTGTCCTGGCGGTACATCCTGAATTTTGTCGGGCCCATATTGTATGCGGCCAGAACCAGGTTCATATCTTTGAAACGCGCGGCCAGTCTTTTCAGATATCGGATTCCCAAAGTCACATTCAACTCAGGGTTATAGAGCGCGTCACTGTTTTTCAGGACAATCCCATAATCCCTTGCGATAGCCTTTCCGGTAGCCGGCATCAACTGCATCAGGCCAATGGCTCCAACCGGAGATCGGGCCAGTTTATTAAATGAACTTTCCGTCTTCATCACCGCCATAACAAACTCAACAGAAAAACCGCTATCCAGGGATTCCTTCGCAATAATCCTGGCAAGATCTTCTTTCTCACGTTCCGTCAGGTTTGTCTTAACATTTGACAGAACCTGCTGAACTCTTGTCTCACGCTGATGAAGTTCCACAAACCGCGCGAAATCATGTTTCAGATTTCGGTTATCTGTCTTCACCGTCTGTTTACCTGGCATCATAGCGGAAACAGCAAAAACTGCCACCGCAATAACCAGTATTTTCAAAATGCTCTTCATGCACTACCTCCACAATTGCCGTACAATACCACACAAAATAATTTAGTCAAGAATTATATTTTTGCAAGTGATGCCGGTCACATCTCTTATATGCTATAAAATTATCAGGACTCATATTCAATTATTTCAACTGAAATCAAGGAGATTTATCTGCCGAGAGAAATTCCGATGGACTCAGCAGCCTTTACAAGCTGGCCATCCGGATCAACATTTTTCAGTGAAGCTACCGCCTCTTTTATCGGAACAATTCTAATTTTTGGCGTCTTCAGGCACACCATATGAGCGCATTTTCCGGACGCCAGGCAATCTGCCGCCGCCACTCCGAACCGAGTCGCCAGGATTCTGTCAAACGGAGTCGGTGAACCCCCGCGCTGCAGATGGCCCAGAACCGTCACACGCACATCCATCTTTGTCCGTTCCTCAATCTGTGCACCCACAACGTTCCCTACACCTCCCAGTCGAGGAGATCTTCCCCTGATGCCTCTTTCCTGAAAAATCATCTTTCCCCCAACGGGCCGGGAACCCTCGGCTACCACTACAATAGAAAACTTACTGCCCGTCCGGCTTCGACGGATTATTTTGCTGCACACTTTTTCGATATCATACTCAATTTCGGGGATCAAAATCACATCGGCACCCCCTGCAAGGCCGGATTCCAGGGCAATCCAACCTGCATAACGGCCCATCAATTCTACAACAATAACCCGATGGTGACTCTGGGCTGTAGTATGAAGCTTGTCCAGTGCCTCCGTTGCCGTTGTGATGGCAGTGTTAAACCCAAAAGTATAATCCGTTGCCTGCAAGTCATTGTCAATGGTTTTGGGGACACCGACAATGCAGATTCCTTTTTCAGTAAATTTATCCGCAATTCCCAGTGTGCCGTCTCCACCAATCACAACCAGGGCGTCAATCTCCAGAATCCTGAGATTTTCCACCACCTGGTCGGACATATCCCGAATAACTTCCTTTCCATCCTCCACCACGACATATTCGAATGGATTCCCCCGGTTTGTCGTCCCCAGAATGGTTCCACCCCGAGGGAGAATCCCCCGGATACCAAACTCTGTCAACTCAACCAGGCTGCTCCCGGTTACCATACCTTCAAAACCGTCCGGAACCCCGTACACCCGCCAGTTATATTTTCGAATCGCCGTTTTCACGACACCTCTGATTACAGCATTCAATCCGGGGCAATCTCCGCCGCCGGTTAAAATTGCGATCTTCTTAATTGATGATTTACATTCAGCCATTACTCGCCCTCCCGATCATTTCAGAAACTGAAATGCTTTACACAATATAGCCACAATCACACCATTTGTAAAGCAAAACCACACATCCCCACCCGAAGTCGATTATCAGCATTCAAATTCCCCAAATCCTCAAATAATTCATCCAGAATAGGGAACAGTGGGGCTGTTGAATAGCTCGGTAAAATCTGACCGACACCTGTCATTATGTTTTCCCTCCATTTCTGAATTGATCATTCTATGAAATTTCCTGAATCGGCCCCGGAAAACATCCTCGCAAACCAGAATGGCGGAAAATAGGGGTATCATTCTTGAAAAAAGACGAACAAAACGCCGTGAGGCGTTTCAGATTCACACTGTGGCGGTCAAATACATCTGGATTGCCACGTTCCGAAGCCCTCTTCGTACAGCACGGCGCGGTCCGTGTTGTGTTTTTGCTTTTCCGTGGGTGCCCTCTACTCTCCGTGGGCATAGCTCATGTCAGCTGTAACATGAACAGGCTTTTCCCCATTACAGGCACCGGAGGGGTCAGTCCCCAAACTTGTGTTTTTATATTGACGGGGAATTTGGAGAATGTCAGAATGAGATCAGTATTGCGAACAAAAGGAGCACTCATGAATAGATTTTTCATCTTCCTGTCTATATTCCTGATGCCGGTACTGGGATTCCCATCTCCTGCAAAGGCCCTGCGGACAGTACCGGAACGGACAGATTACACCAGCACATCCCGGCTGAAAGATGTGGTTTTGTTTTTCAGTGAACTTCAGGCCCGATACCCGAAACAGGTAATTCAGAGCTCCATCGGTACGACCTTCGAGGGCCGGGAAATCCCGCTTATAATCCTCGGCGATCCAGTCGTGTCCGCCCCCAATCAGTCAAAAAAACCGGCCATCCTCTTTGTGGCCAACATTCACGCCGGAGAAGTGGAGGGGAAGGAAGCACTTCAGATGCTGGCACGGGACATGCTGGCAAAACACGACCCTGCCCTGAAGCAATTCAACATCCTCCTTGTTCCGGTGTTCAATCCGGACGGAAACGAGAAGATTGACCCGGCTCACCGGGTTTACCAGCAGGTGAAAAACGGGGTTGGTGTCCGTACCAACGGCCTGAACATGGATTTGAACCGGGACTTCGTTAAGCTGGAAAGCCCGGAAGCCAGGGCACTGGTTAGATTGTTCAACCAGTGGCTGCCCCTCGTTTACGTGGACTGCCATACCACTGACGGTTCCCATCACACAGAACCCCTTACCTGGATATGGGGACGCCATGCCAACGGCAGTGTGGCCATTCATCAGTATATTTATAAGACCCTTCGCCCCTGGGTGAACCGCTTCGTGATGGAACACTATAAAATTGCCGCCATTCCCTACGGCAATTTCGATGATGCGGCCCATCCGAAAAAGTGGGTGCAGTTTCCCTCCATGCTCATGGTGGGTGTGGACTATTTCGGCGCAAAGGGCTCTTTTTCATTTCTGGATGAAAATTATGCCTACGCGGATTTTCCCACACGGATCAGGGCGTGTTATGCCTTTCTCGACAGTCTTCTTCGGTTTACGATTCTGCACAAAAATGAAATGACGGCGCTGGTTGGTGAATTCAAAGCACGCCACGGTGTAGAATTCTGGCACAACATCAAGGCAAAAGCATTCCCGGAAAAGGTGACGATTCACGGATTCCGGGAATACCGGGATAAAAAGGGCCGCCGGATGGTTACAAAGGAACGGGTGGACAAAACATTGGATTTTATGGGGGATTTCAGCGGGGACATGGAAAAACTCACCGGTGCTTATGTGTTTCCGGTGGGGATGAAGGGCTTGAAGGAAAAGTTACAGCAGCACGGGATCCAGGTATACACACTCCTTGCCTCGGCCGCAGTAAACTGCCGGATTTACCATTTTTCAAAAATCACTTACAAAACCTGGCCCTTCCAGGGGCACGTGATGATGGATGTAGTTGAAGGCAGCTGGCGATCAACAGAAAAAACCATCCCCGCCGGCTGGTACGTGGTGCCACTGAACCGTTCCCAGCTTTTCCGCCAGCTGGCCAGTGCGGTTCTGGAACCGGAGAGCATGGATGCCCTGTACCGCTATGGACTCTGGTCCACTATGATTTATCCATCTGAATGGCGGAATGTACCGGGAGATTATCCGGTTTACCGCCTGCTGCAAACCGACGGCCTTAAGCTCCGGTCATCAAACAATGAGCAGTGAGCAACTGTCCCGACTGGCAGCCGGATTCAGAGGGAGGGGATTTCAGGAAATCACCCTCTTTGACAGCCGGAAAGCGCTCTGTGCCGCCTTTGAACAGGAACTGGCCAATGTAGATTCTGTAGGGTTCGGCGGCTCCGTGACCACCCGGGAGCTGGGCCTCCCCGCCATTGCCCGGGGGCTCGGTAAAGCAGTTTTTGACCACTGGGAACCGGGTGTAGACAAAGTCACCGCACGCCAAAACCAGCTTTCAGCCGGACTGTTTGTCACAGCGGTCAATGCCGTTACAGAAGACGGGATCATCGTGAACGCAGACGGAATCGGAAACCGCGTAGCAGCGTCCATTTTCGGGCCAGGGAATATCCTGTTTGTGGTCACCGAAAATAAAATTGTTAAAGATGTAACAGAAGCAATCGCAAGGATTCGTACCAGGGCTACCCCATTGAATGCAAAGCGGCTTGGCGTGTCTCCACCCTGCGTTTCAGATATGCAGTGTCACGACTGTCGTGGGGAAACTCGTCTGGACCGGGTCTTTGTCATCCACGAATATTGCCCGGCCAACACGCGGTTTGTCATCTTTATTCTGAATCAGCCAATGGGTTATTGACTTCACCGGGTAGTTTCCGGTAGAATTACGCTATGGACAAAGCCGCATTGATCAAACGAATCAAACAAGCTGCAGACTTCTATAAAGAGGGGCGGGTGTATGAAGCACTCCAGCTGATTGAACCCCTTCACAATCATATCAAGCATGAAAAAGTTCAAAAGTTGTATGCAATTTCCCGCAGAAAGGCGCTGGAAAATTTCAAGCACCTGCTGGACGAAAAAAGATACTCCAGAATACTGGAGCTTCATGAAGAGTTCTTATCAGATATGGACGATCCGGACTTTGTTATCCTTGTCGAAACAGCAAGAGAAGCGATAGATAAACCGGAAACCAACCATCTGGAAATCACACCGGAAGACATTGACCCCGCCTTAGAAGATCCGATTACAGAGGTTATTTCAGCATCCTGGGCTGCAGGCATTGCAAGTGATGATACTCAGTCTGACATTGACATTGGCATTGAAACAGAACAGGAAAACGATTTTGCAAATTTCAATGAACCGGAAGCCCCGGTTACAGCTGAATCTCCATTGGAAGAATTTGAAGGATCCAGCATGTCGGGTGAAACCGATGTCAATGAGCTGATTCAACGGGGTGTTTCGATGTACGAAGTCGGGGATGTCGAAAATGCCCTGAGAATCTGGAAAAACGGCCTTCGCTTTGACTCGGAAAATGTCATTCTGAAGGAATACATTGCCAATGCCAGCCGGGAAATTGAGGAAGAACCTTCCGATACAGCAACATTTTCAGCTGAACAGCAACAAGAAATCGATGCAACCCCACCGGATCCTCAGGAATTGAGTCGAATTATTGCAATGGCACGGGCGGGAGACGTGGAGCAGGCGCTCAATGCACTGGACGTACTGGAAAGACAAAGCGGGAGTTCCACCAAAATTACTGATGCCAGGGAATATATCCAGAGCCTCTCCCACCAGTACGGGATCAGTACTATTTCTGCAAAGGTGGAAGAACTGTTGAATTCCCACCGGGCCGGAGATGCTGTGCGAATTCTGGAACAGCATCTGAATGAGCATCCGGAACATCTGGAACTGAAAGATCTTCTTGAAACAGCACGGAGGAGAATGTCGGATGAACCGCCAAAGCTGGATTCTGCTCTGGAATTGGATTACGACGCAAAGGGCCTTGGCACTCCACAACCTGCCCCCCGGCAGACCCATGAATTTTCCGCCCCACCAAAGAAAAAAAGGAGACAACAGCAAATTGTTATGACCAGAGGAAACAAGCATCTGATATCCATTGGGATTATTGTTGGCATACTTGTTGTTCTGGCAGTAGCAGCCTATTTCCTTGTGCCTCAAATCAAATTACAGCAGTTCTACAAGAACTTCAAGAAACAGAATCCCGCCAAAGTTGTTTCCTCTCCATCAAGAACAGACGCCAAAAAAAAGCTGGAAAAGGAATATCAGTTGTCCACAAGCCAGGCAAAATCTTTCTATAATGAACACCGCTACCTCTTCGCCTATTATCTTCTTCTCCATGCCAACTCCATTCATCCCTTGAAGCCGGAAGACCAGCAATTTCTCAACGCTTCCCGTAATGAAATGCAAAAAAAGGTAAACGTCTCAAAACTTCGCCGCCAGGCACAGAGATCCATTGCGAAAGGAAACTATTCCGACGCAATTGAACGTATCTATACAATCCTGTCTTCCAACCCGGACAACATCCGATATAAGAAACAACTAACGTCTCTCTATGTACAGGCAGGGATTGACAGCGTCAACAAAAACGCCCCGAATGACGCCAAAACATACTTTGATTTTGCCCGGATACTGGACCCTAAGAATCCTATTCTTAAGAAACACGCCTTGGTCGTCAACCGCCTGATCAGCGCGCAGATTTCCCGCCAACAGGCAAACGAATGGTTTGCCTTCTTCAGCAAATAGAAGGCTGAAATGCCATTGAAATGCCGTTCATGCGGACACCTTAACCGTGATCAGGCTGTCGCATGCGAACGTTGCGGATGTGACCTTCAGTACTCTGTGCTGTTTGATACGGTAATTCGGAACCGAAAAGAAGAGGATCGCTTCCTTTTTCCCCTTGATGTACCGGAAGGGGATGAAGTTGAAATCATTCCGGACATGGACGAGAATCTTGACACAGGTGAAACAAGTTACACCCGCAGCCAGGAACCAAAACTCGATAAGGCTCCCACTTCTCCACGCAAGGGGCGCCCCCCGATCAGCACTGAATTGCAGGAAAAGGCCAGCCGGATACTTGTACTGGCAACCGCTGAACTTCTCCTATTTATGGTACTATTCGTGCTATTGTCCATGCTTGCCAAACTGGCCGCCCCTCATCTTATCCTGCCAAATTGGAAACTGGCAATTGTATGTTTGTGTTATTACGCCTTCGTCACAATCTCATCTCTGTACTTTTCCGGGAAAACAACCGCATCCATTCTTGCAGCTTCCATCGTCCGATAAGAGACAAGCCGAGACAGGGTTGACATTCGGTTTGAGTTCAGACAAGGTGGTCAAAGACATATGAAATAAGTCTTTCCCTGTGTTTACATAAATTCAACCTTGAAGCCATTCTAATTATACTCAGGCACAAAAAAACCCCCTCCAGGACGGAGGGGGTTTTAAGTATCAGATTTGCAGATTCAAATCATTCACCAATTTTGAAACGGACGAAACGGTTGACTTGAATGTTTTCTCCAATTTCCGCAACCTTGGAGGAAATCAACTGGCCCACACTTATATCCGGGTTCTTCACAAAAGCTTGTTCCAACAGGCAGTTCTCTTCATAAAACTTACTCATCTTACCCGTCACAATCTTTTCTACGATGTTTTCCGGTTTACCCTGAGCCCGAATCTGCTCCATATAAATCTCTTTTTCCTTGGCCATTAGTTCTTCTGTCACATCTTCTTTGCGTACAAAACGAGGTTCACTGGCCGCAATATGCATGGCAAGGTCTTTCACCAGTTCCTGAAACGCTTCATTACGTGCGACAAAGTCAGTTTCACAGTTAACTTCCACAAGCACACCCAGTTTTCCGTTTGAGTGAATATAGCTTCCAACCAGCCCTTCGGCTGTTTTCCGCCCCGCTTTTTTGGAAGCGGCATTCAATCCCTTCTTCCGCAACAGGGTTACGGCTTCTTCGATGTCACCGCCAGTCTCAACCAGCGCCTTCTTACATTCACCCATGCTGAGGCCGGTTTTTTCCCGGAGTTCTTTAACCTGACTTGCAGTAATATTTGCCATCCCTACTTCTCCTTCTTCTCTTCCTTTTCAGCGGCAGATTCCTTCTTCTTTGCTTTGGGTTCCGCTTTTTTTACAGGCTTTTTTTCTGCTTTTGCCTTACTTGTCGCCTTTTTAGGAGCCGCCTTTGCCTTTTTCTCTACTTTCTTTTCAGCTTCATCAGAAACTTCTGCTTTTGCAACTTTCTTCTTCGGTGCGGCTTTCGGCTTTGCTTCCTTCTCCACTTTCTTTTCAGCTTCTTCAACAGCCTTTTTCTCTGGCTTCGGTTCTGAAGCCTCCTTGGCCTTTGGTGCTGCCTTCGGCTTCGCCTTTGCCTCAGTTTTCTTCTCTGCCTCAGGTTCCGGCTTTGGTGTAGCCTTCGGTTCAGCTTTCACTTTGGCTTTTGGTTCCGGCTTTGATTCGGCTTTCGGCTCAGCTTTCACTTCAACTTTCGGCTTCGGTGTGGCCTTGGGTATTTCCTTAACCTCCGGTGAAGGCGCTTTCACAGCTTCCGGCTCAAGAGCAACCTCTTCGGCAGCCAATGCTTCTTCCGCAACTTCCTGATTGATACCAGCGATATCACGGCCTTCCTGAATGGCTTGAACCATTTTTGAGACAAACAATTTAATGGCACGAATTGCGTCATCATTGCCTGGAATAACCCAGTCAATCACGTCGGGGTCGCAATTGGTATCCACCACTGCCACCACCGGAACGTTCATGATTCTGGCTTCCTGCACTGCTATTTTCTCCCGCCTGGGATCAATGACAAACATAATGTCTGGAATTTTATTCAACTCTTTCAGGCCACGAAACAGCTTCATCAGTTTGTTCCGTTTCCGTTCCAGGCCATAGCGTTCTTTCTTGGAATAGTTCTCAATCTCTTCGCTTTCCAGCAGCCTTTCAAGGTTGTTGAGCTTTTCAATGCTCTTCTTGATGGTACTGAAATTGGTCAGTGTACCGCCCAGCCATCTCTGGTTTACAAATGGAATACCGGCCTGGCCCACGCTTTCAATAGATTCCTGTGCCTGACGCTTGGTACCCACAAACAAAACATTCTTTCCCTTCGCTGCCGCATCGGTAATGAATGATGCAGTTTCCCTGAAAAGTTTCATTGTTTTTTGCAGGTCAATAATATAAATCCCGTTTCGACTTCCAAAGATGTACTTTTTCATCTTAGGGTTCCATCGACGGGTCTGGTGTCCGAAGTGAACTCCGGCCTCAAGCAGTTCTTTCATGGAAATGTCTACCAACGAATACCTCCTTTAACAGGTTCCTTGCAAGATTTGTTTGATAATTAACGTTTGGAGAACTGGAATCTCTTCCTGGCCTTTGGCTGCCCGTATTTTTTTCTTTCTTTCATTCTCGGGTCACGGGTCAGGAATCCAGCAGTTTTCAGCCGTTTCCGCAATTCGGGATTATACTCGAGCAATGCCCGGGCAATTCCGTGTCTGATCGCCCCGGCCTGGCCGGAAATGCCGCCACCTTTGACCGTTACATACAGATCAAATTTGTCGGCTGTTTCGGTCAGCTGCAAGGGCTGGCGGATAATCATCTTCAGAATGTCACCGTCCACATATTCGTCAACTGGTTTCTGATTGATTAGCATTTCGCCCTTGCCGGGTCTCAGGAACACCCTGGCCACCGCTGTTTTCCGGCGGCCTGTTCCATAATATTGAAGGTTCCTCACAAAAATCCTCCTACCTTTCTTCCGTTATAAACTTAATGCTTCCGGTTTCTGCGCTTCGTGGGGATGTTGATCCCCGACATACACCTTCAGCTTTTTGTACATCTGTCTTCCCAGCCGATTTTTCGGCAGCATTCCCTTCACAGCGTGTTCCAGAATATGCTCCGGATGCTTGTCCAGCATCTCCCGGGCCGTTCTTTCCTTCATACTGCCGGGTCGCGTCGTACGCCACCGGTACAGTTTCTGGTCCCATTTCCGACCGGTCAGTACCACCTTCTCCGCGTTGATAACAACGACGAAATCGCCGGTATCCACATGGGGAGTATACACAGGTTTGTGCTTTCCCCGGAGAATCCGCGCAATTTCAGCCGCCAGCTTACCCACCGGACGGTCTGTAGCATCCACCACAAACCATTTGCGGTCAACCGACTCTTTTTTTGCAAAAAAAGTTTCTTTCATTACCGAACTCATTGCCAAGCACTCCTTCAGTCAAATAGTCAAAGACAGTCAAAAAATCCCCTTAACAGCTTCTAAACTCAAGGGATTATCTCAACATTTGTTATTCACCGGCATTGGGAGATTCACAGGGGCGTGTGGTAAAATCCCCATGCCATGGAGAATATTAGCATAAACTACCTCGTAAACGAAATTAAAAATTTCGTAAAAACACAATCCAGAATCAGCCGGGTGTCCCTTCGCTCCGGATATCTGGAATGCCGCATGAAGAATCACTATCTGATTTTCTCCTCCGCTCCCCGCAGTGCACCGTTTTTTCTCTCCGAAACCCGTTTTCTGGCCGGTGCATCACAGGGTTCCGACATCAATGTCCTGAGAAAATACCTGGAGGGGGGAACCATCCTCGCCATTGAAAAGCCCCTGGATGAGCGCATCATCGACTTTCATATCTCCAAACTGGCCATCTGGGGAGAGGAGCAGCTCTTTCATTTCATCATAAATGCCGGCGCTATTCCCACCCGCTGGGCTATCACAGACAGCGAAAACAGACTGATCTGGACACGGAACGACCCCGGCGCCATTGCTGGAACCCGATTCCAATGGCCAAAGGATAATCGAAAGCCTCTGGCCGAACTTCGCCCGAAGGACCTGAAAGAGTTTTCAAGCCCCAAAGCCCTCCTTGATACCGTCAGGGGGCTCGGACCGGCCTTTGCCGCAGAACTTTTGGCAAGCGATGACCCCGATACCCTGTTGCCCTCCCTGCTGGCAGCAACATCCGGCCAGGGAGTTGTTTATAAAAACCGCGTATTTCCAATGCGAATGAAAACATTTGGAGAACCGGATACCATAAAAGCAAACATGAGCACTGCCCTTTCCACTATTCACATTAAAAACCTTGAACAGGGAAGGTTTCAGCAGGTACGTTCCCGTGTGGACAAAAAGCTCCGAAAGGAGATCGAAAAGAAGCGGACTCTATTGAAAAAACTGGAGAAAGAGCTTCAATCCTGCAATAAAGCCGGCCCACTTCTGAGGAAAGCGGAAGCCCTTTCCGCCCACTTTCAGGAATTGAAAAAAGGAATGAAAGAAATCCGGCTCCCCGATCTGCAGGGGGAAGACATACTGTCCATCCCACTGGATCCGGAACTGGCACCCTCTGAAAACATCAGCCGCCTGTACCGGAAAGCCGCGAGGCTGAAACGGAAATTGCCCCATATCCGAGAACGAATCCAGGTCGTGCAGTCCGAGCTCGCCGCACTGGAAGATGATCGTTACACGGTGGAACAGGCCGGATCGCTGGAAGACCTCTTGGGCCTCCTGCCGGAAAAACCCGTAAAAAAAGGGAAAAAAGCACCAAAAGCACCCCCCGGAATCCGCCGGGTGGAACTGGAAAACGGCTTCTTCGCTTATGTCGGGCGAAATGCTCTGGGCAATCAGGCCCTGTACAGCCAGAAATTGGGCCCAAAGGACATCTGGTTCCATGCCAAAGACCTCCCCGGTAGCCATGTGATTCTGAAAAATCCAGGTGGAAAGCCCATCCCTCCATCATTGGTTAAAAGGGCCGCTGCCCTAGCCGCCGCCTTCTCCGCCGCCGGTTCCAACACCCTCGTGGAAGTCCAGTACACCACGAAAAACAACATTTACTCCAGCAAAGGGAAAGGCCGGGGCTTCGTCCTGCTGCGCAAATTCAAGACCATCCTGGTTGAGCCTTCTAAAAGAGAAAGTTGAGTAAAATACAAGGTTCAGGTTAAGTACCGGAAAAGATTCAGAATAGCTCCCTGAAGGCTGATTCTTTTTCTAACCCCCACCCGTAACGCCCTCGCATCGCGGATCACGCGTCACAATCACGCTCACGGGTTTGCATATTTATCTATTCTGTTCTATAATCAAAGAAATACAGCGGGATTTTCCTGCTGACCACTGCAACTGGAGGCGCTGAACTGTGGATTTTACCGAACTTCAACTTCACCCGGGCCTGATGGCCGGGATTCGGGATGCCGGGTTTGTCCATTGTACCCCGGTCCAGGAAAAATGTCTGGTTCACACCTTAAAAAGTCGTGATGTAACTGTCCAGTCCCAGACCGGAACCGGCAAAACAGCAGCTTTTCTGATCACCATTTTTCAACTGATTCTGGATGGCAAACTCCCTGAGGGCAAGAAAGCCATGGTTATTGCACCCACCAGGGAGCTGGCGGTTCAGATAGAAAAAGATGCCCAGTTGCTGGGAAAGCATCTGAACATTTCAATGGCAACATTCTTCGGCGGTGTCAGCTACGGGCCTCAAGAAGAAAGCCTGTCCAGGAATGTTCAGCTGATGATCGGCACTCCGGGACGGCTCCTCGACCTGGGGCAGAAACGAAGATTCAATTTTCGCGATGTGGGAATTCTTGTAATTGATGAAGCCGACCGTCTTTTTGATATGGGTTTTCTCCCCGATATTCGTCGGATGCTGCACCAAATGCCTCCCTACAATAAGAGAATCACAATGCTGTATTCCGCTACTTTGAGCATGCGGGTCAAAGCATTGGCATGGGACCACATGAATAACCCGATTGAAATTCGGATTGAACCGGATAAGGTGACAGTAGATGCTGTAACCCAGGTGCTGTACCACGTTGGGAAATACGAAAAAATCAGTTTGTTACTGGGTATTCTGGCGAAGGACAAACCGGAAAGCGCCGTCATTTTCACCAACACAAAACACGCAGCTATCACCGTTGCAAAACGATTAAGCCTGAACGGTTATCAGTGCAGTTATCTCATCGGTGATATGCCCCAGGCCAAACGGTTGAAAACTGTGGAAGATGCAAAGAACGGGAAAATCCATTTTCTGGTGGCAACCGATGTTGCGTCACGGGGCCTACATATTGAAGACCTGCCCATGGTCATTAACTATGATTTGCCAGAAGACATTGAAAACTATGTCCACCGCATCGGCAGAACCGCCCGGGTGGGCAAGAAAGGGAAAGCTATTTCTCTGGTCAGTCCTGACTTTGTCCACTCCCTGGCTGCCATTGAGAAATACATCCACATGGAAATCCCGGTGGAATGGGCCGATGACGACATGTTCCTGAAAGACGAAACCGCCGGGATGCACATCCGCTCCGGCCTGAAGCCCAAGCATGGACACCCACGAAGCAGGGACAGCCGTCCCAGAAGTCCCAAGCGGCCCTCTACCCGCCAGAAAACACGGCCAACTCGGCCGGAAACTGCCCCGAAACCCAGGAAATCTGCCCCCCGGCCTTCTCACAAGCCCCCGGTCAAAATCAACCGGAACGGCAGCCCGGAAGAACGCCTCGCCTACTACCGCGAGAAATACGGCGAAAACTTTAAATCTGAAAACAGCCATTAAAAGAGTGAGCGTTTTGCGTGGGCGGGGGCGGGGGAGAGTGTAAGTGAAAGTGCGAGTGCGAGTCCGGAAGGGGAGCAAGAGGGTCTACTCCCTGATTTTTCCAATCTTTAACCTAACATCTAACACCTATCACCTAACATCCGGCGCAAAGCGCCGTGGGCGGGGGCGGGAGAAAAAGAAGTAGGAGCAGGGGTTGGGGTAGGGGTAAGAAAAATCAAAGAATTGGCCATTTTCCTGTGTCTTTTGTCACTCATCCTTCATCACCCTTCGGGTGAGTAGGGGTAGGGGTAGGAGTAGGGGTAAGAAAAATCAGGGAGTTGGCCATTCCCTGTCTTTTTGTCCCTCATCCCTCATCACCCATCCCTCATCACCCATCACTCATCACCTCTTATCTTTTCACCCTTTATTGTGTAAAATGAATAGGAAAATCAGAAACTCGAGGGGAGAACTTATGAGAAATCGCCTGTTTATCATCATAGTCTTCGCAATAACTATTCATTTTTCAGCCGCTGCACAGGAAAAAGCGGTTCGGCCTATGCTGAGCCAAAAGGCAATGACCATGCAGCGCATCGGGCTCACCGATATCACCGTCACCTATCACCGTCCCGGTGTAAAGGGACGGACAATCTGGGGAAAGCTGGTTCCATACAATGAGCTGTGGCGAGCCGGTGCCAATGAAGCCACAACGATTTCATTTTCAGATGATGTTACGGTGAATGGACACCCGCTGAAAGCCGGAACCTACAGCTTTTTTGTCAGGCCAACACCGACCAGCTGGCAGGTAATTTTCAACAGTAACGCAAAGCAATGGGGCACATTCTTCCTGGACAAGAGCAAGAATGTGCTGACTTTCAACGTAACCCCTTACGCGATTCCCCACCGGGAGTGGCTGCTTTACGATTTCACCGACCTCGCCATGAATTCCGCAAAGCTGGAACTTTGCTGGGACAAACTGGCAATCCATTTCTCCATCCGGGTCAACACAAAGAAAAAAATGGAGGAGATGAATGAGGCATTTGTTCTGAAGGCGTCGGAACAACTGGCAGGGGCAGCACTTACCTACCTGGAACATCACGAAAACCTGAAGACCGCACTGGCAGATATCAACCGAGCCATCGCAATCCACTCATCCTTTGAAAACTGGAATATCAAGGCGAAAATATTAGGAGAACTGAAACGGTTCAAAGAAGCTGTCCGAGCCGCTGATATCGCGCTGAAAATTCAGAAAAAAGAAAAAAATGCCTACACCAACATGGAAGCCTGGCAACTCAAGCGCCTAAAGAAAAGCTGGACAGAATCCAGATGAACCCCTGTCAAAGCGGGTACAGGCACCTGAGAAGTTGCCAGTCCCCGTTTTTGACGTGATGAGTGATGAGTGGGGAAAAGCAAAGAGCAAAATGGGGACTATCTTGCCCTGATAGAAGACAAGACAATGGCACTCAACTCCTAAAATCAAATATCCTGAAAATCCCTGAACAGCATCAAAAGCGCCCGGGAATAAGCCCGCCGGAAGAGGGAATCCAGCTCTTCCTCTTCTTCCAACAGCTCTATTATATTTAAAGCTTGCCGGGAATAAGCCCACCGGAAGAGGGAATCCAGCTGGTGGCGCCCGGTTTTGCCCCTGCCGGGTAGAGTTTTATCCTGTAAGCGATGAACCGGCCCGACTCAATTTTCACCCTGTTGGACTGTGACTGCCATCCCTTGAGCTCAAGGCTTACTTTCCAACTGCCTGCAGGCAGGGATAGCTGGGCATAGCCTTTTTTGTCCGTTACGGTACTGAAAACCCTTTTGCCCAGTTTCGCCGTGACCTTCACCCCGGAAAGGGGCTTGTTTCCGGTGGATGAGACAATCGTCATCTTCAAAAGGCCTTTTTCAGGTGCTTTCCTGATGCTGTT
>QMQE01000015.1 GCA_003650445.1 Acidobacteriota bacterium | reverse complement strand
CCCAAATTTTCCTTTAGACGCTTATAAAAACTGGATAGTGGGAATCCGACTACATTAAGATAGTTGCCATTTATCCGTTCAATAAAAAGTGACGCATCCCCCTGGATTGCATATGCCCCTGCTTTGTCGAACGGCTCATCGCTTTGCACATACCATTCTATTTCCGCTACGGACATTTTCCTGAAAGTAACCTCAGTACTCTCATGAAAGGAGAAACTGAAGGATTTGCAGATACATGCAACCCCGGTTATCACCCTGTGAGTTCGGCCTGAAAGCGTCTGTAACATCTCAACGGCATGGTCATGGGATCCTGGTTTTCCCAAAATCTTCCCATCTGAAACCACCACTGTATCCGCGCCAATTACCAGAGATTCCGGATTATCATTAAATACCTGACGGGCCTTTTGTTCCGCAAGTTCCAAGGTCAATTCAACCGGGGCAAGAAAAAGCCCCTCTTCCGAAATTGAAGAAGGAGAAACGCTGAAATCCCGGAACAACAAAGAAAGTATCTCTTTCCGTCTCGGTGACGCCGAGGCCAATACAACCTCTATGCCTATGCTATCAAGAAGCTTCATTTACTGGTTAAACCCGACCTTCTTTTCCTGGTTTTTTGCCGATGGAATTGCTCCGAACTGTTTTTCGTAGTTCTCAATATTTTTCTGCACCGCATTGAAAAAGTTCTTTGCCTGCATCGGGGTCATAATGACCCGGCTCAACACCCTGGCTTTACCGGGAGGCGGCACCATCCTGGTGAAATCAATGATAAATTCCGCCTGGTTATACATAATGTTCCCGCTGTTTACATAATTTCCTTCTGCTACCTTGTCATCAATCAGAATTTCCATTCTCTTTTCATTCGCCATATGACCTCCCTGCTTATCTCATCAACCCATTGTAGCAAATGCAATGACATCTCAGTCACAAACAGCTAAATTTTCAATTCCTTTCCGGATTTCAAGCGGCGCAGGTTAGTCCGATGGGAAATCAGAATCAGCATAAGTAACAGCCCTGTAATGCTGACAGCAGTCCAGTTTTCCCTGAAAAAAAATAATTGAACCAGGACTGTAATAAATGCCACACCGGCAGCCGAAATGGAAGCGACTGAAACCAGTCTGAAATTCCACACAATCAGGCCGAACACAAACAATGCCAATAAGAAAGCAGCCGGATTCACCAAAACCAGTATACCTGCGGCGGTGCTCACACCCTTGCCGCCGGAAAACCTCGCATACAGGGGAAACGCATGCCCCAGCATTACAAAAAGAGCTGCGACAGTAATCCAGGGAAAACCAACATGAAAGCTCCGGCAGAGAAGAACAGCAGCCGCGCCCTTCGCGCCATCCAGCAGAAAAACGATTGCTGCGGGATAGAGCCCCAGAACCCGGTACACATTTGTTGCACCGGCATTTCCGCTCCCTTCCTCTCGGACATCCTTTTTATAAAAAATCTGTCCTATCCAGACTGCAAAAGGGACAGAACCGATAAGATATGGAACAATAATGGCAATAAGCAGGTAATGAACTCTCATTTTATTCTTCCGATTTGTTTATAGATAAATTCAGGGCTTCAGCCCAGATCAATAGCCATATCCTGAACTTGTTGAATCAACGACAGTTCAGTTACATCGCCGAGACGAAGAAGATTGTCAATCTCCTGATCTGAAATACCAAAGTTACGCAGATGGTTCTGAGCGCCCCGAATGGAGGTTCCAGCGCTCCGGCAGGCGAGAAGCCGGACTTCCCACGCAGCAATGGCCTTTTCCCTCAGTTCCGCCTTTTCCTTTTTCCCTTTTGCCCGGTTGTATTTTTTTTCGTATAGATAGGCAAGGTTGTTGGCAGTTTTCCGATTATGAGGATCGGCTTTCAGAGACGCAAAGTAGGCCTGTTCCGCCCGACTAAAGTTCTGGTTACATTGATAGGCAATTCCCATATAGTTCAAAACTTGTGAGTTTTCAGGTGCGATTTCCCATGCTTTCCGGACAAAGGCCAGCTGCTCCCGGTAGTGACGGCGGGAACGGCTACATTCAGAAAGACCCAGGTAGGCAGATGTTTCTTCAGGTTCCAATTCCACTGCAATCTGGAACATCTCTTCCGCCTGTTCCATTTTTTTCAAGGTGAGGTACGCAAAGCCGGTCTGGGTAATGGATGGAATGTGATGGGGGTCCCGTTTCAATGCTTCTTGATAGAAATGAACGGCTTTTTCAAAATTGCCTCGCTTTCGCTCCAGTTCACCGAGATTGAAGTAGCCCAGGGCGTATGCCGGGTTAAAAGCGATGGCAGTATTAAAATAATAGTTGGCATCATCGAAGTTTCCCTGTAGAAAATGTGCATATCCGATGAGATTTAGTGCTTCCGCACGAACCTCCTTATCATCTTCAAACAGGAAAAGCTTTTTGATTTCAGCAATTGCAATATCATAGTCGCCCCGACTCATGAAAAATTCAGCCATAAGGAAGTATGAACCCCAGTCCCTGGGATTGATGGATCGTGCCCGGGCAAAGCTCTGAATTCCTCCGAGAATATTGTTATGGTCCAGGTGATATTCACCGAGAAGGTGCCAGGCGGCAACAAAACAGGGCTCAATCCGCAAGGATTCGGTGATTTTCGCCACACCTTTGCCCCCTTCGCCGAGGTCCAGATAACACTTCCCGATCATGCGCATGGACCGGCAGTTTCGGGAATTGAGGCGAACGGATTCTCCGAAGCATTTTAAAGCCTCCGTGGTTTTCCCCAGCGCGTGGAGAATGTATCCCTTTACCTCATGAAAAGTATCGTTTTCGGGATTGTCCCCGATGGCCTGTTCAATCAGGCTGATGGCGAGAACATCTTTTTCTAAGAAATAGTTGATTAATGCCAGATTCCGGATCAGCCCGGTATCTTTGTAGTCTCCACCATTCCAGGTTTCCAGGAAGGAATCCAGTTCTTCTTTGATTTTTTCCAGTTCCCTATAGTTTTTAAAGCCGGAAGCCAGTATCAGTTCGTACCAGCCATCCCAGTTCAATTGGTCTTTTTCGATAGCTTTCCTTGCACTTTCAATGGCAAGGTCATAGTAGGAACGATAGTTGTATTCCCGCGCCAGGCGGGCAAGGTTTTCCGATGTAGGGTCATTTTCAATGACTTCCAGCAGTTCCTTGAACTGCTCCTGACTGAAAAATACATCACTCATGGCTTCCCTCTTTCACAGTTGTGTCCTGCTAAAATGATACAGCTTTTCTAAATTTTTTCCAATGTAAATTGATCGTTCGTGTAAATACAGATTCTGGAAGCAATTACCATGGCCTTTTTCGCCAATTCTGCAGGATCCAGTTTGGTATTTTCCACCAGCGCCTTCGCAGCCGCGAAAGCGTACGGGCCACCCGAGCCAATCGCCAACACCGGTTCATCCGGTTCAATAACATCACCGGCACCGGAAACGAGGAAAACCCGGTCTTTGTCCGAAGTAATCATCATGGCTTCAAGGCGGCGCAGGTATTTGTCAGTTCGCCAGTCTTTTGCCATTTCCACAACAGCCCGTTCCAGGTTGCCGGAATATTGCTCCAGCTTGCCTTCAAGACGGGTAAAAAGGGTAAACGCATCCGCCGTTGAACCCGCGAAACCGACAATCACCCGGTTATTGAAAATCCGTCGGATTTTGGAAGCCCTGTGTTTCATAACTGTATTTCCCAGTGTAACCTGCCCATCGCCGATGAGAATTGTTTCATCTGTCCCTTTAATACACAAAATTGTTGTTCCCTTAAACATTAGTCCTCCTGTTTGTGGCGAAACAGAAAAAAAGCCAGTTCTTTAACATTTCTTGGCATTTCCGTATCATTCAATTCATTTATGGAAACCCATTTGACACGTTCCCTGTAGATATCCTGAATTTGATCCGAGTCTCCGGTTACCTCTCCGAGTAAAACAAAATCGACATGTTTATGGTGACGGTCAATGTATTCAACCTGTACCCGGATCGGTTCCGGCATCCTCACGGTTCGGCTGTCGAGGAGAATAGGGGAACCGGGTCGGAAATCTATAACTTCTACCTCAAGACCGGTTTCTTCCCTCACCTCCCGAACTGCTGCTTCCAAGGGGTTTTCGCCCTCTTCCACATGACCCCCGGGAGGCAGGTACTGGCCGGCAAACGGTGGTTTAACCCGCCTGACAAAAAGCAGGGACGTATAATCGGAATTAAACACAAACACATTGACAGCATATTCGTATCGCATCTGTTACCTGCGTTGCTCTTCCTGCTCCTTCAAGCCATTCAGCAACGCCTCTACCTTAGCCGGAATATCCTGAGGCGATACTTTCACCCGCTCCCCGTTCCGGCGAACTTTGACTTCCGCGAGGCCTTCCTTCAGGCCCCGCTTCCCTACGATTACCTGAATCGGCAAGCCAATCAGGTCTGCATCCTTGAATTTGAAACCGGCACGCACATCCCGATCATCATAAAGGACGTCCAGCCCCTCTTTACGTAACCCCTCGTACAGATCCAGAGCGGCTTCGTTCACAGCGTCATCCTGAATATCCAGGTTCAAGAGCATGACATCAAAGGGCGCGATATTCACCGGCCACACAATTCCATTTTCGTCATTATTCTGTTCAATTGCCGCAGCAGCGGTACGGCCGACTCCGATACCATAGCAGCCCATAACCGCCGGCTTTTCCTTCCCGTTTTCATCCAAAAATTTACAGTTCATAGATTCGGAATACTTTGTTCCCAGGCGGAATACCTGGCCCACTTCAATACCCTTGAACTGCTGGTATCTACCTTCTTCACAACGGGGACATCGTTCCTTGGCCTGAGCAAGCCGAAAATCACCATATTCACTCACTTTGAAATCTCTTTCGGGATTTACATTTACCCAATGCATGTCCTTCTCATTGGCACCGGTTACTGCATTTGACATTTCCTGTACCGCAAAATCAGCGAGAATCCGAATCTTGAGCCCAACAGGTCCGGAAAATCCCGACGGGCCACCGGTGGCGGATTGAATTGCTTCCTCATCCGCCAATTCCAACGCGTTCAGGCCCAGATAATTCCTGACCTTTACTTCATTCACCTCATGGTCTCCCCGAACCAGTACCGCGATCGCTGTATCATCTTCCAAAGTGAAAATCATCGTCTTTATCAATGCTTCCGGCTTCACGGCAAGAAATTCGGCAACGTCATCCACGCTTTTCTTGCCAGGTGTTTCTTTCTTTTCTATCTGATGCAAATCCCCGTGCTCAATATGATCCGGTTTACGGCATTCCGCCTTTTCAATGTTTGCCGTATAATCGCAATGACTGCAGCTCAAAACCGTGTCTTCACCCGTATCTGCAAGAACATGAAATTCATGGGTATAACTGCCGCCAATCGCACCGGAATCAGCTTCAACCGCACGAAATTTCAAGCCACAGCGGTGAAAAATCCTCGCATACGCGTGGTACATTGCCCAATAGGATTTCTCACTTGCTTCATCATTTACATCAAAGGAATACGCGTCTTTCATGATAAATTCACGCCCCCTCATGAGCCCATAGCGGGGACGAATTTCATCCCTGAATTTTGACTGAATCTGGTATAGGTTCAGCGGTAATTGCTTGTATGACTTCAACTCACGCCGAACCACGTCCGTAATGACCTCCTCATGTGTCGGCCCCATACAGAAATCAGCACCTTTGCGGTCCTTGAACCGGAGCAGTTCTTTTCCATAAAAATCCCAACGTTTACTTTCCTTCCAGATCTCAGCAGGCTGAACAGCCGGCATCAGCAGTTCGATGCATCCTTCCCTATCCAGCTCTTCACGGATAATACCCTCAATCTTTCGAATCACCCGATATCCCATCGGCATGTAGGTGTAAATCCCAGCCGCAATTTTTTTGATCATGCATGCGCGCAACATCAATTGATGGCTCAATGTTTCCGCTTCTCTTGGTACTTCCTTCAACGTGTTCAACAGATACCTGGACATTCTCATTGTAAATCCTCACTAACCTATGTTTATTTTTCGGTAATCTTCAGCCTCTATTCGAACTTCTCTGCACATCTCAAAGAGTCTTGACCGCATTCTGGCACCCACTCGCTCACTGAGGGATTCTTCTTCGATTCGCCCATCCAGATAATTTGTTGTAATAATCACCGGCAACAGGCGGTTATACCGATAATTCAGAATATAGGAAAACTGGCTGTCCGCCCATTCGGTGGGGCGCTCGGCGCCAAGGTCATCGATAATTAATAGTCGTGCATTCAGAACCGGAGCCAGCACACCAAATTCATTCACCTTGGAATCAGGGCTGTAACTGGAACGGATGTCCTGGAGCAACTCCCTGAAATCACGAAACAGTATGCCATGCTCTCCCCTGTTTATCAAGGTGTTCAGTACAGCAGCAGCCAGATGTGTTTTCCCTGTTCCAGCCGGGCCTGAAATCAACAACCCGGTATTCACAGCCGGAAACTTCCCGCCAAAATCCCTGGCAACTGTCCTTGCTGCCATTAAGGTCGGATTCTTTTTCCCACCACCGGGATTTACCTGAAAATTTTCAAAAGTGCATAAATGATAACGTTCCGGTAATCCACTGGCTATACGATTTTCATGGAGTGAAACGGTACAGGCACAGGGCCTTACATAAGAATAATCCCCCTGTTCAATCACCTGCCATCCGCTTCCCCCGCATATGGGGCACTTTTCATCATTCATCAGATTCAGCCGGTGGCATTTCCTCTTGGATGGTGTTTTCAGAGTTTTCCTGCCCGTTCCATCCGGTTTCAATCTTATCGAGAGTCCGGGACACAGTTGCGAGAAAGGAAAGGAGTTCACCAGTAATACCTGGAACTTCCTCCACGAGGCCGAGATCCTCTTTCATATCCTCCAATCGGGGAGAATCTTCCAACACTATACTTTCAGCCTGCTCCACTTCATCTCGAAATCCACCCATGTCAGAAATCACTGAATCCAGTTTTTCTAATCCTTCATCTCCGTCCAGTTCCCGCATCAGAACAGCAAATTCAAGCGCAGCAGATGCCAGCTTTTCGTTGGGCGTGTCCGATTCCAGCATCTGATTCAATGAAGCTACCATTTCCATCCTGCTCCGTTGTGCTTCACGGATCCTGGTCAGGGCTTCCAATGCTTCGCCGGATCGTTCAAGCAGCCATCCCCGGCTGCTCCTTGCATAGCTAATAAGAATTTCCTGCTGAGAAATCAATTTCCGTACCCCATCCGTAAGGGCATAAATACGCTCACGAAATTCACCGATAATTTCCATTGGTGCGGTAATGTCCCGGCTTCTCAGATAATCTGTTTGGGTAAGAATTTCGTGAACACGTGTACTCTCATTTCTCAATGCGTCAAGCTCATAGCGAATCAATTCAAGGTCGCCCTGAACCTTTCCAAACTGCATAATCAACTCTCGAAAATTTAATTCGCCCAGTAAGCGATCCAGTTCTTCCAACCGGGTCACCGTTTCCACTACATCAACCGTCATTTCATCTTTCCCACTTTCTTCCGTCTTTAGTTCAGTTTCACCATCTGGAGAACGATGCGCCTGGCTTCCGGACAAATCCCCTTCCAGAATAAACGCGTCAACTTTTTCATCACGCACAGAATCAGAGGCAGATTTTTCGTTTACCGGTTCATTGCCCATTGAAGCAATGTCATGGACGTTTTCATCGTGAACCATATCCCCTCCACAACAGTAACCCCCTTCGAAATAAATGAGCCGGGAAACTGCCGTTCTTATGCTTCCTTCCGAATCCAGCTCTCAATTCCCTTCGTGGGGAAATAACTCAAATAGCCAAAAATACAGAAGGCCATTATTCCTACCCGTACTGCAAAACCGACAAATGGCGATGTACCGAGAAGGTCTGCCATCATCAGAAAGGTTGCACCGGTAATTGAAATTGAAGACATAAAAACCTTATACCGGGTCGCACGGCTCTTTGCCCGTTGAGCCATAAAGTTAAGAGACAAAATCGCAACTGCAGTAGGGAAATACAGTACATATTTCGCAAAATTCGCCACTTTCTCACTGGCCATTTCCCATTCTGAAAGCCAGTAGCTTACTTCAATTCGTTTTGCACCGGCCCGGACATCGAAAATCCACCAGACCATACAGACGATAAAAAACAACAAAATAATAATGTTGACCACATTCTTATTCTTGATATAGAAATACAGGACAAAAAACATAATGGCCGGTGCAACCATCACCCCGAAGAAATTGTCCACTGTGAAGAAAAGCCGATCCAGCTGATAAGCCCTGAAGTACGCCGCAAGAGTTCGTATAGCAACAGCCCCATACACTCCCCCAAACATGAACCATATCATCCCAAAGGAGATTGCGGGGGTTCGTGCCCTGCCCTTTGCTTTTTGGCGAATTACCTTCACGCCCACTACCATGCTGATGAAAAAGACGAGGAAACTGATAAAAGCGTTAACCAACAATCCATTCCCCGGATTCATTACCATAACTCCCTCCTACGCGCAAATTTTATTCAAAAAAATCGTCCAGCAAACCCTCATCTTTCCCTTTCTCCGGTGTACTGGAAAGAGGCTTACAGATCAATTGATCCCCCTTTTTCACACGGAGCTTCTGTGCGGCTGCTTCGGTAAACAATATTCGGTCTCCCAGGTCTTTCTTGCTTCCCAGAGACAGCACCCCGATTCGGCCCTGCTGAGTTCTAACCTGTAGAAATTTTAGCTTTTTTTCAGAAATCAGCTCAGCCTTCCATTCTTCATAAAGGGTCTTATCAACATAGGCCACATCATCTGCTTTCAAGAAACCGGTGAGTTCCTCATACCGGAGGAGATGGATAATGTTCAGAGCTTGCACAAAACGCTTATCTATTAAATCCGTAAGAATTGTCAACACTTTAAACTCTGAAAACCCACTGGCATCAACCAGGTCATCTACATCCCGCGTGCCATCCAACAGTGTGAGCAGGTGAGCAGTCTCTTCATCAAATGAATCTTCCATCATTTCCATTCGGGTATCAATGGTGGCAGAAAAAATCATATAATTTTTGGGAACCGCCCGCCTCAGATTCTTAATGGTGTCTTTCTGTCTCGCCGATTCCAGCACCAGATCATGCAATGTCTGCTGAATCAATCGTTTCTTATGTGGTGGAGTGGCAATAAACTCAAAATCGCCCTCTGTCTGCTGAAAAATTTCAAAAGCTGCTATCTCTCCGGTATTTTCATTTGATTCGGCATTCACCACCTCTCCCTCGTTAAAAAAGAGCATGGCAGAAAAACCGCCCTTCCTTATTTTCAACATCCCTGTTTTCCGGTTCAAGTGCAACAGATTCGCTATATCGCTGATTCCGATGTTCCCCAATTGTCCCTTTAATGCCATTCTCCACTCCAAATAAAAATCTGGTCGTATTTTAACACAAGTCAAAAAGCAACTCAAAGCAAAACATGCAAAAGAGCTTATAATCAACTTCCCGACATTTATTTATTGTAACAGAGTGTGCTAAAGAGCAAAATCTACTTTACAACTCCGGCAATTTCTTTATACTGTTCAAAGGATTGCCGGTGTGGCGGAATTGGCAGACGCGCTGGACTCAAAATCCTGTGGGCTTTACGCCCGTCTCGGTTCGACCCCGAGCACCGGCACCATTTTTTCTTGACCTCAGCATTTTCCAGCCTATATTGAAAAGTGCGAATGCCTGCCGGGAAACTGTTCTCGGATTACAGGCTTATCTTTGAAAACACCTGGATAGAAAGAATGCCATGAATAATTTGGCCATTCTCTCAGGTAACATTATGGGGGCGAAAGGGTTCGACGGGCAGAGTTGAGGCTCAGGCCGCATGCCGAGGTTGGTTTTCCTCGTAAATCAAGACCAAAACAAATGTAACTGCAAATCCAGTTGCACTCGCTGCGTAACTGACGCAGCCGGATACCCGGGCTGATGCTCGCAGGCTCAGGCTATCCGACGTATAGCGGGCTCGGTTCGGCGGTTCTCACTCACCGCAGAACTTAAACCTATGAGTGATAGCGACTGAAAAGCCTTGTCCTGCCGGGCTTTCGGAAGCGAAACCTAAACGGCAGATCTAAGCATGTAGACGCTTGAAGTCGAAACTGTTCGGACGGGGGTTCAATTCCCCCCGCCTCCACCATAGAATTCAGGATAAACCAGTCCGAGTACCGCAAGCGGCATGTCGGAAGCTTCGTTTTTCTTTTTGTGGCAAGAGGGTACGGCTTTTCTTGTCGCCTCTGGTTTGTCTTGCAATCACTCGCTTTTCGGGAAATCTCTGTAAATTTCCGTCTTTTTTCCGTCTCCTTTCTCTGAATTTTCAACTCTCCTTTTCGGACCTCGTCCGATTGCAGACCCCTTTCAAATCAAAGCACTACACAAACACCCACCTTGTCGAACCAGAAAAACCCAATCGGACTTGAGTTATAGAATAAGCAGGCGTGGTGTTACCGAACTCAAAGTCTCTCGCAGGAAACGGGAAGCAGGGTTAATTGTATTTTCTGATGGATTGTAGAAAATTTTGATCTGAACAATTTTTTTGGCTTTTTCTTGCAAGGCTGAGGCCGGACAAGGTTGAATGTAGACAGGGATCGGGAAACGACAATTCCCATTCCCCCTCTCTGCCACCTGCGGCGCGTTGCGCCAAATGTTGAATGATGAGTGTTGAGTGCGGAGTGACAAGATGAGAAAAATCAGGGAGTTGACGATCCCGGGTCCCTTCTGAACCTGCACTTGCACTTTCACACGCACTCTATGCTGCCCGCGGCGCCCACCCTGAAGGAGCAAGGTTGAGAAAAGGCAAGTAGAAGACAAAGGTGGTTAACGGCAAGGAGAGATTTTTCCCGCCCCCTGTCCTTCACGCGCTTCCATGTGCACTTCGTGTTGCGAACTTCTTGATTTTCCTACCTCGTTACAACTTCGAAACCAAAGGAACATGAAATATGACTGACCCCGCTAAAGTTCAATGCAGCTTTGTTCAATGCAAACTTTTTCAATCGATATCCCCCATATGGTACAATTAGATAGTTTCTGAAACGGGAGGCCTGAAAAATGTTGACAAGCTTACAAATTCAGAATTTCAAGGGATGGAGGGATACGGGAACGATTGACATGGCCCCCATCACCCTGCTCTTCGGGGCAAACAGTTCCGGCAAATCCAGCATTGGACAGCTTCTGATGATGCTGAAACAGACAATAGAATCCTCCGACAGAAAAGCCGTTTTTTTCCCCGGTAGCATTCACTCGGCTGTACAGTTGGGATCTTACCGGGAAATGGTATATCAGCACGATTTGCAGAACCGGATTGCATTCGGATATAAATGGAACCTCCCCTTCCAGCTTAAATTTAAGGATGCTTTGTCCGGGAAGAATTACGTGGCAGATCAAATCGAATTCACAGCCACGGTTGGCGTGGAACATACTCACTCAAAAGAGCTATACGTTGAAGAATTTAAATATATACTTTCTACAAAAGGCCAGGAAATTCTCTCAACCGCAATGAAACGAACGACAGATAAAAAGCACAAATACCATGTTACCGCTGAAGGCTATTCATTAAAGCGCAATCAAGGACGTGCATGGTCTCCCGGCGCACCCGTACGATTCTACGGGTTCCCGGATGAGGTGGTGGCATATCACCAGAATGCCGAATTTGTTCAAGACCTGAACCTGCAACATGAAACCTTGTTCAAATCTCTGTTCTATCTCGGTCCCCTGCGGACAAGAACTGCCCGGCTTTATTCCTGGTCAGGGATTGCACCTGCAAGCGTCGGAAACTCGGGAGAAAATACAATTGCTGCCATACTGGCATCACGCACACGAAAAATCAGCCTTGGCTACAGAAAACGAACAAAGCCCCTTGAGCAAATTATTGCCGAAAGCCTTAAACGCATGGGCCTGATTGATGATTTCGAAATTACTGCCATTTCCGAGCACCGGCAGGACTATGAAGTCAAGTTACGTACCAGAAGTTCAAAGTATTCGGTGGATCTCCCGGATGTCGGCTTTGGAATATCTCAGGTTCTCCCTGTTCTGGTTCAATGTTTTTATGCCCCACCGGGATCAATTATTCTGATGGAACAACCGGAAATTCATCTGCACCCCAGTGCGCAATCGGCACTGGCAGATGTAATGATTGACGTTGTTAATTCCAGAGAAAACGGTGAGAACAGAAATATTCAGCTAATTATTGAAACACACTCGGAACACTTTTTACGACGCTTGCAAAGACGAATTGCTGAAAATACCATTTCTCAGAATAAGGTGTCTGCATTTTTTGCCGATATTTCAAAAACTCCCGCCACCTTGGACCCCCTCCAGCTTGATAACTTTGGTAACATCCGCAACTGGCCTGAGAATTTCTTCGGCGATGAGATGGGAGATATAACAGCACATGCTAAGGCAGCAATGGCAAAACGAATGGAGCCGGACAACGGTGAATCTGAGGTCGCCAAATGACCGGATTCCCAAAAAAATGTATTTTGGATACAAACGTACCCAAAACAGCAAATCGCGCACTGGATTCAACATCAATTCCACAAGGATTTCGCCCATGCGTACTGGCTTGCATAGAAGCAGTTGAACATGTGGTTAAAAAAGGCGGTCTGGTTCTTGATTCCAATGATGAGATATTTACTGAATACCGGAACAATCTTTCCCTGAGCGGTCAACCGGGTGTTGGGGACTTATTCATGAAATGGGTTCACGACACTCACTGGCGTTTACCCGAATCCGACCGTGTGAAAATTACTGCCAATGGTGCATCTTATGATGAATTCCCAGAGCATATGGGATTGAGAAATTTTGACAACTCTGATCGAAAATTCGTCGCTGTGGCAAATGCACATCCCGCTAAACCGCCTATTCTGCAGGCAACAGATAGCAAGTGGTGGGGATGGAAAACGGCTCTCCAAGAAGTGAAAATTACAGTTCATTTTATTTGTCGTGATTTCATTAAAGCAAAATACTCGGAAAAAATGGAAAATGAAAGATGAGTTGGCGCAATTACGCCTGGAAAATGCCCGCCTGAAAACATTGCTGAAACAACATGATATTTCATGGGAAAAATCAACGTCAAGGGAAGAACCCACACCCATAATACCAAAGAAAGACCCCTCTTCCCTCACCCCAAAGGAGAAGGTTACACTCTTTCGAAATCTGTTCCGAGGACGCTCTGATGTGTATGCGGCCCGTTGGGAATCAAGAAACGGAAAATCCGGGTATTCCCCTGCCTGCGGAAATGAATGGAAACCCGGTATTTGCAATAAGCCCCGCGTCAAATGCGCCAACTGCGCCCATCGTTTATTGATGCCAGTGACTGAACAAGTTATCTATAAACACTTGACAGGGCGCCACATTGTGGGCATTTATCCACTTCTCCCGGACGGGAGCTGTTATTTCCTGGCCATTGATTTCGATAAAACCGGCTGGCGTGAGAATGCCAGAGCTATAGTTCATTCATGTCATGAATTGAAAATTCCCGCCGCACTGGAAATCTCACGTTCTGGAAACGGAGCTCATGTCTGGATTTTCTTTTCGGAACCTGTCCCTGCCCACGAGGCTCGGGAACTGGGCTCCGCGCTCATCAGTTACACCTGCAACCGAACCCGTCAGATCTCGCTTTCCAGTTACGACCGGCTCTTCCCGAATCAGGATACTCTGCCCAAAGGCGGTTTCGGTAATCTGATTGCGCTTCCCCTACAGAAACGGCCCCGTCGGCGGGGATTCAGTGTTTTTATTGATGATAACGATGTCCCATATCCGGACCAATGGGCGTTTCTACAATCAACTCAACGTATTTCAAGAAACGATTTGGAAAATGCAATTTTGCTGGCGGCAGATGGCAGACATCCCATTGATGTTGCCTTTGTCTCCGAAGAAGATGAAAATAAGCCCTGGCAACAGAAAACGCCCCCTTCAAATAAACTGTCCGGTCCACTGCCAGCATCACTGAAACTGGTATTGGCTGACCGGATTTACATTGGCAAAGGGAATTTGACACCCGCACTGACCAACCGCCTGATTCGCCTTGCCGCTTTTCAGAACCCTGAATTCTACAAAGCCCAGGCCATGCGTCTGTCAGTTTGGAACAAACCCCGTATCATCGGGTGTGCCGAGAATTTCCCGCAGCACATCGCCCTTCCCCGGGGATGTTTAAATGCAGTACAGAATTTGCTGAAAGAAAACAACATCCAAATTGAGATTCAGGAAGAGCGAACTTTGGGAAATGCCGTAGCTGTTAAATTTGTTGGAGAATTAAGAAAAGAACAGGAAATTGCTCTCAAGTCGATGTTGAATCAGGAAACAGGCGTTCTTTGCGCACCCACCGCTTTCGGCAAAACAGTCATTGCTGCCGCATTGATTGCCAGACGGAAAACAAGCACTCTGATCCTGGTGCACCGCACTGAACTCCTTCGGCAATGGAATGAAAAGCTGACCACCTTTCTGAAATTGCCTGAAAATGTACCGGGGCTGCTTGGCGGGGGTAAAAGGAAACTAACGGGAGAAATTGATATCACTCTAATGCAATCCCTATCCCGACGAAAAGATCTACCGGAATTACTGAGCAAATACGGCCAAATCATTGTGGATGAATGCCATCATGTTTCGGCTTTTTCCTTTGAAACAATTGTCAAACAGGCTAAAGCAAAATTCGTCGTTGGCCTGACAGCAACACCGGTGCGCCGTGATGGTCACCATCCAATTATTTTCATGCAATGCGGCCCGATTCAACACAATATACAGCATTCACAAACAACTCCAGTCTATCTCGAAGTGCGGCTCGGGGCACTGCAAGCGCCTGCCATTTCTCCAGACTCCGGGATTCAGGATATATTCCGTGCCCTCATCAAAGACGCCCATCGAAACATGCGCATTGCAAGAGATATTTTGACTGCATATCAGGAAAAACGGAAAATCCTGGTGTTGACGGAACGAACGGAACACCTTGAACTATTGCGCAAAGCCCTCGGCAATGAGATTGAGCACTGCTTTGTTCTGCACGGTCGATTGCCAAAAAAGCAACGGACGAAAATCCTCGCCAAACTCGCAGAATTGAAAGACTCTTCTCCCCGTGTACTTCTCGCTACCGGTAGATTGATTGGCGAGGGTTTTGATTATCCGCCCCTTGACACACTGGTGCTTGCTATGCCAATCTCCTGGAAGGGAACGCTCCGGCAATACGCCGGACGCCTCCACCGGGAGCATGTTGAAAAGCAAGACGTGCGCATTTATGATTATGTCGAACCCGAACAGCCGCAACTTGCCCGAATGTGGGAGAAACGCCGGCGCGGGTACCGTGCCATGGGTTATCTAATCAAATCTACTGGTACGATTGAGGTACTGGGAAGGGAGGCTGAATGGTAAGAAAAAATGATGATGCTCTATCCAAACTGCTTGCAGCTGCATCCCATGGGATTTTGTCAGATCTGGTTTTGAAGCTTGCGGCCAATCAGCCCTCTACCCGACGAAAATGCCTTAATTTTCTAAAATCACATATTTCCCTCTCCAAGGCACTTGACACGGAGTCTGAAGGCGAGATCGCATTAGCCCTGTGGTATGAGTTGGAACCGGACTTAAGCGAACTGGATGAATACGGAGGCGGTGAGTATGTTGTTGAACAACAAGTAGCTGACCTTCTCAACGATATCAAGACACAATTAGATTCCCGGAAAATCGAATCACACTATCGACACGAAATTCTGGAACAGGTCTTGCCCTATATCGAAAGTGGCAACGCCGGAATGGATGACATGCTCTATGAAGTTGCCTATTCCGCTTGTTACAATGACTCCGACTTGCGTGAACTGGCAGAATCCTTCGAATCCATGCGTGGTAATTGGAGTAGCGACCATGCCCGTCGTATCTACCGCCGAATCGGAGATGATGACAAATACCTTGAACTTCGCACACAGAAAATGATCTACGGTGGAGATTATTATGATCTCGCTACATTTTTCTGGGAGTCCGGTCAAAAAAGGAAAGCACTTGAGGTGGCGGAGAATGGGTTGCAGAAAGGAACCGGGCGTATGGATGAGCTGCGCCGGTTTGTCGCTGATCGGGCTGAAGAATCGGGCAATCGGACAAAATATCTTTCACTTCAATTCGATCAGGCTTCAGATGGAATGACCCTGGAAAAATACAAGGCTTTCGAGAAGATGTGCACCGCTGCAGAGTGGACGCAATTTCAACCCCAATTACTCTCAAAAATGAAGAGAGCCTGGGAATTGGAACAAATGAAAATCCACCTTTACCGCAAAGAATACCCGGAAGTACTTGCGATTCTTGTCAAAGATCCGTATCCGCTTTCATCCTGGAATGTCTCTGAACTGGAGAAAATTGCGAAGAAACTCGAAAAACGGTATCCCGAAGAAATTCTTCAATACTATCTTTCCGGACTGGGCAGTTTCAATAGAAATGCCAGTCGCACGACATATGCACGCAAAGCCGATGTAATGGTGAAAATTCGTCATTTGCTCGTAGAGGTAATGGGAGACGAGGCCCGATGGAAAAAATTTGCCATCTCGGTCAAACGACAGAATATCAAACGTCCGGCTTTTCAGGATGAGTTTTCAAAAAGACTGCCTGACTGGTCAAACTTCCACTGATTACGGGGAAAATATGAATGAGTGAATACCAGTATTATGAATACCGTGCCATTGACAAACCGCTGACAGCAAAAGAAATGGCTTCTTTGCGTTCCCTTTCAACCCGCGCACTCATAACACCCGTCAGCTTCAGTAACTATTACACTTGGGGTGGATTTCGAGAAGACCCGGATGAGCTCATGGATCAGTATTTTGACGTCTACGTTTGGGTTACCAACTGGAGAACGGCAACCTTCAAAATTCGCCTCCCTTTGAAAGCCATCGAAAAGGAAATGGCAACTGCCCTGTCAAGCCCTTATGCCCTGGATTTTAAAATGACTCCTTCTCATTGGATTGTCACCTGGGAATTGACGGAATCGGAAGACTCGGACGGTTACGTAGAAGATGACGGACGGGGTTGGATGGCACGCCTGGCTCCCATCCGGGAAGAATTGATCCAGGGAGATTATCGAAGCCTTTACATCGGCTGGCTCGCCCAAGTCTCCCGGAATATGCTGGCTGACGAAGAGTTGGAACCCATGCCAATGTCTGGAGTGGGGGAATTAACCCCAGCACAACAGGCACTGGCAGCGTTTCTGGAACTAAACCAGGATCTCCTTTCCGGTGCCGCAATTGACAATCCCCCGCTCCAAAGCAGCGCGTCCTTACGACACCAGCGGGAAGAATGGATCAATTCATTATCCAGAAATGAACTTGGCAAATTCATAGATGGGATCCTGGCATCCAGAGAAAGGGAAACAGTGCGAATGCTCAAAATCCGCTTCGCAGCATGGCAGCGGTGTTTGGTAAATGGGACAATATCTCTCCGTCAAAGAACGGTGAGAGAACTGTGGGAAAACACAGAGATTTCTAAAAAAAACCGGCTGACTCGTGAAAAAGCAGAACAGCAACAGCGGGAAACCAGAAAACGCCGGGAACGGGAACAATACCTTAAATCCCTCTCCGTAAATATTTCTTTCCACTGGAAAAAAGTCGGTATCACTCTCACCCGGGGATCCGGAGCGGCGTACGACCAGGCCTGCCGCAGTGTTTCAGATATCCACGATGCCCATCTCCTGAATGGAACCCCGAAGAAATTTCAAATGGAATTAAGGCAATTCATGGCCAATCATATGGGCCGAAAAGCGTTTATCAAACGTCTTGTGGAAGCCGGAATATGGCCTGATTGAACACACAACACCCTGTTATCAATGGAAAAGTACAATGTCCCGAAACCCGGTATCTGCACCGGAGAGTTTGTAATTTCGAGATTTGCCGGTTTTCAGGTTGATTTCCGTGATAATTTCACTGCAGACACAGGCTATGTAGATTTTTTTGCCCATCAGCAGCGCAGCTTCCGGGCCGGGAGCGGTGGGATATGTGCGAATTTTTCCAGTTTTGACGGAAACAAGGGACACACCGGAACTGTTGCCCCGGATCATGTGGTTGGTATGGAGAATAAGAATATTGTTTCCGATGTTTCCTGCGGCAAAGGGCCATTTTGCTGTTTTTGCCAGTAATTTTACCCTGTCCTTTTCCGGAAATATTTCATAGACGGAGTCCCGGTATTCCGGTTCTCCGTTGTGGTTGACGGCACAGAACAGCCGACCGTCAACTGAAATTATATTCGATGTAACAGCTTTGTTTTTCAGCAGGATATCCGGGTACGGGCCGGTGGCTTTCAGTAAAATACCACTCTGATGCCCGGTTACGTCTTCGCAAACAATGTAACGGCGCTTTTTCCATCTAACGACGTTGGTGGGGATGCCAGGAAGCTGAAATTCCCGAATTTGTTTTTCTGTTTTCAGGTTCACGACTTCGGCATGAAAGAATCCATCCCGGGCAGAGAGAAAGGTGTGATTCACCAGTACGGTGTTTTCCCCGTAGGGAATCGCCAGAAACGGAGACTGGGAAACCCGGATGGTCGCGGTTTTTCCCCCTTTTTCGTTCATAATTTCCAGCCATGCGGCATCCCGGTTGAATCCCGCCCGGTGAAAAACCAGTGCCAGCTTTTTTTCGGGGACAGCGCAGATGTCGGAAACGGAGGCTTCCTGTTTACAGGCTTTCAGCACACGGACAATTTTATGCGTGCCCGAATTCCACAGCACGATTCTGTCTTTCGCCGGGTTCAGGAGTGCAAGGATTCCTCCCGCCGAAGCAAGGGAAGCAAAAAAAATCAGGGCTGCGGCAACTGCCGCAACCCTTTGTTTCATTCTAATCATTTATGCTGACAAATCACCAGCTACTGGCAACCGTTGAGGTGCGCCAGGAGTAGAAAAGTTCATCCGGGGCAACCCAGGTATCTGCGGGGTTGGCGTCAATGTCAATCCTTGCATACCACTTTGAGGTTCGATAATACCCCGCCCATACAAGCTGAGAGCAATAGAATTTGCTTGTGGACCATTTCCAGACCCAATTAAAGTTGTAGGGCTTACCCAGCTGATCTCTGGCATAGTCGGCAGCTTTTGCCCGGTAACTGGTTGAAAGCGGCCATGTATTAACCCGCATCAGGCGGCAATAGTCGTAGTCATCATTCCAGTGAGAGGCAGGTTCATAATGAACACCGGGGTTGGGATCACCGAAGTATGACTCGTTGGCGTTGGATTCAATGGTGGCATAGGTGCCGGTTCCGCCGTACCAGATTCCCGCATGTGCGTAAAACCCCCAGGCGGTGAACCCGTTGTGGACCAGCAACGCATCCCCCTTTCTTGCAGATGAAAAGTTACATGCATTGTGGCCGTCACCACTGCCGAACTTTGACTGTGCCTGCTCGCGAAAGACTTTTGCAAAATCCTTTTCGGATGGTATCCACCGGTTAATCTTTGCCATATCGGCAAAAGGTTGTTCCATTTCTTTTTCCATCGCGGCCTGAATCACCTTGTCCAGCATTTCAGGGGGCATATTTTCCCGTACATAAGCCGGAATCAGATCCTGATACGAATGGACGTACGGCAACTGAACCTGAACCCAGCCCCGTTGATGGAGAGTAGCCTCCCGCTCCGGTGGAGCCATCTGTTGTATTTTCTCCAACAGGTTCTCTTGACCCGGCCGATCCATGTCCCTTGCAAAAGCAAAGGAAAATGCCACCAGAATGGAAAGAACAAATACCAAAACTCGTTTCATCTACGCACCTCCAAAAAGGATAAGTTAATTTATTGTATATTGTAATAAAGTAAATGTCAAGGGTTTTTTATTTTCCGTTTGCCATTTATTGTTTCTCGATTTATCCTTCCTTCGTTTGTCTTTTCTTTATCCCTTGAAAAAGAACATCCTGTGCCCCATAATGAAACCATGAGTGAATCATTGAAATTATTTGATCTCAATAAACTTGGAGAATTGACATTTGCAGAATTCATTTCCCGGCCCAACCGTTTTGTCGGCGAAATTCAAGTAAACGGACGAACTGCAAGCTGTCATATTGCGGACACCGGGCGCTTAAAAGAAATTCTTATGAAGGGACGGCGAATTCTGGTCGCAAAGAACCCGGCCCGGCTGAAAACAGACTATCGCCTTCTCGCGTGTGAGATGGGCGAATGGGTGCTGATCAACACTGCCATTCACACCCATATTGCACGGGCCGCAATCCATAACGGGGTACTGGGGTTCATTCCAAAAACCCTGCAGCCCGAGGTGAAAACAGGGAATAGCCGGCTGGATTTTCTCGTGGACAACCGGTTGTTTATCGAATTGAAGGGAACCAACCTGATACTGGATTCCCAATGCCGTTTTCCCGACGCACCTACCACAAGGGGCCGGCGCCACTTAGAAGAGTTGATTCAATTAAAAAAGGGCGGAAAAGACGCCATGATTCTGATTCTCGGACTTCGAAACTGCCCCTGCTTCGTGCCCAACCGGGATATGGACCCCGCCTTTTCCACCACGTTTCAGAAGGCATTGGCAAACGGCGTTCAATATCAGGGATTTCGTGTAAAACTTGATATTGATACCGGGTATGTCCTGTCAAACGGGAAATTGCCCCTCTGTCGGGAGGTTTCCGGTGAATGAGCAGGCAGAATCCTTTCTTCAGTACCTGAAAGAACACAAGAACTACTCCCCGCACACCATCAGGAACTACCGGATTGACCTCGGCCAGTTCTTCGAATTTCTGGATACCTTCGAGCTGGAACTTGCAACTCTCGGCCGGGCAGAAATCCGGATGTTTCTCGGGGAATTGAAACGAAGGCATTTGAAAAAGACCAGTATCGCCCGGAAACTGGCGACACTGAAATCCTTTTACCGGTTTCTGAAGCGAAACCACCTTGTGGAGAAAAACCCCGCAGCACTGGTTTCATCTCCCCGGCTGGACAAACCCCTTCCTAAATTTCTCACCATAGCGGAAATGGATAAACTTTTTGAAATCATTGAAACGGATACCGTACTTGGGCTTCGAAACCGGGTCGTTGTAGAACTGTTTTATGCAACTGGTATGCGGATCTCAGAACTGGTTTCCATCAAAATGAAACAACTGGACCTGAACAATCAGATCATCCGTATTCTGGGGAAAGGCCGGAAGGAACGCATCGTCCCCTTCGGCGCACCGGCAGGGAAATGGCTTCGAAATTACATCCGAAAGCGACGGGATTTTCTTATGGAAAAGGGCCATCTTGCAGAGGAATATCTCTTCGTCAACAAGGATGGCATCGGCATTTCCGCCCGGGGCGTCCGTGGCATTGTTGACCATTTCCTTTACCTCGCCGCCGACCGTCATGGCCTTTCTCCCCACGCGCTGCGTCACACCTTCGCGACCCACCTCCTGGACAACGGCGCCGATTTGCGTGCGATTCAAGAGCTTCTGGGCCACTCTTCCCTTGCCACCACTGAACGCTACACCCACATCACCCACGACCGCCTCCTCAAAATCTACCGAAACGCCCACCCCCATCAGAAGAAAGGGGGGAGTGATGAGTGATGAGTGATGAGTGATGAGCAAATCAAAAGACAGGGAATAGCCAACTCTCTGATTTTTCTTACCCCTACTCCTACCCCTACTCCTACTTCTCTTTCCGCCGCCTGCGGCGCGTTGCGCCGAATATTGAATGTTGAGTGTCGAGTGTTAAATGAAAGAAAAGCGGGAAATGGTTCCCCTTGACCGCATTTTTCCGTCGTTTTTATGTTCTTGCAGGGAAAAATGCGCTATAATAGGCTTTCATTGTGTCACCGCCCTGCCTTTGACTACTTTGAAATCACAACCTAAGGATTGAAAAATTGAACCCTAAATCAGATGCATTCAGAAAATTCGGCCTCGGTGAAGACATTCTCGCCGCCCTGGCCCGGAAGGGTTTTGAAGAACCCTCCCCTATTCAGGAAAAGACAATTCCCATGCTCATCGAAGGAAAGAACGACCTTATTGCCCAGGCACAGACCGGGACCGGCAAAACCGCTGCTTTCGGCTTACCGTTAATTGAGCTTTTGAAGCCCCGTGCCGGCCATGTCCAGGCACTGGTATTGGCCCCCACGCGTGAACTGGCGATTCAGGTCGCCGAAGAACTTAATTCATTGAAGGGGAACCGGAAATTAGAGATTGTTCCCATTTATGGCGGTCAGGCTTTTTCGGAGCAGCTACGACGGCTGAAAAGAGGTGTGGACATCGTAGTTGGAACTCCCGGACGGGTAATTGACCATATCAACCGCCGAACCCTCAAAGTCGACAACATTTCATACATGATACTGGATGAAGCAGACGAAATGTTGAACATGGGATTCATTGAGGATGTGGAAACCATCCTGGAAACGACGCCAAATGAAAAACGCGTTCTCATGTTCTCCGCCACAATGCCGGACAGGATTCGACATCTCGCTGAACGTTTTCTCGGGGATTACAAAATGATTACCGTGGCAAAGGAACATCCCACCATTGCCCTGACAGATCAAATCTATTTTGAAGTATCTGAACGGGACAAGTTTGAGGCTTTGTGCCGCATCATCGACATGGAACCTGATTTTTACGGCCTGGTTTTCATGCGGACCAGGGTGGAGACCGAGGCTATCGGCAATCGACTGATCAACCGGGGATATTCTGCTTCTTTCCTCCACGGAGATATTTCCCAGGCACAGCGCCTGCGTATCCTGGACAGCTTCCGTAAAAAGCGAGTCAACATCCTCGCAGCTACCGATGTGGCCGCAAGGGGCATCGACATCCAGGACTTGACTCATGTGATCAACTATGCCCTGCCCCAGGATCCGGAATCCTACGTCCACCGGATCGGCCGAACCGGACGGGCAGGGAAAGAAGGAACAGCCATTACTTTTGTCACCCCATCAGAGTACCGAAAAATCGGCTTTATCAAGCGGGTAGCACGAACGGAAATCCGTAAAGAAGAGATTCCATCCGTTACGGACATCATTCAACTGAAAACCCGACGTATTCAGAATGATATTGAGGAAATTATTGAAAAGGAAACTTACAAGAAATATATTCCGCTGGCTGATAAATTGCTGGGGGAAACAGACCCCTGGACCGTTATGGCATCTATGTTGAAACTGGCGTTCCAGGATGAGCTGGACGAAAGCAATTACAAGGAGATTCGACAACCCGCACCGGAACGTCACGGTAAAGCACGGCTCTTCATTGCAAAAGGAAAAGCCGATGGAATGACGGTGAAAGAAATACTGAACCTCATCCAGTCAAAAGTAAGAATGGACTCCAGACAAATTCGGGACATCCGGATTTACAATAATTTTTCGTTTGTGAATGTTCCCCTCGCAGAGGCCGAAAAAATCCTCACCGCCTTCCGGAAAACACGAAAGAACGGCAAACCCCCTCTGGTTGTCAAGGCGAAGCCGGAAAGAAAGAAATAAGAAGGGAAGTGCACCGCGGCGTTGCCAGTCCCCGTTTTGCTCTCTCATTTCCAAGGAGGGGGGTATGCCAATAACTGTCAATTTGCCAGGAGGAACCCGCATTTCAAAAACTTGTTTTTGAAATAGGAACTTTCACAGAAGTGTACCGTTGAGCTTGCTCATAAGGGATGCTTCGGGGAAAGTTCCGTGCTGCCGCTG
>QMQE01000014.1 GCA_003650445.1 Acidobacteriota bacterium | reverse complement strand
CGTTTCATCGAAGAATAACACAACCACTCCCATTGAATGCCAGGAACGGGCCACTGTGCGCCCCGCCAAGTGTCAGATGGAAGAGAAATCAGGGAATTGTAGGAAAAACTCATTATTTTCATACCTATCCTTTTCCACTCTCGATTTCAGCCTATACCCATTCTACACTGTCCGTTAGAGCCTATCTTTTTAGTATTCTCCCGGACCTATTGTGGTCATCAGACAAGTTGCATACCTTGTGATGGTTTTACTTGGTCAGAGAGAAGCGGAAAAGCCGTGAGTCCCGGCCCAAAATTTCTTTCCATGTATTCAATAATTGTATGAAAATAGAAATCTATAATAGAGCATTGCATTAACAACAATAAAGTTGTACAGTATTAAAGAATAATTTCAAAGCCTGGGAAAATGTCAAAAAATATGAACACGTCTCTGTTTACTAAAATCAAAGGCATAGTTGAGAATACGGATACCCGACTGGGCCGCTGTTTTGATATTGTTATCCAACTTTTGATTCTGTACTCGCTGATAACTTTTTCCATTGAAACCATTCCAACATTATCCTCCAATACAGAAGCCTTCCTCTGGTGGTCAGAAGTGTTTGTTGTCATCGTGTTTACACTTGAGTATGCGTTGCGTATCCTGGTGGCAGATCAGAAGCTTCATTTCATTTTCAGTTTCTATGGATTGATTGACCTTCTGGCAATAATACCCTTCTACGTTGCAAGAGGAATGGATCTCAGGGCTATTCGTGTTTTTCGATTACTACGTGTACTTCGTGTACTTAAGCTTGCTCGCTATAGCAAGGCAATTCAACGTATGAAACGTGCATTTGTGTTGGCACAGGAAGCGCTGATAATATTTTCTGTGATAGCAGGTATGGTTCTTTATTTATCGGCAGTTGGAATATATTATTTTGAAGACGAAGTACAACCGGAGGTTTTCAGCAGTGTATTTCATAGCCTGTGGTGGGCTATTTCAACCTTAACGACGGTTGGATATGGTGATGCAGTTCCTATTACGACTGGAGGCAAGATATTCACCTTTGTCGTCCTGACGATAGGAATCGGCATTGTGGCAATTCCAACTGGACTAATCGCATCAGCTCTGACATCCGTGCGGGAAGAAGAGCAGAAAGGAGACAAAGATGGGAATATGTAGACTGTGTGGTAAAGATGCGGGCATTATGCGGAAAGAACATAAAGAGTGTCGTAAAAAGCATGATGCTGCAATCCAGTCACTGCCCGAATATATGGCCGAACACCTTTTTTCGACGGATATTTCGACTGTGGTGAATCGTGTCAATGAGCAGGCAAGTGTTGCATATGTCCAGGAGCTGGAGCTCCACGAGGTGTATGTCAGAGGATGGGAAAGGTCAGTAGAGCAGGCATTTGAAGATGGCATTCTAAGCCAGGATGAAGAAGATAAGCTCAAAGACTTGGCGAACCGTCTTTCACTGAATCAAGATGAATTGGACCGGAAGGGTTGGTTTCACAGGCTCATACACGGAGCTGTGCTGCGCGACCTCATGGAAGGGAAAATTCCGGACCGTCTCATAATTGATTTTTCCCTACCTTTTAATTTCATGAAATCAGAAGAACTGATCTGGCTTTTCCAGAATGTTCCTTATTACGAATCCGTTACTCGAACACGTTACGCAGGTGGAACCCAAGGTGTCAGCCTTAAGCTTATGAAGGGTGTCTATTATCGAACAGGTGGTTTCCGAGGGGAGCGCATACAGGAACAGGAGACTCGGCATGTGGATACCGGGCTCTTTGCCGTGACCACCAAGCACGTCTACTTTGCAGGTGACTACAAGAGCTTTCGGATCAAGTATAACAAGATTGTCAGTTTTCAGCCTTTCTACGATGGCATTGGCATACAACGGGACGCAGCATCTGCCAAACCCCAGATCTTCCATACCGGTGATGGTTGGTTCACTTACAACTTGTTGATGAATGTACAAAACTTAGGATAATTCACGATTGGGTAAATTGGCACCAAACTGTTCCCCATGCAAAATGTTTGAAACGGGAGCATAAACAATTCCGAGAACACAATGTCAATCTTTCCCCCCTTTGTTTTCTTGTGTTTCGACGGGTCCTTGGGGCCTCGCTTCTGGGGTTTCCCCGCTGTACGATGTGGTGCGGTACACCGGGTGCAATTACTCTTGCGATCCTAGCCATGAATGAATCCATGGCTACGCTTCTCTCACCCCGCCGTCAAGGGTTATTTAGCATTGTGTCCCCGGAATTATTAAAATAAGCCTCCTTACCCGGAAATGCGATTAAGCTGAGCCTTGGTTTCCTCATATCCTGCTATAATTGCTTCTTCGGCTCGATCAAATTCGAGGAACTTGAGATGGCCCAGAGGCGGCTGAATCAAAAGATCAGGTGGGCTGATTTTGAGTTTTGTTTCCGTAATCTGTGTTTCCATAATATTAATGGAGGTCATTAATACCTCAAAAATGTTTGGAAGCGGTTCTTTGCTCGTCCACTTTCTTATCTGGGGCAGAGCAGAAAAATCAACCGAGTCAATTCGCTTTTTCAAGGCTTTTAGTATTTTATTGTCCTTATCTTTGATTTGCACATCCTTTTCCCCCGTGTCAGAAGTACTCAATTCATGACCGGCCCCTTGGCGAAATCCTTTTCCTTCAACGATATCATGGTTCAGGTCTACTGCGATGACAAAGTCTGCGCCCATTTTTCTTACAACACTTACAGGAACTGGGTTTACCAATCCACCATCCACCAGAATTTTTCCGTCTTTCTTTACCGGCGTAAATATTCCGGGAACGGAGATACTAGCTCTGATTGCCTCAATGATGTCTCCATTACGGATAACAACCTCGTCTCCTGTGGTCAAATCTGTTGATACTGTGCAAAAAGGTATGGGCAGCTTTTCCATATTTATTCCTTTCACATAATCGCGAATGAAGGCAGAGACTTTTCTGCCGTCAATGAGCCCGGATTTTGGCAAAACGACATCAAACAAATAAGCAATTTTCTTCCAGTCAAACTGGAGAACAATCTCTTGCAGCGCATTGATATTGCCTGAAGCAAAGACGGCTCCCACAACCGAGCCGATACTGGTGCCGGCGATGAAATCTACGTGAATATCCGCTTCTGCCAGGGCTTGCACTACGCCAATATGAGCCCATCCTCGCGCGGAGCCACTGCCCAGGGCCAGACCTATTTTTCTGTGTGGTTTTTGATGGTTGTCTTGCAATTTATTGATTATCCTTTCCTTTTTGAACAGCATCCTTCACTCCCTTCAACATTCCTGTAATGACCCCCTTCGCAACATCCATGGATCGTTTCCCAAGTTACGTTGCTTCTTCGACCATGACGCACGTCACCTTACCAGCAGATTTTGCAGTTGTCCGGGCAAAATCTTTTCCTGCTTCATTCAGTTTTTCGCCAACTTTTTTTGTCCCATGACTGGTTTTTTCAGACTGTGAAACCAGTTCTGTTAATTGTTCTTTTGCTGTTTCTCCTGAGCGTTTTGCCACTTTGCCGACAATTTCTAAAAAGAGTTCTTCGATTGTCTTAAAGTCTTCTTTCATCCGTGCATTCTCATCATAGACAAATTTCATGGTTTTGTCTCCAACAGATTCCATGGCCGATACGATTCCTTTCCGGGCTCCGGGTTTCTTTATTAAAAGTTTCATCCACCTCCTTTGTTCCCGGGAGGGCATTTCTGACAAATCAGGCCATTTCGACTTTTTCTGCTACAGCTCTTTCTTCAATCTCACGCATCTCTTTTCCGGCGGCTTTGACATTTTCCCTTACATTCGCATCTACGCAGCCTTTAGTCCTTCACAATGGGCCGGGGATCTTCTGCCAAACTTGCTTTCCGATATGGCATCAGCTACTATTTTTTGCCGATTTCATAAAGATTTTCGGAGGTGACTTTTCCGATCTCTTTGGCCTTTCGCCTCTACGATACGGTTTTTCATTTCATTTTTCGACATAATTAATATCTCCTTCAAACCCAATAATGTTGATAGTTACAATCTGATTCTGCGCTTTATGTTCTGTACCTTTTCCCACAGCGACAATCCGGATACCCACGCCCTCCATTTTTCAACCTCCAGAGACGTGTAGTTGTTGAAGTTGTTCAGTTCCCGGGGCCATACATCGGGAATGGTAAAACGTCGAACAGTTTTCGATACAGGCGGAGTCTCCTTCTCGCGGGTCATCTGTTCCCGTGCTGAAGTTACCATGAAATGAAGCCTGTTCAGCATGTTAACTTCGCTTCCCCCTGCGTCCATGTCGAGAGAAAGCAAATTCAGGGAAGGGAACAACTCTCTGAGTTTCTTTTCCATTCCCTTTCCGGTAATGTGATTTGCAATGCAGCCGAATGGCTGCAGGCAAACGATGTTATCGATTCCCTCATTGAGCATGGCGATCATTTCGGCGGTGAGAAGCCATCCTTCACCGGCCTGGTTGGCCAAATTGACTACCTCGTCGGTCATTATTGCCAATTTTCTCAAATTATGAGCCTTTTCGTAAAAGCGAAACTGCTGCATGACTCCCTCTATGCGATCAAGGTGGTAATTGGAGTAAGTTTCAAGCAACCTGTACTTGAGACGTTCTGCCCAAGATCGTTTTAAAAAAGCCTTCTGGTCAGCGGTTTCATTGATAAAACGCTGGGCGAAAAAATTCTGTATAGGCGGAAGAACCACTTCTATCCCTTGATCAGACAACCAATCAATGATATTGCCGTTGGAAAAGAAATTGTATTTAACAAAAATTTCTCCAACGATTCCGATTCGAGGTACAACTTTGTCATGAATCTCAATTTGATTAAAGTCTGCCACGGCTTTTTTCAGGAGATTGAGAAGGTAAGGGTAATCCGCGTTCTCGATGCCTTGCTCCATTTTAGAAAGGTACCTGGCATGCATTTGTTTTGCTGTTCCAGGTGTTTTTTCTCTGGTTGTGGTGGACAGGTACATCCTGGCAAGAGGATCGGCAAAGATAATTCCTAAAGCCAGTCGTTTAACTAATTGCTTTTGATCTACATTAAATCCGGATGAGGGACTGATATCTGCATCGGACAGGACAATTACAGAAACCTCATCCAGACCGGCTGCAACAAGCCCTTTTCTGACAAGTGACACATAAGAAGAAGCTCTGCATTGACCGCCGGTCTGGGTCAAAATTACAGAGGTGTTTTCTGGATTGTAGCGGCCTGATTTAAATGCCTTGATAATGTCGCCGGCCACAAGTATAGCCGGATAACACATGTCATTGTTGATGGTTTTAAGCCCCCATTCAATGGATGTCTTGTCCTGTGGTGGAAGAACTTCAATCTGATACCCGAGTGGCCTGAAGGCAGAAGGAATCAGTGGCGAATAGAATTTCGAAAAAAAGGGAGCAATCAGGGTTTTCTTTTTCCCATTGTTTAAAAGTGTCGAGCTTGTTTTCTTTCTCTTTTTTCCTGTTGTTCTCATTTTTCCGTTATTTTCTCTTATTGCACTGAGCATGGAACGTAATCTGATTCTGACGGCACCCAGGTTAGCTATTTCATCCATCTTAATCAAGGTATGTATTTTGCCACCGTAACGCAAAATATCTTTAACTTCATCAGTCGATACCGCATCCGGGCCACATCCGAAAGAAGTCAATTGAACCATTTCCACATCAGGTGTTTTAGTCACCCACCCGGCTGCTGCATATAACCTGTTTACATAGCTCCACTGAGTCAGGACGTTCGTGTCTTTCAGGGAGACAATTTCCTCATTCTGGGGGATAGCTGTTTCACTCATGACATCCACACCCAGTTCTGTCAATAAATCGGGAATGCCATGGTTGATGAGCGGATCTGTATGATAGGGGCGCCCGGCAAGGACGACTGTTGTTCGTCCTTCGGCATTTGCTTTGTCTATCTGCATCTTTGCCATGAATCGAAGTTTCTTCTTGTAATTTACCTGTGCTATCTGCCCTTTTTCCATTGCCGCTGACACTGTTCGATAATTGACGCCAAATTGTTTGAATGACAGAAACAGCTGATCCTGTAGAAGGTTCAAATCCTTAAAACTGATGGTAGGGCTATCCAGGGGAATGCCGAAATTCTTTTCGGGGTTGATGGTGCTTTTCAGTAAGTCTGGATATCCGGTAACCACCGGACAATTATAGGTGTTCAAGGCATTTTCATATTCTTCCTGCTCATACACCACTGTCGGGTAGAATATTCTGTCAACTTTTTTCTCAACAAGGTCGAAAATATGCCCATGGGCAAGTTTAGCCGGAAAGCAGATATTCTCCGACATGACAGTGGAAACTCCTTTTTCATAAAGCTTGAGATTGGAAGCCGAAGAAAGGACCACTTTGAATCCGCAGTTTGTCAAGAATGCGCACCAGAAGGGGAAATTTTCATACATGTTCAGACAACGGGGAATGCCGTAAGTGAGAATTGTTTCCCCTTCCGGCTCCATATTACGCTCAAACAGGAGTTTTAATTGGTCGTTGATCAGACTGTTCCCCTTGTGTTGCACATCCTGATTGTTGCTGAAATAACGCTCACATCGATTTCCTGTGTAAAAAGGGTTTCCATTTTTGAAAGTAAGCTTCCAGACTGTGCATTTGTTTTCGCATCCCTGACAATGAAGTTCTTTTTTAGAAAAAGAACTTCCTGTATCAAGCGTTTCGAGGGATAGAGTATTGGCCTTGTTCAGCCGTGCCGACCCGGTTGCACCCCGCAATGACGTATGCTTTGAAGTGATAGATTCCATATGTAACGCACGATGATTTGAAAGAGCTGTCAGGGCCGCTCCATATGCGCCCATCAATTCGGGAATGTCCGGTCTCACGACTTCTTTGTTCAGTAGAATCTCCAAGGCCCGCAAGACGGCCTGATTTCGGAAGGTTCCTCCCTGAACCATAATCTTATCCCCAAGCACATTGACATTCTTAAGCCTCAATACTTTGTACAGGGCATTTTTAATGACCGAATATGCTAAACCGGCTGAAATATCGGAGACAGTTGCTCCTTCCCGAAGGGCCTGTTTCACCTTGGAGTTCATGAAAACGGTGCAGCGGGTCCCCAGATCAAAGGGTGAATTGGCACTGCAGGCGATTTCAGCGAATTTCTCAACGCTATATCCCAATGAACTGGCGAACGTCTCAATAAATGAACCACATCCTGATGAACATGCTTCATTGACCTGAATCTCAGAAACGGCATGATCCTCAATAAAAATAGCCTTCATGTCCTGTCCACCGATGTCCAGAATGAAAGAGACATCCGGTTCAAAATGCCGGGCAGCTTGATAATGAGCCATAGTTTCAACTACGCCATCATCCAATTCAAATGCGGCCCTTATAAGGCTTTCACCGTAACCGGTGGCAGCCGAGTGAACGATATTGGGGCAGAATCCAGCAGTATCAAATTGTTCTTTAATTGTGGACAAACCTTTCTTTACCGCCTGGATTGGATCCCCATCGTTAGCATGATAATAACTACAAACCAGCGTTCCTTTCTCATCGGTCAGAACAATTTTACTGGTGGTTGAACCGGCATCAATGCCCAGAAAAAGGTTCTTACCTCTTGTTTCGCGCAGATCAATTCTGGAAATTCGATTTTGTTCATGACGTTTTTGCCAGGTTTCAAATTCGGCCTTGTCCGAAAATAAGGCGGGGAGCCTGTTGCTACCTCCATTGGCTATGTGGTTATGCCCATTCTCAGCCTTAGATAAAATGTTGCTGATTGTGCTCCGGTAGGGGCGGTCACTTCGCATCATCGCTGCTCCCATAGCAGGCAATAGCTCCGGATGATCCGGGAGGATCAGGTCATTTTCCGGATTCTTGATTTCCAACAATCTGGCAAAGGCATGGCGCAACTCAGGATAAAATGTCAGGGGCCCTCCTGCGAAAAGTATTTTTTTCTTTATTTCCCTTCCACGGGACAGGGCCGTAATAACCTGGATGGCAACTGATCGAAATATTGAGGCCGCAATATCTTCTTTGGGTACATGCTGGCTCAATAATGCCTGTATGTCAGTTTTGGCAAAAACACCGCATCTGGAGGCAATGGGATAGATTTGGGTTGATTTTTCAGCCATTGCATTTATTTCTTCTACGTCAACATTAAGAAGTACAGCCATTTGGTCGATAAAAGCCCCGGTTCCCCCGGCACAACTGCCGTTCATCCGGATATCAGGACGGAACTGATCGTCAAAAAATATGATTTTAGAATCTTCACCTCCGATTTCAATAAAAGTTCTGACTTCCGGAAAAGACTCTTTTATGAATTGAGCCGATGCCACTACTTCCTGTACAAAAGGTAACTCGTAGGCCTCCGCCAAGCCCATGCCGGCAGAGCCGGTGATTGCCAGATCAAGTTCTATGTCTCCCAGCTTTTCAAGGGCTTCCTTGAAAATGGCATGTACTGTTTCTGTGGTTTTAGCCTGATGGCGCCGGTAACCGGAAAAAATCATGCTGCCTTTGTTATCACATATAGTAACCTTAGCTGTTGTCGAACCGATGTCAATTCCAGAAAAATAAAGTTTATTCAAATTTTCACCTCTTCCAGACCGCCGTTTTTGAATCAGTATCCGTTGTTTCAACCGGTTCGGTTTTTCCATATCTCTTTATACTCATATAATCCCTTACCGAACAAAATGTATCCACCAGTGAAACAACAAGCGATTCCATGTAACGTGGCGGCACAATTGTGAGCGGCCACATGTGTTTTTTAATAATATCTTCTTCCTTTTTAGATAGCGGGGTTATTCTGCGCGCATTCTTAAGGGAAATGCCGGGGTGCCTGAAACCATGTAATCTGGGTCCTTCACGCAGCCAGTCATAATAAAAAAGATCGTGTAACAGAGCGCCTCTGATAATCGCATCACAATCCAGAGAAAACCGTTTTCCCCAGAGAAAACTGAGATATGCCACTTCTTTTACATGATCCAACCTTGTCTTACCCCTGTGATGTTTATACTGTGAAAGCCTTTCGATTTCGGGTAATTCAAGCAGCGGCCTTGCGCTGTTGATGAATTGTGCCTCCGAAAATACTTTTTCTTCCGGGGTCATGTGAAGAAAACTATTGATAGAGACGGCCAAAAAATCCACAAACATTATCAAAAACGTTATCGTTGAAAAACCACCTTTAGCCAAGGGGGAAAGGTGAGTGAGAAGACCTTGATATGGGGGGAGGATAAAATACTCAAAAGCAAATGCTATCAATATCCAGTAAATTGAGAATTTTAGACAGATATGCCCTCTAAAATTAAAACGCTGATCTGAATAGTCCCAAAGATGCGCATGAAAAAAGAACCGGGCAATAAGTCCCGAAATCAGTTCGAGTCCGGTTGTAGCCAGAAAATAGACAAGAACTCTCGTAAGCACATGAGAGCCCTGAAACAGAGAAACTACTCCCATAAGTATCAGGGCGCCTGTTCCGTAAATAATAAGATAGGGTCCCTTTAGCAGGCCTGGATTGATGAATCGTTTATCACGGAAAGAACGGTAAGACACCTCCAATATCCATCCGAGAATAGAAAAAAAGAAAAAGGAAAACAATAAATTTAAGATATAAATCTTCATCTCTGACCCGAGCTTTTCCCAACCAGCAGTCCGGTAAAAATGAGGTTCAACAATCCAGTACGATAGTGATCAATTTGTTCCTCGTTTTCATGACCCGACCTGTTACACTCAAAGCCTCTCAATGCATAACCAATGGATCTCGCGGCAAAAGAGGCATTATTTAACCGGAACACACCCTTTTCTATGCCTTCCTTTAAAATCGAGTCAATGAGATGTACTTCCTGTTCAAAAAAATCATTTCGAATACTCTCGGCAGAAAGCATACATGTTCCTACGCCTTCCCCATCCAGGTCAAGAATAGTTGTAGCCTGACGCAGATATTGGGATTTGGCACGGAAAAAGGCAACAAACTTTTCTTGTGGCGAGACTACTTTGTCCACAGCCAATGATATGTTTTTTATAATCTCATCTGCTTCTCTCCGGAGAACTTCCATATAAACACGATCTTTGCTTCCAAAATAGTTATAGATAGTACCCTTTGCCACCCTTGCCAGCCGTGCGATTTCATCAAGACTTGTTTTCCTGAGACCGTACCTGGCGAACATCTTCTTGGCCGTTGTTAGTATGGCTTCTAATTTTTCCTGTTTCATAATCTCACCTTTTGCAATTTTGAACGATAATCGTTCTGTAGTACAAAAATAGCAAGGCGTAATAGAATGTCAAGGGAAAAAGCAATTATTAAAAAGAAAGGGAAAAAGAAAGGAAAAGGGGAAACGGCGTATTACCACTTCATCTCCCGGGCGGTGGGTGGAGAATTCTACCTCAGGGACGTGGAAAAAGAAAAGCTCGTTTCCATCATCCGGCGTTTTTCTTCCCTCTTCCCCGTGGACGTTGTCGGCTACTGTGTCGGGGAAAGTTCCGTGCTACCGCTGAAAGCGGTAGTGTGGGTTCAGGCCCCCCAAAATGGCCCTATTCCAGCCGCTTTGTTTTCAGTGTTTTTCTTAAGTCGTCCGGTTCGGTACTCCGGGCAATGGCATCTGCCACAGACACAGTCCCCTTTTCAATCAGTGCAACAAGGGCGTCATTCATCAGTTGCATCCCCAACCCTTTCCCCGTCTGCATCAGTGACGGAATCTGGAATGTCTTGCTCTCCCGGATCAGGTTCGCCACAGACGGTGTGACAATCAGCACTTCATATGCGGCAACCCGCCCACCACCTTTCTTTTTACATAGAACCTGAGAGACAACCCCAACTAATGAATCAGACAACATTACGCGGATTTGAGCTTGCTGGTCCACTGGAAACTGATCCACAATTCTGTCAACAGTTCCTACTGCCGTCGCTGTATGCAGTGTCCCCAGCACAAGATGCCCGGTTACAGCCATTTCTACTGCGATGGCGATGGTTTCCAGGTCCCGCATTTCACCGACGAGGACCACATCCGGGTCTTCCCGCAGCGCTGCCCGCAGGGATTTTTTAAATGATTCGGTATGGGTATGGATTTCCCGCTGATTCACAAGGGATTTCTTGTTCTCATGGATAAATTCCAATGGGTCTTCAATGGTGATAATATGCTTGCTCTGAGTCTGGTTGATGTAATCAACCAGGGATGCCAGTGTTGTGGATTTCCCGCTCCCGGTCGGTCCGGTTACCAGGATAAGGCCCTTGCTGAGGCTGGTTAGTGCTACCACTTCCTTTGGAACACCCAATTGGTCAAGTGTAAGAATTTCCGATGGAATCACACGGAATACCACACACGCACCGCGGTGATCTCTAAAAATGTTGGTTCTAAAACGCGCCAGTCCCGGTATTGAATAGGCCAGATCCACATCATTTGTTTCTTCAAATTGCTCAATCGCCTTTCCCGGTACAATTGCCTTCATCTGTTCAATCAGATCGTTTTCCGTCACTGGGGAAAATTCTTTCAATGTTACAATATCGCCATCCATCCGGATTATCGGCTTACAGCCGGATGAAAGGTGAAGGTCTGATGCCCCCTTTTCCACAATAAATTCAAGAAGTCTCTTAATATTGACTGCTTGTGTTACCGGCTCAGAAGAAATTTCATGTTGAAAAATAATCTGCCCGCCTTCAGTTGACATCCGAAAAGAGTCCGAACCGACCCTGGCAAGGTCTCCTCCAGCGGATATTGTCTTCCACTCTGAAAGCAGCAATCCGATTTCACGCTCCCCAAGGGGAAATTTTGTAAGTTTGCGTTCTCCATCGCCAATGATTGCGACAGGAATTTCACCTTCAGTCAACACCAGTGCCTTCCCATTCAGCTGAAGAACCGCATTCAACATTTTTTCAATATTTGTCATTGATCTACCGCCGAGATAATATATCTTTTGTTTACATAAAATTGTGCGTTTTCGAAAACAAATTCCAGAAAAGTACCTTCCGTATTGAGGTAATCCTGGGTGCGGCCACGGCTTTCCGGCAACCTTTCCCCGGACTGGACGACAAAGAGCCGTGCTTTTTCCAATGTCAATTGAAACAGTTTCCCAAAGCCTTCAACTTGTCTGGAAATGTCCCGAAATGCGATGACGTTATATAGATTCAGGACGCTGATTTTCCCGTCCAGCTCCACGGGGACAAAGGCCATCCCGTCATTGAGAAATTCCGTAACCGTCTCTGGGCCACGATGGTGCCGTGATAAACTGCTCAAAAAGACACGGCAGGGATGAAAACCACTTGCCCCCTCTCGGAGAATCTCCAGCTCTTTGGGAATCTTGGGAACTTTAAAGTCTTTATTCATCAATCCGTTCTGAATACTCACAGGCCACCAGGCCAAAGTGAATTCGGTCTCCGTCTGCCAACGGATACCGCTGTCCGGATTCCAGCTTCTCACCATTCAGGTAAGTACCGTTGATCACGCCCATCTCCTCTTCCATAAAACTCTCGCTATTTTCATGGATAATCACCGCATGCTTCCGGGAAACTGTTTTCTGCGGATCAAACATACTGATATCAATATCGGGACAAATGCCAATGGTAGGATCATATCTCCCAATAAGATTTCTTTTCAGCGCCAATGGGAAAACCTGATTGCTTCCAAGTACTTTTAAAATGGCAAACATATCGGATGATTTCGTAAAACCGGTTCGCTTCACCAATTCATCAATTTTTTGTGTTGCATCACTGAGCCGTTCGGAGAATTTACGGATCATTTTGACTGAAATTTCAGGGTTCTTTCTTATCAGGGTCATAAACATTTCACGGTTGATTACCACTATTCTGGTATCTTCTACCGCAACGGCAGTTTCGTAACGCTTTCCGCCTTCAATGACCCCCAGTTCCCCGAAAATGTCCCCTTTGTGGTAAAGACCAAGATCAATCTGCTGGTCGGTGGAATCTTTCTTGAATAGCTTTACAGTTCCTTTGGATATGACAAACATCACAGACGCATTGTCCCCATCCTTGTAAACCATTTCCCCTTTCTTGTAGTCAACCTGCAAATTTCCAAAAGGATCTGCCAAAAAGCCTCCCTATGAAACAGAAAGACCGGGAGTGCAAAATTCACCCCCGGCTTTCTTTTACAAAATTATTGCGCTTCGACCACCGTCAGTGCGGCCATATTCAAAATTTCTTTCAATTCCGCGTGTTTCTGCAAAATATTCACCGGCTGTTTGAAACCAACCAGGACAGGTCCCACAACCGTTGCTCCACCTAAGCGCTGCAGAAGTTTATATGCAATGTTTCCTGCATCCAAATCCGGGAATATCAAAACATTTGCCCCACCCTGCAATGTACTGAAGGGATAGTGTTCTTCCATAATTTCCGGAACTACAGCGGTATCCGCCTGCATTTCTCCGTCCACAAGAATATGGGGAGCTTTTCCCCTTAAAATCTGGACAGCTTCCCGCATTTTTTCGGCGTAGCGGTGCTCGGAACTGCCGAAGTTGGAGAAGGACAGCATTGCCACTTTTGGTTCCACGTTAAAATTTCTGGCATAATCCGCCACCTGAATGGCAATGTCCGCCAATTCTTCGGCATTGGGCGTGATGTTCATCGTTGTATCGGCAAAGAACAGTAGTTTGCCCTTGACAATTACGATGTAAAGCCCGGCGACCTTACTGACGCCTTTTTTTCTATCAATAATTTCCAGGCCCGGCCGGACGATGGTGGGGTAGTTGTGTGTCAAACCACCGAGAAGTCCATCCGCGCGGCCCTTTCTGACCATCATGGAGCCAAAATAGTGGGGATCCAGCATCCGTTTCTGAGCGTCAGTCGGCGTAACGCCTTTCCGCTTCCTGAGGTTGTAATATTCTGACACGTAGTCGGGATAATCGTCATCATTCAGGGGACAGACGATTTCAACCTCATTTTCTGAAATCCCGTGATGCGCCAGCTTTGCCTTCACTTCTTCGTCGTCATTAGTGATGAGAATCGGCTTGCACACGCCATCCACAATCAATTCCCGGCAGGCGGAGAGAATCTGTTCGTTGTCTCCCTCCGGGAAGGCAATCCGCTTCGGGTTCGCTTTTGCCTTGTCAAAAATCACCTGGAGGAATTCCCTGGACTTATCCAACATCATCTCTAATCTTGCGCGGTATTCGTCAAAGTCTTTGATAGGCTTTCGGGCAACACCACTGTCCATTGCCGCCTTGGCAATTGCCGGGGCTTCCCAATACAGCACGCGGGGATCAAATGGTTTCGGAATAATGTAATTCCGCCCGAATTTGAATTTTTCACCGCCATAGGCACGGGTGACATAATCCGGTACTTCTTCCTTCGCCAGGTCTGCCAGCGCGCGGACCGCCGCCGCCTTCATTTCTTCGTTAATTTGAGTGGCCCGCACATCCAGTGCCCCCCTGAAAATAAAGGGAAATCCCAGAACGTTGTTCACCTGGTTGGGGTAATCAGAACGGCCGGTTGCCATGATGGCATCGTCACGGACTGCTGCCACTTCCTCCGGTGTAATTTCCGGATCCGGGTTCGCCATGGCAAAAATAATCGGGTCTTTCGCCATGGTTTTGACCATTTCCTGGGTCAGAATGCCCTTGGCCGACACGCCGAGGAAGGCGTCTGCGCCCTTGATGGCCTCAGCCAGCGTCCGAAGCTCGGTATCCCTGGCAAACTGTTCTTTGTAGGGGTTCATCCCTTCAGTACGGCCCTTGTAGATGATTCCCTTGCTGTCTGTCATGAAAAGGTTTTCTTTCTTGACACCCATCAGGACAAAGAGTTTGGCACAAGCGATTCCCGCCGCCCCGGCACCGGTGAACACACATTTCACTTCCTCAATTTTCTTGCCCGTAATCTCCAACGCGTTGAGAAAAGCAGCTGTGCAGATAATTGCAGTTCCATGCTGGTCATCATGAAAAATCGGAATGTCCAATTGTTTTTTCAGCTCTTCTTCCACATAGAAACATTCCGGCGCCTTGATATCTTCCAGGTTAATCCCCCCGAAAGTAGGAGCCAACAGCTTCACCGCTTTGATAATCTCATCCGGGTCCTTCGTATCCAGGTTGATATCATACACATCAATATCTGCGAACCGTTTGAAGAGAACGCCTTTTCCCTCCATTACCGGTTTTCCGGCCAGTGCGCCGATATTTCCCAGCCCGAGGACTGCGGAACCGTTGGAAACCACACCTACAAGATTTCCCTTGTTTGTATATTCGTAAGCCAGGCTGGGATCTTTCTCAATTTCCAGGCATGGGGCTGCCACACCCGGTGTATATGCCAAACCCAGCTCTTTCGATGTTTCGCACGGTTTGCATGGGGTGACTTCCAGTTTACCCTTTCGGCCTTCCCCGTGGTACGCTAACGCGTCTTCCCGTAAACCCATAACATTTCTCCTCGAAAAAATTTGCAGATTCATTGTAACGCATCAGAATTCCTTTGCAATGCTTTTCAAGTTGCAGGGTTCACATTTGTCTTTTACAATGGAGATACACAGGAAAGGGCAGCCCCGCAATAATGTGTTGCCTTTTGTGAACTGCGGGGCCAAGCCATCAATTTTCGACCGGGAGGACAGCTTGAATCAGGAAGAAGTTAAACAGTTGAAGGCACTGGCCCAAAAGTTTCGAAGAGAAATCGTGGAAATGGTATATACGGCTCAATCCGGCCATCCGGGCGGGTCTCTGTCTATCATTGACGTATTAACATATCTGTTTTTTCATGAAATGGAATATCCGGTACAAAACCGTGATGTATTGTCCACAGACCGCCTGGTGCTGAGCAAAGGGCACGCAACCCCGGCACTCTATTCCTGCCTCGAAGAAAAGGGATTCTTCCCGGAAGCTGAGCTGAAGCGCTTTCGCCAGATTGATTCCATCCTCCAGGGCCATCCTGAAAATGAATTTGTCCCCGGCGTGGACGTCACCACAGGCTCTCTCGGCCAGGGCTTCCCCCAGGCGGTGGGAATGGCCCTTGGAATGCGCCTCGCCGCTTCCAAACGACATGTCTTTGCTATTCTCGGTGACGGAGAATGCCAGGAAGGCCTCATCTGGGAGGCCGCCATGTCCGCCGGCCATTACAAGACGGCAAATCTCACCGTGTTCGTGGACCTGAACGGGCTGCAGATAGACGGAAACGTAAAAGATGTCATGAACGTCAACCCGGTAGCGGACAAATTCGCAGCATCCCACTGGCATGTCCAGGAGATCAACGGCCATGATTTCAATGAAATTGACAAAGCGGTTCAAGCCGCCCACATGGTAACGGACAAACCCTCCGTCATCATTGCACACACGATTAAAGGAAAGGGCGTTTCCTTTATGGAAAACAACTACAAATTCCACGGTTCACCCCCCAACGACGAAGAGTACAAAATCGCCATGGAAGAGCTGGCGCCATGAAAAACCTTCTCATCGGCATCGCCGGGGGCACCGGATCCGGCAAAACCTCCTTTGCAAAAGAAATTATGCGCCGCTTCCCGGGAAATGAGATTGTCCTGATGGATCAGGACTCCTACTACCGGGACCTCGGCCATCTTCCGCTGGAAGACCGGAGAAAAATCAACTTTGACCACCCCAACTCGGTGGACTTTGACATGCTGATTCAGCACATGCGGGACCTTAAAAAAGGGAACCCGGTGGAAAAACCGGTTTACGACTATACCGCCCACACCCGGAAACCCGGCCAATTCCTGAAAATTGAGCCCCGTAAGGTTATCATTTTGGAAGGAATCCTCATATTTGTCATACCGGAGCTGAGGCAACTCATTGACATCAAACTCTACGTGGATACCGATGCCGACGTTCGGGTTCTGAGACGGATTCTCCGGGACATCAACGAGCGTGGCCGGGACCTGCAGAACGTCATTGACCAGTATCTAAATCAGGTAAAACTCATGCACGAAGAATTTGTGGAACCGTCCAAGCGGTGGGCCGACATCATCATCCCCGAAGGCGCTCACAACACCACCGCCCTGGACTTTGTAGAAAACCGAATCAAAACCCTGCTGACGGAGTAAAAATATGGAAAAGAAAGCTTCACGGGTCGCCTACGGCGAAACCCTGCTGGAACTGGGAAAAGAAAATCCGGATATCGTTGTACTGGATGCGGACCTCTCCGGTTCCACAAAAACCGCCCTCTTTGCCAAAGAATTTCCGGACCGGTTCTTTAACATGGGAATCGCGGAACAGAGCATGATTACAACCGCCGCCGGCCTTGCCACTGTAGGGAAAATCCCCTTTGCCAGCTCCTTTGCCATCTTCGCCACCGGCCGGGCATGGGAAATGGTTCGCCAGGCCGTCTGCCTCGGGAACAAAAACGTCAAAATCGTCGCCACCCACGCCGGGCTCACAGTGGGAGAAGACGGCGCCACCCACCAGGCATTGGAAGACATGGCGCTTACGCGTGTGCTGCCACACCTCACCGTCATCGTCCCGGCAGACTACTTTGAAACAAAAGCCGCCATCCGCTTTGCAGCAGACTACATCGGCCCTGTTTACGTGCGGCTTCCTCGCTCTGCCACCCCTGTAATCTTTGACGAATCTGTTGAATTTCAACATGGAAAAGCCCGCATCCTCAGAAAAGGCATGGACATCTCCATCTTCGCCTGCGGCGTCATGGTTGCAGAAGCTCTGAACGCCGCAGAATTACTGAAAAATGTTGGAATTAACGCTGAAATCATCAACATTTCAACATTAAAGCCCCTGGACACAGAAACAATTGTTCAGTCTGTTTCAAAAACCGGAAACGCCCTCACCGTGGAAGAGCACAACATCATCGGCGGGCTGGGCTCCGCAGTGGCGGAAACCCTGTCGGAAAACCACCCGGCCCCCCTTCGCAGAATGGGTGTAATTGAAAAATTCGGACGTTCCGGCAAGGCAGGCGACTTGCTTAAAGCCTACGGCCTCACCGCCGAAGATATCGCAAAGGAGACTGTTTCCTTTTTGAAGCCATGATACATTTTTTTCATGTGAGCAAGGTGTATGAAAAGGGAAATCGGGCCCTCCACGAAGTCAACGTTTCCATTGGTAAAGGGGAATTTGTATTCCTCACCGGCCCAAGCGGCGCCGGAAAAACCACCTTTCTGAAACTCATCTTCCGGGAAGAACTTCCCTCCTACGGCAGGGTCGTGGCAAACAATCAAAACACCATCGCCCTTGGAAAACGCCAGATCCCGGATTTCAGGAAAAAAATCGGGGTCGTCTTCCAGGACTTCAAACTCTTAGAAAACCGTACCGTCTTTGAGAACATCGTCTTCATCCTGAAAGTATTGGGCTACCCGGCATCTTTCCTGCGGGACCGGGCCTTCTACGTCCTGAAACTGGTGGGGCTCCAACACCGCTACAACGACTATCCACGCCAGCTCTCCGGCGGGGAACAGCAGCGCATCGCCATCGCCCGGGCACTGGTAAACGAACCCCTCATCCTCCTGGCGGATGAGCCCACGGGCAACCTGGATCCTGACCTCTCCCTGGAAATCATGGCACTATTTGAAAAAATCAACAGCCGTGGCACCACTGTTCTCATCGCTACCCATGACCGGGAAATGATCAAACAGATGCGCAAACGTACACTCCACCTCGACCACGGCCACCTGCAGGAGCATAGAAAATGAAACTACTTATTGATTTCAGTTTTTACATCCGGGAGGGCTGGGCCAACTTCACCCGTTCCAGAATGCTCAGTATCTTTTCCATTCTCATCATCTCCGTGTCTATTGCTATCATCACCTTGTTTTCAACAGTCTTTTTTAACGTGGACACTTACCTGAAAGGAATGGAAAATAATCCGGTATATTCCATTTTTCTAACCCCGGACACAAGTGCCAAAGAAGGAAAAGACCTCGCCCTCTACCTGGAAACTCTGAAAGGCGTAAGCAATGTCAAACTGGTACTTCCCGATGAAGGCATGAAGAAACTTGCAAAACGGTTCCCCCTCGCAGGTGAAATTCAAAGCAGTATAGAAGAAAACCCCCTCCCCATCAGCATCCGGCTTCGCATCAACACAACCGCAGTTGCCAGTGTGAAACAGGTATTAAAACCCTACAGCATTGTAGAGAGCATTTACTCTCCTCACTTTTTTCTGTCCCAACTGAAATCCCTTTCATCCGCTGTATCTTTCTTCATTGCCCTTATTGCTGTAATCCTTATTCTGGCCTCTATTTTCACCATCTACAATGTTATCCGCATCACTATCCTTGCCCGCCAGAACGACATCGCAATCATGCAGCTCGTTGGAGCAGACATGAAATATATCCGGGCACCCTTCACCATTGAGGGCACCTTGCAGGGCCTCTTTGGCGGCATTCTCGGTGCGCTGTTCGGCAGTGGATTAATCTCTGTCATCCGTGCCCACTACCTTGCCCATTTCCAGTACCTCCCCTTCCTGTCCAGAATCACCTCCCTGCCCCTCTCATACTTCGCCGGAATCATTCTCCTTTCCATTACCATGGGCCTTTTCGGCAGTACCCTTGCCGCATCCCGCATTGACTACGTCTGACTCCACACAAACACCTTTGAAACACTGATTTGATGTGCCCAAGTGCTTTCCACCTCCATTCAGTGACAAAATTTTGTAGTAAGTGACAAATTTTGTCACTATTTTTGGCCTGTAAAGATTCTTCCCTCTTTTATTTCTGACACATAGATTTTTCGGTATTCTTCTTGCATCACATATGCTGTAAATGAAAATAGATGGAGGAGTCCATGATAAATCGCACAAAACCCTTCAACAGCCACAAGCAAAACGGGTTTACACTCATTGAGTTATTGATTGTGGTTGCTATCATTGGAATACTGGCCGCCATCGCCATTCCCGGTTACCTCGGTGCCCAGCGCCGGGCAAAGCTCAGCTTCCTGAAAGAAAATGCCAATTCAATAGCCAAAACCCTTCAGCTCTGGCTCAATTCAGCTAATTCATCAGATTTGTCAGAACGCTACGCAGACACAAACGGAGATGGTATCCCGGATAAACTCGGAAAACGGATTAAGGCAAGAAACCTGGTCAACATCCTTGCCCGTGATCCAAAATTCAGCTACCTGAAAAACCCCTATAACCCAAGCAGGAAACTCATTCAAAAACGCATTGCAAAACAACCGGGCTATATTGGTATTTACGCAATTAACGAAACCACCATCATCATCAACGCCATCGGAAAAACTCCCAATAAAAGAAGAGGAACAGAAATTTTTCGAATGACAGTAAGTGGTGGATAATACAATTCAGAACCCCGAACACCATTTTTTTCACCCTTAATTCATCACCTTTCACTCATCGCCCTTTCATTCCCCCGGTTTTTTCGCTACACTTGCCTTATGAAATCATTTCAGCCAACCGGATAACGCTGTTATCATTTTTGAATCCGGTAAGAGGGAGGTACAAATGAAGTGTCCGAGATGCCATGAAACATTTACGGAACGTTGCAGCCAATGTCCCAATTGCGGTGCAGTGTTCAGCAAAGAAGCATCTGAGAAAATTTCACTCTATTTTGATGTAAAAGAACAACTTTCTTATCTTCACACCCTGAAAACCTACCTTGACACATCCCTTGGTGCCCTCTCCGGCAATCTCAACCGCCTTGAAGCACTGGTAACAGATTCCCTGAATGAAACCGCAAACGAACCATACGGAATATCAGAAGCGAAGATTCCGAAAACCAGTCCCGATTCACAAGTCATAACCGAATTTGAGGACAATCTGCCGACAGAATTTCATGTCCGCAAGAGCTCTAAAGGCCAAGCTGAACCTGAAACCGCCCTCCCGCAAGCAGCAGAAATCGGCGAAGGGGAATTCCGTTTCGGCCAGAAATGGCTGCTCATCATCGGCATCATCACCATGGTGTTCGCTGTGGGTTATTTCCTTAAATATTCCTTTACCAAAGGCTGGGTCGGCCCAGCCGGGCGAATTGCCCTTTCCTATTTCTGGGGGATGGCATTCCTGGGCATGGGAGAATGGTTTCGCAAGAAAGAACTTCGTAGTTTCGGGTTATCACTTGCCGGAGGAGGTATAGCGGTTCTCTACTTTTCCACATTTGCCGGATTTCAGCTTTATCACATTATTCCAATGTGGCTTTCCTTCGCCCTGATGATTCTGATTACAATCTTTTCATGTGTGCTGGCCGTCGTGTACGATGCCAAATGGCTGGCCGCATTGGGAACGTTGGGCGGCTTTCTGACACCACTTTTTCTTTCTCCCCATCACCCCCAGCAGCTTGCCCTCATGAGCTACATGGCCATTCTCAACCTGGGAATTCTTGCACTGGCCACAAAGAAAAACTGGCGATTGCTTGAATCCCTCGGCTTCGTGTTCACCTGGCTTCTCTACACCGGCTGGTATGCTCCCTATTACAAAATCAACGACTTCTGGCCATCCATCACCTTTCTTATGCTCTTTTTCATCATCTACGCCCTTCTTCCTGTGGCCAGTACCCTGTACCATAAACAAAGCAGGTCCGTTGGCAGTCTATGGTTTGCCGCACCCAATGCCCTCATCGCATTTGGATTTGCCTTCGCCATGGTAGCAGAGAAGTTCAGCACCCCTTACGTCTCCATTGTCACTCTTTTCATTGCCATTGTTTTCCTTACACTGGCCAACTGGCTCTCGGAACACGAATCCGTGGAAGGGTCGGCATTCTGGTACCTCATCGCCAACGCCGTATTTTTCCTCGTTCTCACAGTGCCCATCCTCTTTTCCTCAAACTGGATCACCATTTTCTGGGCGTTGGAAGCGGCTTTCCTCCTCTGGCTGGGACTGAAGCTGGACAGAAAATGGATGACAATCACCGGCATCGTACTCACCCTCCTCGTTACAGGCAAACTCTTTCTCTATGACTATCCGGTAGTCTTCCGTCTGAATCGGACGTGGTCCTGGTTCAAGATTCCATACACACAGGATTTGCTGGAACGGCTCCTTACCCTTGCAGCACTTCTCGGCTCTCTTTTCTGGGGAGGGCGAAAACTCCGCGCAGCCATCGGAATAAGCTGGAACAAGCTCGGCAGCGTCTTTACCAGCATTTTCGGTGCATCACTCTTTCTTGCGCTGACCATTGAGACCGCTGCGTTTTTTCACCAGTATGCAGGTGGGGCACGCTTTGCCTCCATTTCTGTACTCTGGGCAATTTTCGCGTCTCTGCTGATGGTGCAGGGGTTCCGCCTTGCAAACAGTACAATGAGAAAAACCGCCATTGGAATCTTCCTCGTCACGTTATTTAAGGTTTTCTTTATGGACATTTCCCATTTCACCACACCGTTTCGTATTCTGTCGTTCCTGGTTCTCGGCCTGCTCCTTATCGGATCCTCCTGGCTCTATCACCGGTTCCGCGGAAAATTACTCACGGAAAGCCAAGCCATCAACAACGGGAATGAAAATGAGACGAAGTAGATTTATTCTTCCACTGCTTCTGTTTTTCTGTCTTGCAGCAGCCACGGGGCCACTGAAACCGAAAAACTTCCAGTATGCCCGAACCCTTCCAGGGCCGTTGAAACCCGGGAATATTTACAGAATCATACTCCCGGGAGAAGTGTTGAACCATACCACCATTGACCAAAGGGACATTCGAGTTTTTTCTCCGGATGAAACACTCATTCCCTTCACAATCCTGAGAGAACACAAACCCGCAGTTTCCCGTGCTCAATACCGGCTGAAAATTCTTGACTTTAACGCAAGCAAAAGAATGTGCTCCATGATCCTTGAAGTCCCGGCAACGGCTCAACCCATTCGAATGCTATTTTTCTCCACTCCCAACCGCGATTTCAGAAAATCAATCTCCATCAGTACCAGTGACGACAGAAAAAACTGGACCCCCCTTCTCAATGAGAGTATTTTTGATTTCAGTCAAAATGTAGACCTGCGCAAAACATCTGTCTCATTTAATCCCATCAAATGCAGGTGGTTTCGAATCCAATTGGCAGATGTCGAACTACCTCCTGAAAACGAGGCCATTCAATTGAATTACAAAGGCCTGAAATTCTCCAGTACCGGCAAAGCCTCCACCCCGTTCAGGATCAATTCAGTAACCGCGTCCACCCGGGCCAGAAGTACTGAGACCGACACCTCAGACACAATAAAATTGACAAACTTCGACACAAAAACAGATGCAGCCGGCAACACCATACTGTCATTCTCCAGTGGCATCCCCATCTCCAGCATAGCCATTGAAACCACAAACCCCGTCTTCTACCGGTCCGTATCCCTCAAAGGAGAACGAATCACACTGGACCGCCACGACATCTCACTTGCCAGGGGCACATTCTACAAATTCTCATTGGGAAACAAAACACAACAACGGGTTTCCCTCGCCACACAGCCCTCTGACACCGGAAATTACAAACTGACTATCTTCAACGGCGACAACGCGCCCCTTGCCATTACCGCACTCCGCCTGACTTGGGTTCGACGCAACCTCTTCCTTATTCCGGAAACCAACCCCCTCAAGGACGCTGTTCTCTGCTACGGCAATCCCAAAGTTCCGGCCCCTCACTTTGATGTAGCCCGCTTCATCCGCCCGGACAACTGGGAACAACACAATTCCACCACCATAAAGCCGGAGCCACCGGTAAGAAACACCGACTTCCAGCAGGCCGAAAAACCCTGGACTCCTGAATTCTCCCGGATTGCCCTCATCCTCATCGTGTTAATGCTCGCCGCAGTGCTTGCCATATGGCTCTGGAAACTGACCAGACAAGCGGGACAGAATGGATGAGATGGGAGTGATGGGCGATGAGTGATGAGTGATGGGTGATGGGTAAATCAAAAGATAGCGAATGGCCAACTCTTTGATTTTTCTTACCCCTACTCCCGCGGCGCGTTGCGCCGAATGTTGAGTGATAGGTGTTGAGTGCTAAATGAAAGATGAGAAAATCAGGGTAAATCAAAAGACAGTGAATGGCCAACTCTTTGATTTATCTTACCCCTACCCCTACTCCTACCCCTACCCCTACTTCTTTTTCTGCCGCCCACGCCCACGCATAACGCCCACTCTGTGGGCCGTGATTCGTAACTTGTAATTTGTGATTAGCGGAAACAAAACAGGGAATGGCCTGACCCCCTTCTTTCGCTCACTCGCACTTTAACTCGCACTCTCTGCCAGTCCCCGTTTTGCTCTCTCATCTTCCGGCCTGCGAAGCAGCCAGGGCTTAACTTTCCGGTTAAAAGTATACAATTCCTTATTTCGATCCCGGGCGGGAGCAAAACTTCAGTTGAGCGCACCAACCTGGGGATCGAGATGTTGGGTCCAGTCCGGGGACTGAAGCCGGTTCCGCCGGGTGCGCACGATGACCGGATGTAAGGCGCAGCGACGACAGCGATGCCTCTGCGCATCGGTGAGGAGCTGGAACACAGCAGACGGTCGTCGTCCGCCCCGGCCCTTCGGGTAGCCGTTCTATCGAACCAGCTCTGCGTTGCTCGTT
>QMQE01000013.1 GCA_003650445.1 Acidobacteriota bacterium | reverse complement strand
TCTTCCATCGGCTTTTGTCAGATGCTTCCGATTTTGTTTTTTCGATAATTTACCCATAGGAAAGGCCTGGGGCCTTTTAACCAATACTCTTTATTGCCCGTCGTGAGGGAAAAGTGGACACCGTTCCTCCCTCTCTTCTCCCTCCGTGGTGCATTGTCCGATTCTATTTCGTGAGGAATCTGCCGTATTGGAGAAAATAGACGGTGTTTTCAATTACTTCACTGGTTGACATGATGAATGGATGACTGGTGTGCAGGATGATGTGGGCTTCGGCGCCTTCTTCCTTTGTACTGGCAACACTGACGGTTCCGTCGTGGGGGCCAGGAAGAGTGGAATCAAAGAGGTGGAAGGCAGAGCGGTCACCGGCAATGATTCCGCAACGGGGTGGCAGTGGCGGCAGTTGTTTCGGGAGGATTCCGTCTGCTGTGCATAGTTCCAGGGCCGCAGGCCCGAAAAAATGCCGAAACCAGGCGTGTTTTCGCATTTTATCTACGATTTCAGAACCGTGATTCGGGGGTGCCAGCATAACGGATCGACCGATCCTTTCTGTGGGCAGTTCCAGGAGCACGATGCGAAGGAGTATTCCACCCATGGAGTGGGTGACGAAATGCACGGGCCTTTGCGTGGTGGATAAGATTCGTTGAATTTCCGGGACAATGAAGTTGTCTGCCAGTTTTTTCAGTTGATATTTCCGGGAGGGATAACGGAGTAGGATAGGTAAAAACCCGGCAGTAGCAAGGATCCGGCCCATTTTTGACATGGACCGGTGTGTCCTTGCAAGCCCGTGAATCAGGATGACAATTTCACCTGAATCGAGGTTCATCGTTTCCAATTAGCCCGTTGGATTTTCAAAGTAACTGATGTCAAAAGCCAGCCTATTTTGTTTCACCTTCCTCTGTTGGGGCGGATTGTTCTGTCGGGGCCGGTTTTTCTTCCATTGGCTTCAGTGCGGTTTTGATGCTTTCAATGAGTTTCTGAGTGTCTCCTGTTGAAAGCTTGCCATCTTTCAGAAAAATCAGTTTTCCATCCTGGTCAAAGCAGAGCACAGCGTAGCTTCCATTTTTTTTCAATTTCCATGCCTTGGAAATATAATAGTCCATGTCCCGGACATAAATTGTATCCGGATAAGTTTTTTGTTTCCCTTTCAGAATCTTGTTGATAATAAAATTCGGTTTCCAAGTGGCATTCATGTTGATGATGGCGATGGAACCGTAGATGTTTTTGGGGAAATTCTGGGCTTTTAAGGCTTTTTCAGTGGGGATGTTCATGTCTTTCGCGTCCGGGTCCACGTACATGAGGGTATAGACTTTACCCTTGATTTCGGTGGACGACCAGGGAGTTCCATCTACCCGACCGCCTTTTTCACCGGAGAGTTGAACTGTTGGCGGTACCTGTCCCAGCTCCACGGCATTTGCAGCGGGGATGCCAACCAGTACGACCAGAATTACTGGAATAATCCATTTTGACTTCATAATCTACTCCTTTCTCAGAAGAATTTTCATAATTTTATCACAGTCTTTGGTCAGGAGAAGAGGGGATTCAGCGCTGAGTATGCAGAGCACGCTGAGGGGAAATGCAAAATCACGAAGATACAAAAAGTCAGATAAAACCAATCAAAGCATTTACTTTGGAATGGAGAAGTATAAGATATGGGGAATACAAGGTTGAGTGAGGAAATGACTGAGATGGGTGAATCTTCTGAATTTTTTGCCCCCACGTCCATACGGAACGCTCAATTCCTTACTTTTCCGCCCTCATTTCTTTCAGAGAGCGGGCTTGCCTACGCCTGTAAGCTGATTGATCAGAACCCAGTGGTCGTGAATGTGCCTGAACTCGGCTGGAGTGGGCACGGTTACGACATAAACTATTTTGAAGTCCTGATTTCTAAGAAGGATGCCAACCAGAAATTGTTTTTTTCTCCAGTTGAAACCAATGACTCTGTTTTTTCTGATCTTTTTCCATGTAAGCCGTGGCGGGTATATGTACCTTTCCCCCATTGAACCGGTCCCATTTCAGTTTCCGGTTATTCTCAAGGCGGGGCCATCCGGTCACGGGGAAGCCGGATTCCGGGTCCTTTTTTCCGTTTCGACGGTCCCAGACGGCATTTACTATTACTCCTGATTTTGTCCTGCACAAAATCCGGGCTGCTGGGTTCGGGAAAAAAACCTTAACCTCATTCATGCTACGAAACAGGGCAAGACTTGCGCACATTCTTCATCTCCAGGGTTCTCACTCAATTGGACCAATCTGCTACAAATGAAGAATACCTGCTGAATCAAGAGATAGGTCAATATGGAGTTAAGAGACATGTCTTTCTTCAACACTTGACCGTTTGGGAGGGGTAGGGTAAGATGATTGCAAAAGGAACGAGGGGCATTATGAACGAATTAGTTGAATTGCTTGTAAATTTCATAAATACAAAAATTGAACAAAGCCTGCATGATTTCAAAAAGGAGATTTCCGAGCTTCCCGGAAAGGGGCAGGGGGTTTCTCCCGAGGAATTAGAGCGGATGCTGGATGTGTTGAAGCAGAATGGAGAGGCGGATAAGGGCTATCTTGTTGAGGCAATGGCGCGCCTCGGAGGAATTGAGGAAGAATGGGCGAATATTTCAGATCAGGTCAGCCTCATTGCGTCTTTTCTGAAGATTTGTGGAGATTTCTGCGATTACAATGGTTTTTTTATTTTTAAGGGTGGTGGGGCGAGTTGCTATGATGCGACCCTACACAAGGTTTTCCCCCAGAAAGGCATGACGGTAGCTGTGGAGCGGTTCAATGAACCAATGACTCTGGCGGATTCTCCTCTTCCCGATGAGATCAAGGACCAGTTTTCAGGTATCAGCGATGTGTATGTGTTGCCGTTGACGCTTAAATTCAAGCCGGCCGGATTTGTTTTGACTGTTCTCAGTGAGAGTGGATTGCTGGATTTCATGAAAACAGTTGTGTCCCTGATGTCAAGAGAATTGACCCTGATGCCATACAAGGCCAAGGCACTTCTCGGGAGAAGCACTGCTGAAACCGAAAAAATACCATCTGTTCAAAGCAAGTCTTCAACAGGTTCCAGGGCATCTATTTCAAGTATTGGTATGGAATCTCCCCTTGAACGGGCAATCCGGTATGCAAAACTTCTGGCATCTGAAATTAAGCTTTACAACGAAAAGGCAGTCAACAGGGGACTGCAGGAGGGTGGAATTCGGAAGCTGTTATCCGTAGACATTGAACGGAGTTACAATTCTTTCCGGGAACGTTTTCCAAATTCTGAAGAAATTCCCGACCGCATTTTTGATGAAGCCCTGATCCAATACGTGGCGGATGGAAACGCCGATTTGTTATAACGGCCGTATTGTCTTCATGAGAAGTTATGATCAACTATAAACTTGAAGCCCCAAATTCCATTTTCCAGATGGACATTCAACAAACACGTCAATCTGGGTTTGGCCCATGGGGAACGCAAAATAAATACAGGGGGACTTTATGTCATTTGACTTGAAAAAAATTCAGAACTCTATCAGAAAGCAGGGAATGGATGGTTGGCTGTTGACGGATTTTCATCACCGGGATCTGATGGCGTACCGCATTCTTGGATTACCGATTAAGTTCACCTCCAGGCGTTGGTTTTATTTTATTCCTGTTGAGGGGGAGCCAAAGGGTCTGGTTTCCAAAGTGGAAAGCACAAAGCTTGACCCTCTACGTGGAGAAAAGAAAAGCTATCTTTCCTGGAAGGAACTTCACCAATCCCTCCGTGAAATGCTTGCGGGCTACAAAAAAATTGCCATGCAATATTCACCGATGAATAATATTCCGTATGTTTCCGTTGTGGACGGTGGAACAATTGAGTTGATTCGTTCTTTTGGCGTCGAGATTGTCACCTCCGCTGACCTGGTTCAGGAATTCGAGGCCATTATTGATGAGGCGGGTTATCAAAGCCATCTGGAAGCCGGGAGGCGGGTCCAGGCAATTAAGGATGAGGCCTTCAAAAGGATTCGTGAATTCCTCGACAGGGGAGAAGATTTAACAGAGTATGAATTGCAGCAGTTTATTGTCCGTCGTTTTAAGGAAGAAGGGTTGAATTGCATGGAGGAGTACCCCATTGTGGGAGTCAACGGACACCCCGCTGACCCCCATTTTGAACCGACAGCTGAAAACAGTGTTGTGTTCAAGAAAGGGGACCAGGTTCTCATTGATCTTTGGGCGAAACTGGATGAACCGGGCTCTATTTTCTATGATATTACCTGGTGTGGCTACATTGGACAAAATCCGCCTGATGATTACGTAAAGGTTTTCCATGTGGTACGGGATGCCAGAAAAGCTGCTGTGAACTTTGTCCGGGATCGTTTTGCCCGGAGGGAAAAAGTGTACGGATATGAAGTTGATGACGCATGCCGTAAAGTTGTGGTGGATGCTGGTTTCGGCGAATATTTCGTCCACAGGACAGGTCATTCTATCGGAGAAGAAGTCCACGGAAATGGTGTGAATATTGACAATCTGGAAACGATGGATGAGCGGCAGTTAATGCCGGGAATCTGCTTTTCCGTTGAACCTGGAATTTATATTCCGGGAAAGGTGGGTGTCCGCACGGAAATCGATGTATTCATCACTTTGGACGGTGAGGTTGTGGTAGCCGGAGATGAGCAGGAGGAGTTGATTCTCATTTGAGAGGATTTGTTTGTCAGGAAAAGGGAAAATGAAAAGATTCCAAGATAAGGAGCTATGAATGAGCATTTATTTATGGGTAATTATTGCTTATCTCCTGGTGTTGACCGGGATGAATTTCTGGAAGTCCCGACAGGTGAAAAATAAGGACGATATGATGCTTGCGGGGCGGAGCCTGTCTCTTACCAAGATGGTTTTTACCCTGATTTGCACATGGATTGGTTCCGGGACTTTTATTGCCGGGGCTGAGTTTGCGGCTAAGGCAGGCTGGAGTGCCCTGTGGCAACCGGTTGGGGCATGGATCGGTATTATTATCATCTATTTTCTTGCTTCCAAAATTCGGACCTTCGGCCAATACACTGTGGGAGATATTCTGGAGGTTCGCTACGGGCCGGTTGCCAGAATTTTCGGAGCCATTGCCATTATCATCAGTTTTACTGTCATTGTCAGTTATCAGTTCAAGGCCGGCGGGTTCATTCTGAACGTAATTACGGACGGAAAAGTAAGTGTAAATCAGGGCATGTTCATGGCGGCACTTTTTGTTATTCTTTTCACAGCAATCGGCGGCATGGTTGCGGTGGCGAACACCGACCTTCCGAATGGCATTATCATCATGGTTTCCACTGTGGTTGCCACGCCCCTGGTAATGATGACGGCTGGAAGCTGGCATAAAATTCAGTCCATCCTTCCGGCCTCCCATTTTCAGGTTTTCAGTTCTGCTTTCGGTGGAAATCCTTATCTGAAAATTCCGGCAATCGGTTTGTCCGGGCTGCTTCTTCTCCTCGGTGTCCAGAGCATGTATCAAAAGTTCTACAGCGCAAAGACACCGGCGGAGGCAAAACAGGCTGCCGGGCTCTGGGTAATTGGCACCATGATCGTAGAAACTGTTGTGATTATCATGGCCGTGTATGCCTCTGCGTATCTGTGGAAGCCGATTCAGGCGGGTACCATCGATCCTGCTGCAGTTATCCTGGAAGCAGCACGAAAGATGGTTCCGCTGCCGGTTGGGGTTCTCCTTCTCGGTGCCGCAACGGCAGTCGTGATTTCCACCGGGATGAACTACCTTCTTTCACCGACAACGACCATTATGCATGATTTAATCGGGCGTTTCGGAAAAGGGAAGGAACAAAATAACGATGGAAACAAGAAAGCCGGAGTGCTGCAGCAGAAGATTCTGATTATTATTGTTGGGATTGCGGCGTTTCTCATGGCATGGCGGATGCAGTCTGTGCTGGAGAGTGCCTATTTCGCCTACACGATTTACGGAGTTGCCATTACACCTGCGTTATTGGCCGCGTTGATTTCAAAGAAAGTAACCCATACTGCCGGTTTAATTTCAATTGTTCTTGGTACGCTTGTTACGGTATTTTTTAAGCTGGCAGGCTATATCTGGCCGGCCATTATGGTCCCATTGAATAATCCGAACGGCGATCCATTTGGCATCCCGATTATCTATCCGGCCCTGCTGATTTCACTGGGCAGTCTGGTTGTGATTTCTTTCTTTACCAAAGCCCCGGAGCCAGAGGTGATTGAGAAATTTTTTCCTGAAAACAGCTGAAATTTGCAGCTGAAATCTTCAGGAATGTGAGCTTTCGAAAGAGCTGCGGTCATTTTACTGAAAAAATGTATAGATTTCAGCTTGCAACCGTGTTTTGAAATTGGTATTATTTATCGCAGATGAAACCCTTTAGGAGGTGTAAACGAATATGAAGAAAACTTTGGGAATGATTAGTGTACTGGGCTTCGCAGTGGTGCTCTTCGGAGTTTCCTGCTGCACCAAGCCGCCGGAGGAGCTTGCTTCTGCCAAGGAAGGTTATCAGGCTGCCGAATCCGCATGTGCCGCCGACTATGTGAAGACGGAACTTGACGAAGCGAAAGCTATGCTGGACAAGGCACAGGCTTTTGCAGACGACAAGAAGTGCAAAGATTCCAAGGCTTCTTCCCTGAAAGCAATTGAACTTGCCAAGAAAGCCGAGCAGGATGCGGTTGCAGAAAAGGCAAAGGCAAAAACCCTTGCTGATGAAGCGATTGCTGCTGCCGTCAAAGCAGCAGATAAGGCAAAAGCGGAAGATGCTGAAACCCACGCGAAGGCCGAGTTGGATGCTGGCATCGCTGCCTTGGGTAATGCGAAAAATCTGATGGCCAACAACGAATGCAAGTATTATGAAGTCAAGAAGATGGCTGATGATGCCGCTGCTAAGCTGGGCGATGCTGCTGCCAAGGCAATTGCCGAGAAGGCTCGGATTGCGGAAGAAAAACGGAAAGCTGAAGAAGCTGCTCGTATTGCTGCAGAAGAAGAATTGAAGCGTCATCCGAAGGAATGGACAGTAGTAAAGGGCGAGTGCCTCTGGAAAATCGCCGGTTACGACAAAATTTATGCTGATCCCTTCCAGTGGCCATTGATTTACAAAGCAAACAAAGCTCAAATCAAAGACCCTGACCTGATTCACCCGGGACAGGTATTCGCGATTCCGAGAAATGTGTCCGACGAAGAAGTGCAGCAGGCTATTAAAGAGGCAAAGAATCGCCCCTGGCCGGTTGAAAACTTTTTCTTCGACGGCAAGTAATATCAAGGATTGAAGTTAAAAAATGAGCGGGGAAGGTGTACTTTCCCGCTCTTTTTCCGTCTATGAGCCAGTATATTTTTGAACAGTGTGATATTTCTTTGTTTTATGAGAACCAGAGCCAGATAATTTCTGTAATAGAAGAGGAATTTCGGGTCAGTCTTGCCGCTCGCGGGCAGAAAATTACGGTTGTGGAAGGGGAAAACCAGCCCGAATTGATGGCTCTTTTTGCGGATATGGAAAGTTATCTTTCCCGGCGCCTTGATGCAAAACCGGAAGAACTGACGTCTTTTGTTCGAATTCGACGGGAAGCTCCCGATATGCCTCTTTCAGAAATGCTCAATGACAGTTCCATTGTCCCCAACTCAAGAAAAAAGATTTACCCCAAGTCCCTGAATCAGAAATTGTACGTTCACACCATCGAAAAAAGCGATATTGTGTTTTCCATTGGCCCTGCGGGAACGGGAAAGACATATATTGCCATGGCTGTGGCGATCAAATATCTCCTTGAAAAAACCATTGATAAAATTGTGTTAACGCGGCCTGCAGTTGAGGCAGGTGAAAGCCTGGGGTATCTGCCCGGGGATCTTCAGGCCAAAATTGATCCCTACTTGCGGCCTCTGTATGATGCTCTCTTTGATATTGTTCCCACAGACCTCGCCAACAGGTTTATAGAAAGGGGCCAGGTTGAGGTTGCACCGCTGGCTTATATGCGCGGGCGAACTTTGAATGATGCGTTTCTGATTCTGGATGAGGCTCAGAATTCAACATCTGAACAGATGAAAATGTTTCTGACAAGAATCGGGTTTCGTTCAAAAGCGATTGTAACTGGTGATATCACGCAGATTGATCTTCCCGTCCGGAAAAAATCCGGACTTGTGGAAGCAAGGGAGATTCTTCAGGGGATTGAGGGGATCCGGTTTATTCATTTCACAGAAAAGGATGTGGTAAGACATGCGATTGTTCAAGAGGTCATCAAGGCCTACCAGCGGCATGAAGAAAACACTGATCGTAACAGGGAATAAGCCCACTTTTCGGGAAGTTCTCAGCTCATTGCTCTTCATTGCTATTTGTGGTGCATTGATACTGAAAATGTTTACATTTGCGAATATTGAACAGGTTGTTCCGGGCGATGTTGCGCGATCGGATATCTATGCTACTGTGGATTTGAATATTCCCGATACAATTACCACAGAAGACCGTCGGCAAGCAGCTATTGAACAAGCACCAGATGTGTATATTTACGATCCCCGGGCTCATGAGAAAGTAGATTACATTCTGGATCAGATTTTTCAAAAGGTTGAAGAGTATCAGGAACTAAGGGATTCACTTCTTTCAGCGAGAGGAAAGAAACAGAAGGCAGAAGCAGAAAAACAGGTTGAAGCACTCAGCAAGCAGTATGAGGCCCAGCTTTCCGAACTGCTTCCTCCTGGCGTATTTGTTTCCCTGAAGGATAATCGAAACCTGAAAGAGCTGAAACCGCTATTGAAAGAGATGATGGACCGTTTGTACACCAGGGAATTCACAGAGGATAGAAACAGCCTGAAATTAGTGAAAGGTGAAGCTGTTCTGGTGGACTCCGGTAAGGATCAGCAATATCTGACCAAGGGTTTTCCACCGGTTGTGGACCGCCGATCGTTGAAAAACTTTGTTTATACTTTTTTGAGAAACCGGGAAGTGGTCCATGATGAGGAGTTTTCAATTATTTTTGCTTTGGTCAATCATATTGTGATTCCCAACTATATATTTGACTCCAAAATGACGGAGGCATCAAAGAAAGAAGCTGCCGACAGCGTAGAGCCCTCATATCTCAGAAAAAAAACAGGCGAGATTATCGTGAGGAAAGGAGAGCGGATTTCTCCAGTGTCAGCTCAATTTATCAATGAGCAGAATCAAAGACTTCGAGCAAATATCTCTACGCGGAGGATTGTCTCCACTTTACTTCTGTTGATGCTTACCGTTTTCTTTCTTTATCGTCTTTCTGTTATTTTTCAAAAACGATATGTTCGCGATGAATTACCTGTTTTTCTGCTGCTCATCTGGTGCGCACTGGCTGGTGTTGTTCTCATGAAGCTTTCCATCTTTGTGCTTGGTGCAGTGGAGAGGAGTCTTTCGATGTCTGTTCTGTTCAAGGGCGAACTCTTGTTCTACGCAGTTCCCTATGCCTTCCCGGCATCCCTGGCTGCATTGCTTGCGGGGGGAATCCCGGCACTCATTGTCACTTTATGTGTTGCAATTGTCCTACTTCTGTTAACTGCCGGCAACATTCCTTTGACCCTGTTTTTTATCTTTTCATCTCTTTCTGCCATTTATATTCTGCGGAAACAATCAGGACAGTCCGCTGTTTTATTTTCCGGATTCTGGCTGGGCCTGTCTCATTTTGTCTTTCTGATTATCCTGTTTCTACATTATTCCGGGAATTCCTCCTGGGAATGGTATGGCGCCGCGCTGTTGATTTCTCTCGCAGGCGGGTTTTTTGTTTCTGCAGCTGTTACGATTTCCCTTCCTTCGTTCGAAACGGCTTTTGGAATTACAACAGATATTCGTCTTCTTGAGCTGGCGAATATGAACAACCGTCTGCTGGTGGATTTGTCCATGAAAGCGGCAGGTACTTATCAGCATTCAATTCTTGTGGCAAACTTGGTTGAGGCCGCAGCGAAAGCAATCGGGGCAAACGCTCTGTTGGCAAGGGTTGGTACCTATTATCACGATATCGGGAAAATGGAAAAACCGGGCTATTTTATCGAAAATCAGAGGACAGGGGATGAGAATCGGCATGACAGGTTGACACCGAAAATGAGTGCAATTATTCTCACGAACCATGTGAAAGATGGCATACGGCTGGCAGAAGAGGCAAAGTTGCCGGAGCAAATTATCCGGTTTATAAAAGAACATCACGGGACAAAACTTATGGCTTTTTTCTACAACAAAGCCCTTTCACTGCAGGAAGAAAATGGAGAAGCTGTGGAAGAGAGCGAGTATCGTTATCCGGGTCCGAAGCCTACAATGAAGGAAACGGCGATTCTGATGATTGGGGATGCCGTCGAGGCGGCGTCCCGAACGCTGAAAGCCCCCGTTACTGCGGGGAAATTACAGAATCTGGTCAATCGTATTATCAAGGGCTTGGTTGATGATAACCAATTTTCTGACTGTGATTTAACTTTTAAGGAACTGGATATTATTGCAGCCAGTTTCCTTCGCTCTATTTCTGCCTCATTTCACACAAGAATTGACTATCCCGGCTATGATTTTAATGAAGAGGACGGTGGTTCAGGCAATGGAAACAAGAAGCTGAAGGACAAGGTAAATAGGGGGGAAGATGACTGAATCGGAGAAGTCCATTGTCTGCGATGTTATTTCAAGGAAAGGTCTTGACGAAAATCTTTCTGAGGAAAAGCTGACGGAATTCTTGAATGACCTTTCTGCTAAGCTTGAGCTGCCCGGGCGGTGCCGGATGGAGATTCTGTTTACCGGAAATGATGAAATCCAGGACTTGAATCGTGGCTATCGGGACAAGGACTGTCCGACGGATGTGCTGAGCTTTATGGATGGAGATAAACTGCCGGACACAGACGAAATTTTTCTCGGAAGTGTTGTTATTTCTGTGGAGAGGGCAAGAGCTCAATCGTCAGAAATCGGCCATTCACTTGAGGATGAGTTGAAGTTCCTTGTATTGCATGGATTCCTTCACTTGCTTGGATATGACCATGAAGGGGATGATGGCGAGATGCTGGGGTTGCAGCGGGAACTGAAAAAGGCATTCCCCAACCATTTTGGAGGTAAAATTTAACGATGCTGGAAGGACTTCTTATCGTTTTCATTCTGTTACGGATTGTAATTTCAATTCTTCGGACAGCCTTTGTCAGTCTGTCCCGAATTGAATTGCGTCAAATTTCTGAAAAATACCCCTTTCTTCCACTTGAACACGGAGCTCGGTTCCAATTGTCTGTGTCATTGACAGCGGAGATTCTGCTGTTGGCTGTTTTCGGTATATGGATTGGCATCTGTGGTGCATTCAGCAGCACTTTCAATCCGCTAAATGGACTCCTGGTGCCGGTTGCCTATTTGATAGTGGAAGAAATTGTAGTTTCGGCGATTGCATTTGTTAATCGGGAATGGGTGTTATCCAGGTTTTTTGTACTCTTTCTGCCGTTTTATTACCTGTGTTTTCTTTTTGTTTTTCCGGCATCAAGAATTGCGGGAAGTCTCTTGAAAATCGAGAATGAACGGGAAGAAGATGAAGAGGAAAGAGAGTCGGAGGAAAAGGCGTTCATCGATGTGGCTACCGAACAGGGAATTATTGAGGAAGAAGAGAAAGAATGGATTCAGGGGATATTGGATTTTGGAGATACTCTTGTCAGAGAGATAATGACGCCGAGAACAGATATCATAGGTGTTGAACAATCTATATCGTATCTGAAACTCATAGAATTATTCCGGTCGGAGAAGCATTCCCGGATGCCTGTATTCCGGCATACAGTAGATGACATTATCGGGGTGGTGCACTTAAAAGATGTGCTGGTGGCCGAACCGGAATCGTTTGTTCTTTCTAACTTTCTGCAGAAGCCGTTTTATGTTCCCGAAACAAAGAAAGTTGACGACCTGCTTCGCGATATGCAGAAGGCGAGAACAAAAATGGCAGTGGTTCTTGACGAATATGGCGGAACAGCGGGGATTGTGACAATCGAGGATTTGATGGAGGAAATCGTCGGGGAAATTGAAGATGAACACGACAAACACGATGAGGAAATACAGAAGCTTGAGGAAGGCGTTTTTCTTGTTGACGGAAAATGCAATCTGGAAGACCTGGAAGAAGAAACCGGTATTAATCTGGAAATTGATGAAATTGATACAGTTGGCGGGGCTGTATTCAGTATTCTGGGCCGAATCCCGGAGGAAGGGGATTCTGTTGAGTGGAAAAATTTTAGATTGGCAGTTCTGAAGATGAAGCGCCGACGCGTTCAGAGCGTTCGGATTGAAATAATAGGGCAGGATAAGGGCTCTAAAACAGAGGAATGACAGGGAAGGAGTAACATGACAAAGTTTGGTGTGGTAGCAATGATTGGACGCCCCAATGCGGGGAAATCGACATTGCTGAACCATCTGATGAAGCAAAAGATATCAATTGTTTCAGATAAGCCGCAGACGACCCGGAACCAAATATTCGGAATCCTCACGGAATCGGATATACAGATCGTTTTTGTGGATTTGCCGGGATTCCACAAGCCATTGTTCGAAATGAACAAAGCAATGATGCAAAATCTTTATGATAGCCTGGATTCCTGTGATTTAATCCTCTATATGCTGGATGCATCCATTGCGCTGGGCAGGGGTGAGACCTATCTGTTGGAGCAGTTAAAGCCCCGGTGCAAAGATGTTGTTGTGGCACTGAACAAAATTGACAGTATCAAAAAATCCCGGGTGCTGCCGTTTATGGAAAGATTTGCGAAAGAGGGATTTGAAGCCGTTGTCCCGATTTCAGCATTGACAGGTACCAATGTTGATCAATTGATGGATATTATCCGGGACAGGCTCCCGGAAGGCGAATTTCAATATAGTGAAGAAGACTATACAAATATTTCAGAGCGATTTTATGTGTCTGAAATTATTCGGGAAAAAATTCTTCAGGAAACACGACAGGAGATTCCGTATTGCACTTTTGTGGATGTGAGGGTATTGAAAGACGAAGAAACGCATGTGGAAATTATGGCCGACATTGCGGTTGAGAGGAAATCACAGAAGCCGATTCTGGTGGGGCATCAGGCGAATATGGTTAAGAAAATCAGAAAAATGGCTGAAAAGGAACTCAAAGCTTATTTTGAAAAGCCGGTTGATCTGGAACTTTTTGTTGTAGTGAAAGAAAATTGGCGGCAGAAACCTCGATTCATGGACAGGTTCAAGCAGTGATTTTCCGGGCAATGATTCGTTGAAAATGGTTCATTGAAATTCTTTACTTTAATAAAACAGCGTGTTAGACTTGCTTGTCCTGCCTTTGCAGGTCAATTTTTACAATTTTTTTCAGGAGGTGGCTGATGCTTTCGAAGGAAAGGAAAACGGAGCTTATCGGCACTTTCGGGGTTCATGAGAATGATACCGGTTCCCCGGAGGTCCAAATTGCATTGCTCACAGAGAGAATTAACTATTTGACAGAACATTTCAAGGTGCATAAGAAAGACCACCATTCGCGCCGTGGTCTGTTGAAGCTGGTATCCCACAGAAGAAAACTTCTTGATTACCTCAAAAGGAAGGATTTCAAACGGTATCGGGATATTCTGAATCAGCTTGGGTTGCGGAAGTAGCTACAGGCAAACGGAGAACATATGGTACATACAGTTACTGCCGAAATCGGCGGAAAAATAATTACGATGGAAACCGGCCACCTTGCCAAGCAGGCAGGGGGTGCGGTTCTGATTTCATGTGGCGACAGCCGGGTGCTGGTTACAGCTTGCGCAGCGCCGGAACCGAGGGAGAAAATTGATTTTTTCCCGTTGACAGTGGATTATCGAGAGCACACTTCTGCTGCCGGTAAGATCCCGGGTGGTTTTTTCAAGAGAGAAGGACGGCCTTCCAAAAAGGAAGTGCTGACCAGCCGGTTGATTGACAGACCGCTGCGCCCTTTATTTCCCGAGGGATTTCAGAATGAAACACAGGTTATTGCCAATGTGTATTCCTTTGATGGAGAGAATGAAACGGAGATGCTGGCATTGACCGGGGCTTCTGCCGCCCTCTGTATTTCTGACATTCCTTACGACACGACAATTGCCGGTGTTCGGGTTGCTTTGATTGACGGTGAGTTTGTTGCCAATCCCCTGTATCCGCAAAAAGAAAATTCAACACTGGACCTGGTTGTGGCGGGAACTGACGATGCGATTGTTATGGTCGAAGCCGGTGCGAAAGAAGTCAGCGCGGCAACCATGGTCGAAGCGTTGACCTTTGCTCACGGGCAGATTCGGAAGCTCGTGGCAGCTCAACGGGAATTACAGGCACTTGTTTCACCTCAGAAGTGGGAAGTTACACCGAAGGTATTCCCGGATGGGCTGGAAGATAAAGTTAAGGGCCTGGTGGGCAACCGTCTCCTTGAAGCGCTTCAGATTAAAGACAAAATTAAGAAATATGATGCAGTTCGTATGCTGAAAAAGGAAATCAAGGGAGCATTTGAAGAAGAGGAACAGTTTGAAGCCGGGCTGATGTTTGATAGTGTTAAGGAGCGCTTGTTCCGTGAGACACTTCTCGGCCAGGGGCGGAGACTGGACGGCCGGGCATTTGATGAGATTCGGCCGATAAGCTGTGAAGTCGGAGTTTTGCCCCGTACTCATGGTTCTTCTGTTTTTACCCGTGGGGAAACTCAGGCACTGGTTATGACTACTCTGGGTACTTTCGGCGATGCACAGATGATTGATGGACTGGAAGGTGAAGAGGATGAAAAATTCATGCTTCACTACAATTTCCCGCCCTTCAGCGTTGGCGAGGTCAAATTTCTAAGATCTCCGGGCCGCCGCGAGATCGGCCATGGAGCCCTTGCTAAACGAGCCATTGAACCCATGATGCCCAACATGGAGGATGATGATTTCCCTTATGTTGTACGTCTTGTTTCCGAGATTCTGGAATCAAATGGTTCTTCCTCAATGGCGACCGTCTGCGGCGGAGTCCTGGCATTGATGGATGCCGGTGTGCCGCTGAAGAAACCCGTTGCAGGCATTGCGATGGGAATGGTCAAAGAGGGTGAAAAATACGCGATTCTGACAGATATTGCCGGAGAAGAAGACCATTACGGTGATATGGATTTCAAGGTTACCGGTACCCGTGACGGGATCACCGCACTGCAGATGGATCTGAAAGTCAAAGGGCTGACGGAGGCATTGATGGCAGAGGCACTGGGCCAGGCGGTTCGGGCTTACAATGAAATCCTTGATAAAATGGTGGCGACACTGGCAGCCCCAAGGGATAATTATTCTCCATATGCCCCAAGGATTACCAGTATTAAAGTGCATCCTGATAAGATTCGTGAAATCATCGGCCCGGGAGGCAAGGTGATTCGTGAAATCGTTGAAAAAAGCGGCGCCAAGATTGACATTGAAGATGATGGGACTTGCCTTGTGGCAGCCACCAGTGAAGAGTCCGCCAACAAGGCAATGGAAATGATTCAGCAGATTATTCAGGAACCTGAAGTGGGAACGGTTTACAAAGGGACTGTAAAGCGGATTGAGAAATTTGGTGCTTTCGTTGAAGTTCTTCCGGGTAAAGACGGTTTGCTGCATATCAGTGAAATTGCCAATTATCGTGTTCGCAGTGTTGAGGACGAACTTCAACTGGGACAGGAAATTGAAGTGAAGTTGATGGAGATTGACTCACAGGGCCGGCTGAATTTGAGCCGTAAAGTATTGTTGCCAAGGGAAGAAGGCGATGAGCAGCGGAGCAATGACCACCGAAGTGAGGGTGGAAGCCGGGACCACGGAAGGCGAGATGACCACCGTGGTAACAATCGTGGGCCAAGGGGCGGAGGCAACAGACAAAACCGGTAAGAAACCTGGAGGCAACAATGCCTGTAATTCTGGCAAAATACCTGAAGGATTACCTCGATAAGGAGGTAACCCTTCAGGGGTGGGTGAGACTGAAACGAAGCAGTGGCAAGATCAAATTTATAGAACTGCGCGACGGTTCGGACTTTGTCCAGTGTGTTCTGGTGAATAATGTAACAGGAGCTGATGCGCTGGAACAGTATGCAAAGTTAACACAGGAAAGTGCTGTTGAGGTGACCGGGACGGTTCAACATAATCCCCGGAACAATAGCGAAGAGCTGTTGGTCAGTGCGATGAAAACCTACCAGATTTCAGAGCCTTTCCCCATTACGCCGAAAGAGCACGGAGTGGAGTACCTGATGGACAGGCGCCACCTCTGGCTCCGTTCAAAACGTCAGTGGGCGATTCTAAGGATTCGTCACGAAATCATCAAAGCCTGCAGGGATTTCTTTGATGAACGGGATTTTACCCTTGTTGATTCGCCAATTCTGGGCCCCAGTGCGGCCGAAGGCTCCAGCACTCTATTTGAAACGGATTATTTTGGCAATCCTGCCTACATGACTCAATCCGGACAGCTCTATTCCGAGGCGGCTATTGCTGCTTTTAAAAAAGTTTATTGCTTTGGGCCGACTTTCAGGGCTGAAAAGTCCAAAACACGTCGGCACCTGACTGAATTCTGGATGGTGGAGCCGGAGATGGCCTTTGTGACACTGAATGAGGTGATGGACCTGGCTGAAGAATTTGTAGCCCACATTGTGTCTAAAGTTCTGGAAAACAGAAAAAAGGAACTTGCAATATTGGAACGGGATATCGAACCTCTTGAGAAAGTTCAACAGCCATTTGTCCGTATGACGTATACAGAAGCGGTTGAGAAACTCCACGAATTGGGGTCTGACATTAAGTGGGGAGATGACTTTGGCGGGGATGATGAAACCATCCTGACCCGGGAATATGACCGTCCGATTGTCGTTCATCGGTTTCCTGCAAGTTTTAAAGCATTTTATTTCGAGTTAGACAAAGAGAACCCTGAATTGGCCCTCGGCGTAGATGTGTTGGCACCGGAGGGATATGGAGAGATTGTGGGTGGTGGTGAGCGCTCGGCAGATATTGAACACCTGCTGAAGCGAATTGATGAAGAAAACCTCCCTGCAGACGCATACAACTGGTATCTTGACCTGAGGCGATATGGTTCTGTCCCCCACGGCGGCTTCGGGCTTGGGGTGGAAAGAACGGTTGCATGGATTTGTGGCCTGCACCATGTGCGAGAGACAATTCCATGGCCTCGGATGATCAGTAGAATTTATCCGTAAGGCAGTTTAGCCGTGTATAGAAGCTTGAAGGAAGAACAATGATGATCCGCCCGGTGAAAGCCGGGCGGTTTTTGCTTTCGGGAGGAAGAATACTTGTGAAAACATTTCGGCTGATTTCCCTCGGCTGTCCGAAAAATACAGTGGATTCTGAGGTTATGGCGGGGATGCTCATTGAAAAGGGCTATTCTCCAGTAGTAAATCCCGAAGACTACGTGGATGTTCTGATCCTCAACACCTGTGGGTTTATCCAGTCTGCAAAAGAAGAATCCATAAATAGAATAATGGAGGCTGTGGCTGCAAAAGAAGCGGGGAGGGCTGGAAAAGTGGTTGTGGCGGGGTGCCTGGCCCAGCGATACCCAGATGCTTTGAAGGATGAAATCCCCGAGATTGATGCCCTGTTTGGCATTGACGGTATTGAAATGATAACGGAATTTCTTGAAGGGGGGCATGTTCCGGTTATCACAAAAGAACCAAGCTATATTTATTCTTACAAATCACCCCGGGCCATTTCCACCCGTAGCGGTTATGCCTACCTGAAAATTGCCGATGGTTGCAATCACACCTGTTCTTTTTGTGCGATTCCGAAAATTCGTGGCAAACAGAGAAGCCGGCCGATTCCTGACATCGTGGCTGAGGCAAGGGCACTGACAGATGAAGGGTTTCAGGAATTGATTCTTGTGGCACAGGATGGAACTTCTTACGGCATGGATATTGGGCTTTCGGATGGCTTGAGTGATTTACTTGAAGAACTCGAAAAAATTGAACATGTTGGCTGGATCAGGCCAATGTATATGTTTCCAGGCAGGATATCGGACCGATTGCTGGACGTAATTGCCGGTTCGGACAAAATTTGTCCATACGTGGATATTCCCTTTCAACACAGTTCAGGGGAGTTGTTAAAGAGCATGCGGCGCCCCGGTGACGGGGAGAATTATCTGCGATTACTGGAGCGTATCCGGAACCGGATACCGGGGGTGTTTATCCGGACTTCTCTGATTGTGGGCTATCCTGGAGAAACCGAGAAAGATGTAGAAAAGCTGCTTTATTTTGTAAAAGAAGCAAGATTTCAGCATCTCGGAGTATTCACTTATTCCCGGGAAGAGGGAACGCCGGCTTTCTCACTTGAAGACCCGGTGCCGGCAGCTGTGAAACTGGAGAGGTCTTCTGTTATAATGGAAGAGCAGAGACAGATATCACATGAGTTAAATGAAAAACTAGTTGGGAAAACCCTGGAGGTGATGGTCGAGGGCATTTCAGATGAAACCGAATTGCTGTTACAGGGGCGTCACATCGGGCAGGCGCCGGATATTGATGGCGTAGTGCTGATCAATGATGGAGAGGCCCGGGTGGGAGAGAAAAAGCCTGTTGTAATTGAGCAGGCACTGTTTTATGATGTAGTTGGAAGAATTATTTGAAAAAGGAAGGAGACAATATGAGAAAATTTATGGGATTAATGGCATTGTCTGTTTTTTTTGCATTTGCTGCAAATGTAATGGCAGGGTTAAGTGCGGGACAAATTACTTTTCATGTTACAGATGGGCATGGAAATGTTATCGAGGGTGTTCAGGTTGAAGTTGTCAGTATGCGGTCTGAAAATTTCAAGGTAAAGCTCACTACAGACAAACACGGCAAGGCAAAGACGGTCTTGAAATTTGATCAGTATAAGGCAATTTTTTCAAAAGACGGCTATCAGGGATATTCATATACGTTTCGCCCGAGACTGGGTGACCGCAAGGTGATTGAGATCAAGCTGACCTCCATAGAAGTCGCGATGAAGCAGGCTGAATCCAAGCTGACAGGCAAGGATAAGGCGGTGGTGCTTTTCAATGAAGCAGTGCCTTTGATGAAAGATGGTAAGGATGCTGAAGCACTCCCAAAACTGAAGGAAGCTATTGAACTGAATCCTGAATTGGCACCTGCACTATTTCATGCAGGCCGGATTTCGATGAAGAACAATGATCTGGATGGAGCTGAGAAGTACCTGTTGAAAGCACTTCAGGTGGATCCCGACATGAACAGTGCTTATTCCATGTTGTCAGTGTTGTATAAAAGGAAGGGAGATACCGAGAACTATCAGAAATACCTGAAAGAAGCCGAGAGCAGAGGCTCAGTATCTGCCGGGGAATATTATAACCAGGCAGCAGAGGCAATCAATGCGGGAGACGATGTCAAGGCAAAGGAACTCCTTAACAAGGCTATCAAGGCAAACCCCAAGTTTGCAGACAGCTACTATCAGCTGGGCATGTGCCATATGAGAGGTGGAGACTACGCAAAGAGTATTGAAAACCTGCAGAAGTACATTGACATTGATCCAACGGGAAAACATGTGGCTGAATGCAAGCAGTTTATAACCGCGCTTAAATCTATGCTTAAAAAGTAAGTTAGAATTTTTTTAAGGAGGGGAATGGGTATGAGGAAATTTCTTGTTATGGTACTGGCAATCGGATTTTCCGCGACACTCGCTCAGGCGGCTGTTAAGGATTACATTGTTGTGCTTCAAAAGGCACCTATCGCGAAAGTAGCGAAGGCAGACCTGCACGGCAAAACCGCATCTTTGCAGAAAAAAATTGTAATGGATGAGCAGGCGAAGGTGCGTACCTTTGTTGAAAAAGAGTTGAAGGGCAAGGTGAAGACCAGTGTGGCATTGGTGTTAAACGCAATGCTTGTTTCCATGGATGAGGCTGATGTGTCAAAACTGTTATCTCAGCCGGACGTTGTGAGGGTTGTAGAGAACAAAATTCGATATCACCTGAATCTGGATATGGCGGATCGCGTATCCGGAATGAATGTGCTTCGTGAACATCTTGATATGGTTCCCAGTGACACAGGCAAGGGGATAAAGATTGGCATTCTGGATACCGGAATTGACATTACCAATCCCATGTTTGACGATACCGGATATACATACCCGGAAGGGTTTGACCCCGGTGCGGCAAGCGACAGCTCTCTCACGAACAATAAGGTTATTGTCGCGAAGAATTTTGGGGATGACAACAATGCCAATGACCACTTCGGTCACGGAACCGCGGGAGCTTCTGCGGCAGCGGGCAGGGAAGTGGACATGAGCTGGGGCAATTTTTCCTTCACATTGAAGGGCAGTGCCCCCGGTGCCTATCTTGGTAACTACAAAATCTTCAACCACAATGATCCCCAGACCGGCCAGCCCGGAGCAAGCAATTTCGCCATTATTGCCGGTATCAACGCTGCTGCAGCTGATGGGATGGATATCATTAACCTGAGCCTCGGTGGAACGGCGACCCAGAGCGCAGCAGATGATCTTGAAGTTCAGGCCATTGAAACCGCAGTCCAGGGGGGCACCGTCGTATGCATATCGTCCGGGAACGAGGGATACACGGTAGATACCAACGCAGATGGCTTTGCGAAATGGGAGACCTTTAAACTTGCTGAAAGCAGCGTGAGTACACCCGGTATTGCCCCCAGTGCCGTTACAGTGGGTGCAGTTGAAAATGGCCGTACACTTCGCCTTGTCGGTGCTGTCAGTTCAGGAAGTACTACGGTGCCGGAGTCGCTCCAGGATTTTACTTATGGCGTAGATACCCGTGTGGCCCAGACCCTTGGCCAGTTTGGCCCCTACCCGGTTGTGAACATTGAGAACCTTGGGGTTGCAGCGGAGGGATGTGACAGCTTTGGTTCTGTTGATTTAACCGGGAAAATTGCGCTGATCAAGCGGGGGACCTGCTACTTCTGCCAGAAAATTTATAACGCGGAACAGGCTGGTGCAATTGGTGTCATCGTATATAATTATATCCCAGACGGTACAACCTTGCCCAATGGCCAATCCGGCGGAATCTTGAACATGGACATGACAGGGATAGATTGTGCCCCTTATCCGAACACAATTCCCGGCTATTTCATTCGCCTTGAAGAAGCCAATCAGATTATTCAAATGCTTCAGAACGGTGACGATGTACAGGCGTTTTTTGGCGGTACGTATCCCGATCAGACTTCCGGTTACAAATCTACATTTTCTTCTTATGGCCCGACCTCTATTGATTATAACCTGAAACCGGATGTGGCTGCGATCGGGAACCAGTTGACTCTGGCAACTCAGACCAACAACGACGATGACAACACAATGTACGATGAGAGCGGATTTACCGTTCTTGCAGCTGGAACCAGTTTCTCTTCGCCGTTGACTGCCGGATACATGGCTGTGGTGAAGCAGCTCTTCCCCGCACTCACCGCCCCTGAACTGAAGGGTGTGCTGTGCAGTACGGCAGATTTTACCCAAAACTACTTCCAGACGGAAAGAGGGCTGGATTACCTCAGTTTTCATAGTGGGCTGGCCTCCACGGTTTTCACGGGCTCCGGCCGCGTGGATATGGCACGCGCTATGAATGCTAAAATTACCGTTGTGCCGAATTCAATCGGTTTTGGAAAGGTGGATGTATCGGCTGCTACGAAAGCCGGCACTACTGTCAGTGCTGATGTAACGGTGAAGAATATCAGCAATGTAGATATTACACTGGTACCTTCCATGATTAAATTGGTAGATAACAGTCAGGTAACGGCTTCCCTTGCATCTACAGCAGATATCAGCCTGGCGGCCGGTGAGTCCGCAACCGTTACCTTGAATGTTACTTATCAGGCACCGGTTTACAGTGACCTGCAGGGATATATTCAATTTTATGACAACTATGGGAATAATTATACTGTTCCCTATTATGGACGTTTCAGGGATGAAGCAGATCTTCCTGTTTCCAACCTTTCTGACGATGACGCAGATGGCGTTCAGAAGAGTGATGAGCTTTACGTACATTCAGACCCCTTCGTGGCGGATACCGATAACGACGGTACAAACGACGGAGATGAATTGAACGCAACGCCCTCTACGGATCCGGCTAATGCGACGGATTCACCGACAATTCCGTCCTATGTAAACAAGATTTATGTTCCTCTGACAGTGACTGATTTTGACCGGGAGATTGAGGTTCTTACAGACATCTATGTTGTAAATCCGAATTCTTCAGTTGCCAAGGTGGCGGTCCTGTTTTATAACAAAGAAGGGGAATTGGTTCAAACGCCGCTGACACGCTCTTTGGAGGCAAACGGATGGCGCCTTTTCCCGGCAGACAATAACCTGGATCCTTCTGACCAGGGGTGGGCAGTGGTCATGTCCAACCGTCAGGTAAAAGCATTTACAAATATTCAGCAGTTGTATGCCAGCGGGGAAGTTGAGCTGGCAGTTGGTATCCCGGGAACTTCATCTCTTTCAACAAACCTATATGTGCCGCATATCGCGGAACAGACAGAACAGTGGGATACGATGCTCAGTGTGGTAAACCCGGGGGATGATACACTCGCTGCTCAATTCACACCTCAGGGCGGGACCGCTCTGGACATTCCTGATTTCGGTAGCTCCCACAGCTCAAATATGCTGGATGTAATTGGGGATCTTTATAATGGTTCTTATCCGTTCAGCCCCTCAGAGCCGTCTCACTGGTGGGGACAGGTTTCTTCTACTGGTGCGGGAGTTCTGGGCATGGAGATTTTCTCACAGGAAAATGCGAATCTGAACCAGGCTGCCGGGCTTCTGCTGAACGGGGACAGTTCAACAGAGATCATTATTCCGCATGTGGAGACGAGCTGGCTCTGGTGGACTGGAATCGCATTAAACAATCCAAATGCAAGTACTGTTACGGTTACATTCACTCCGTATGATGATAGCGGTACAGCACTGACTGCCGTAACGTTTACCATGGCCGCAGGGGAGAAGCTTGCAAAACTGGTTCAGTCTTTCTGGGCCGATGGAGAATATCCGGATGGCGTCAGATGGATCAAAATCACATCGGATGCAGGAATCACGGGTTACGAGCTTTTTGGTATTGATTCTTCACATGATGCAAGTTCGAAGGATGCATTGGCAGGCATTGAAGCGCTTCCCTCTTCCGGCGCAGGAACGACTCTGGTATACCCGTATACGCCGAAAGTAACGTCACGTGTCTGGTCCGGCATTGTCCTGTTGAATGCCGGGAGCGGTATCGCCAATGTGACTATAAACGGATACAATGCACTGGGAGAACAGGTCGCCCATACTACAAAACTGCTTGGTGCCGGAAGGCGCGTGGTTTCTGTAGTTGGTGGAACCGGGGCTGATGATATCTTTTCATCTTCATCTGATGACATTCGCTGGATCAAAGCGACTTCAGATGTGCCGATTCTCGGTTTCGAGCTCTTCGGTGGCCAGAATTTCATGTATTTGAGTGGGGTAAACGCACTTCAGTAAAGTGTAGAGTTTTTTGAAACATGTGTGGTATATCAGCCACACAAAATTTGGAATTTGTAACGTAAATGTAAGAAAAGAACGGTGCCAGAAGTTGGCACCGTTCTTGCTTGTTAAAATGGTCTATGGTGACGTTCAAGCAGAAAACGATAGGAACACAGGTCAGTTGCTCAGGAATCGGGTTGCACTCCGGGAAGAAAGTACAGTTGTCTTTAACTCCAGCCCCGGATAATACCGGAATTGTATTCCGTCGTGTTGATTTGAATTACTACCCCATAAAAGCGGATATCAAATATGCTTCCAGATTGAGTTATGCTACCAATCTCAGCCGTAATGGCGTATCTATTGCGACCACTGAACATCTTCTGGGTACTCTGATTGGACTGGGTATTGACAACTTATATGTAGATATTGATGCCGAAGAAGTCCCCATCATGGATGGCAGTGCCTCTGCATTTGTTTATCTTATCAACGAAGCAGGGGTTCGCCATGGGGATGCTGAAAAGAAAGTCCTGAATATCGTGAAGCCAGTTCATTTTGCCACTGGAGACCGAAGAGTATCTGTATACCCATCAGAGAATTATCAGATCACGTATTCCATTGAATTTGACCATGCGGTTGTAGGATCTCAGAAAAAGACAATCGGGATTGATGATGCCGATACCTTTGAAAATGAAATTTCAGGTGCACGCACCTTTGGATTTTTGAAAGACGTTGAAATGTTGAGAAAGAATGGCCTGGCACTGGGTGGTTCTCTTGATAATGCCATTGTGATTGACACGGATCGTGTGCTGAATTCTCACCTTCGCTTTAAAGACGAGTTTGTTCGTCATAAAATTCTGGACGTCATGGGTGATATGGGCTTGTTGGGTTTTACTTTGCGGGGCCATGTGGTGGCACATCGTGCGGGCCATGAAATTCATGCCGGACTGGCAAAGAAGCTTCGGGAAAATCAGTCGGCCTTTGAGATTGTGCCCCTGTCCAGTCTTGCCAAACCTTCTGCTGTGCATGAAGGTCAGGAAGAACTCGCCGAAGTTCCATCAACTTACTGATTCAATTTCTTCTGATTCCCTGTCTCTTGACTTATCCAACACGTATCACTCTTCACCCTGCGGGTGAGTAGGGGTAGGAGTAGGGGTAAAAATAGTGCGAGTGAAAGTGCGAGTGAGCGAAAGAAGGGGGTCAGGTCATTCCCTGCTTTGTTTCTGCTAATCACAAATTACAAATTACGAATCAC
>QMQE01000012.1 GCA_003650445.1 Acidobacteriota bacterium | reverse complement strand
GGCCGCACAGGATTTTACTGTCAGAAAAGCCAGATTTCCCAGGGGAAAACGCATTGTACACCGGGTACACCGGGGGGACACCCTTTTCGGGATTGCTTTACGCTACCGAACAGATGTTGCGAGTGTACGGAAGTGGAACAAACTGAATGACACTCTTCTCCATCCGGGGCAAAAACTTACCGTGTACTACAGCCGCTCCGTGGCCCCGAAACCGGCAGTTAAGCCCCACAAAACCCCGAAACCGGTTCCATCCGGTTTTCATCGGGTTAAACATGGAGAAACCCTCTATTCACTGTCAAAGAAATACGGCGTTCCGGTACCAACCCTTAAGAAATGGAACAAGATTCGTTCCAGCCTGATCCATCCCGGTGACTTAATCCGGGTGGAAAATATCTGAGAGATCCTCCGGATGGTGGTCAAACTCTGGTCCGCTGACCTGGCCGGAATTCAAGCCCAGCCGGTTACAGTGGAGGTGGACATCTCCAATGGACTCAGCTCATTCAACATTGTCGGTATGCCGGACACTGCAATCAAGGAAAGCCGGGACCGTATCCGTTCTGCCATCAAAAATTCCGGGTTTGAATTCCCCGGCCGGCGAGTGACGGTTAATCTTGCACCGGCAGACCTGAAGAAGGAGAGTTCAAGGGTGGACATCCCCATTGCATTGGGAATTATTGCCAGTTCCTCAAAGAGACTGTTTTCTCCCGCCGCACTGAAAGACAAGATGTTTGTGGGGGAGCTTTCACTGGACGGAAGCGTTCGGCCGGTAACCGGTATCCTCAGTATCAGCATAAGCGCTGCTGCCAACAGGCTCAGCATCTTTGTTCCCGAAGCCAACTACTGTGAGGCAAAAGCAGTGGAAAGCGGCAATGTGACCCCTTATCGCTCCCTGAATCATCTAATCCGGCTCCTGAAAGACATCGAACCAGTCAGTTTCCCTGATTGCCCCGACCCGAAAATTTCGGAAAACTTCCCCGTCACACTGGAGGAAATCAAGGGCCAGGCCCATGCCAAACGTGCATTGATCCTCGCTGCAGCGGGCAACCATAACCTGTTGATGTACGGCCCCCCCGGCGCCGGAAAAAGCATGATGGCAAAAGCATTGCCATCCATTCTCCCCTCTATGTCCAATCAAGAGGAAATTGAAACCACAATGATTCACTCTGCCGGGGGCATCCTCAAAAACAAGAGCATTGTCCGGGTACGGCCTTACCGTGCCCCCCACCATACCATTTCCCACATCGGCCTCATCGGCGGGGGCACAAGGCTCAATCCCGGCGAAGTATCCTACGCCCATAACGGCGTGCTCTTCCTCGATGAATTCCCCGAATTTCCAAGACGGACGCTGGAAGTCCTGCGTCAGCCGATGGAAGATGGAATTGTGCGAATTTCCAGAGCGTCTGGAACTGTTGAATTTCCCTCCCGCTTCATGCTCGTCGCGGCGATGAACCCTTGTCCCTGTGGATATTTCGGCTCAAAGGTACGGGAATGCCATTGCACTCCCACCCGGATTGCAAGCTACCGCTCCCGTATTTCCGGCCCCATTCTGGACCGGATTGACCTCCTGGTCAACGTTCCTCAAATTCCCCTGGAACAGATGGTTGCCGGAAGCACCGGACTCACATCCAGGGACGTCCGGGAACTGGTTGAGGCCGCCCGTCAGGTTCAATTTCGCCGAAACAGCGGCCCCAATGCCTATATCAGCGAAACCCGGCCGAAAGAAATCTGCCGAATGGAAGGCGACGCGGAAACCCTGCTATTGACCGCTTCCAGAAAAATGAGCCTCTCCTCCCGGAGCTTTAACCGTGTACTGAAAGTCGCCCGGACCATTGCCGACCTGGAACAGGCAGACAAGATTCAGGCCCCGCATATCGCGGAAGCTCTCCAATACAAAATCAGCGATTTTTTTGAATCCGGAATCACCTATGACTGAGATCCGCTTTTTCCCATACGAAATCTTCTCCCCTGCCATGAACATGGCCATTGACGAATATTTTTTGAATTACGGAACAGGAATTGCCGTGCGGCTCTACGGATGGAAACCGGCAACAATCTCCATCGGGCACTCCCAGAAACTGGAACAGGTTGTAAATCGTCCATTTTGTGCGGACAACGACATCCCCATTGTCAGGCGAAGTACCGGCGGTGGAGCGGTTTACCACAAAAACGACATCACGTACATGGTTTCCGCTCCAATCTCTGTGTTTCAGGAACACAGCGTGGTGGGAATATACAAAGAAATCGCAAATTACCTCTTGAACACATTGAAGAAAATCGGGATTCCCTGCCATTTTGCCGGCACGATCAGCCCCGAGGAACGAAAAAACGGCATGAAACAGGGGATTGCCTGTTTTCTGCTTCCCTCGGACTATGAAATCCTGGCAAAGGACAAAAAGCTGGTGGGAAGCGCTCAGCACCGGGACAGCACCCGGATGCTCCAGCATGGTTCCATCGCGTGGCAATTTGACTACGAAGAAACTGCCGCCTGCCTTCGGACCCGAACCGACAATCTGAAAGAACGGGTCGCTTCTCTAAACCAGTTTATTCCGGGCCTGTCGGTTGAAACGGTTCAGAATTCGCTGCTGGAAACGTTGAAAGGAAATGGACGGCAGCTTGTGGAACACGACTCTGTATTTTCTTTTGTAAACCGGGAAAAAGTCATTGAACTGATGGAAGCCTTCCCTTTACAATAGGAGGGCACAAAATGAAAATTCCCCGGAGCTGAAGGAGAATAAATTGAAGAAAACAGTACTAATTTCTGTCAGTAATAAGACCGGAATCGCCGATTTTGCCCTTGAACTCACCAAAATAGGCTTTGAAATTCTCTCCACCGGGGGGACTGCCCGGTTTCTGAAAGAAGCCGGTGTCCCGGTCAAGGCTGTCATTGAGCGAACCGGTTTCCCTGAAATCCTTGACGGCCGGGTGAAAACCCTCCATCCCGCCATCCACGGCGGCCTGCTGGCCGACACCACGAACCCCGACCACATGGAACAAATCCAGAAACTTGGCATCAGCCCGATTTCCATCGTCTGCGTTAACCTCTACCCATTCCGGGAAACGGTGGCAAAGGGAGCACCTGAAGCAGATGTCATCGAAAATATCGATATCGGTGGGCCGACTCTGATTCGCTCCTCTGCCAAAAATTTCCGGAGTGTTAGCGTTGTCATTGACCCAACGGATTATGATGAAGTTCTGAAACAGCTGAAAGAGACGGGGGAAACCTCCCTTGAACTGCGAAAAGAACTGGCAAGAAAGGCATTTACCCACACCGCGAGCTACGACATCGCCATTTCTGCTTATTTCAACCGCAGCATGGCTATTCTCCACCCAAAAAAGCTGCTGTTGGAATTCAATCACAGCCAGGGACTCCGCTACGGAGAAAACCCCCACCAGCAAGCCGCATTTTACGCGGAACCGGACCCGGAGCCGGCATCTTTACCCAACCTTATTCAGCATCAGGGAAAGGCCCTTTCCTACAATAACATCATGGACACCGACGCCGCCGTCAGAATGGTTCGGGAGTTTAAGGCCCCTGCCGCTGTCATTGTGAAACACGCGAACCCATGCGGAATCGGCCGGGATGAAAGCTCCCTCATGACCGCATTTGAACGGGCCCATAGCACCGACGCCCAGTCCGCCTTCGGCAGCATCATCGCCCTGAACCGGAAAGTGGGCGGGGAACTGGCCGCCAGGATGGCAAAAAATTTTGTGGAAGTAATCGTAGCGCCGTCCTTTACCGAAGAAGCGCTTGCGGCGTTCAAGAAGAAAAAGAATCTTCGCATTCTCACCCTGCCCCTGACAAAACCCCCTACCCCGTTCACCGAACTGAAACGGGTCCGGGGCGGAATTCTCGTTCAGGACTCCGACACCATCGCGGAAAATCCTGGTAACTGGACCATTGCCACTACCGAAAAACCGGGACCGGAAACCATGCGGGCGCTGGCATTTGCCTGGACAGTGGTCAAACACGTCAAGTCCAACGCCGTAGTGTTTTGCCGGCCGGATGAGACCGTGGCAATCGGTGCCGGACAGATGAGCAGGGTAGACAGCGTAAAAATCGCTGTGGAAAAGGCGGTGAAGGAAATCCGGGGCAGTGTCCTTGCCTCCGATGCCTTCTTCCCCTTCCGGGATTCGGTGGACGAAGCGGCGAAATTCGGCGTTAAAGCCATTGTTCAACCCGGCGGTTCCATCCGGGATAAGGAAGTCATTGAAGCCGCCAATGAGCACGGAATTCCCATGGTATTCACGGGAATCCGCCATTTCCGGCATTGAAATAAAGTTTGATACCAGATAAAGGGAGAACCTCATGATGCACATTTTGCCAACGGGAACCGGATGGATTGAAATGATCTGCGGCTGCATGTTCAGCGGAAAAACAGAAGAACTGATTAAACGGCTGCGCCGTGCCGAGATTGCCCGGCTGAACCTTGCTGTTTTCAAACCGGAAATTGACAAACGCTACGACAAGAAAAAGATTGCGTCCCACAGCAGCCTGAAATTTGATGCCACCATCGTCAATAGTTCCAGTGAAATCCTGGCAATGGTGGACGGAGAAGAGGTAGTGGGAATTGATGAAGTTCAATTCTTCGATGACGGTATCGTGGAAGTTGCAAAAAAACTGGCCATGCAGGGCAAACGAGTCATCTGCGCCGGATTGGACCAGGACTATCTCGGAAAACCATTTGAAAACACCATGCGAATGATGGCAGAGGCCGAATACGTGAGCAAACTGCTGGCCATCTGCGTCAAATGCGGGAATCCCGCCATCCGAAACCAGCGTAAAATCCACGACGGCCAGCGAATCGTCGTGGGTGCAGCAGATATCTACGAGGCAAGATGCCGTAAATGTTTTGACCCGGAACTGAAAAACGAAAAATAAAAACCGCTACCGGCATACCGCCGGCAGCCGGCCAAAGGGGAGGAAGTGACATGACATTGAATCCATCCATTTTCAGGAAGTATGACATCCGTGGAATTGTGGATAAGGACCTGACAAAAGAAACCGTCACCGCTATCGGCTATGGTTTCGGCAAATTCCTTCAATCCCGGATTCAAGGCACCTCTCTCACCGTAGCAATCGCAGGGGATGCCCGTGAATCCACCCCCGTTTTCATTGGATACCTGACCGCTGCCCTGAACGCACTGGGGATTTCCGTGTTGAACGGTGGCCTCGTCCCGACGCCAGTTCTCTACTTTTTCGGATTCGACCGAAAAGTGGACGGTGCAATAATGGTCACCGCCAGCCACAATCCCCCTGAATTCAACGGCTTCAAGATGCTCATTGGAACTGATGCTCTCTCCGGGGAGGAAATTCAGGAAGTATACAAGCTTGCAACTAACTGGGAAAAAGGTGTTTCTGAACCCGAGAAAACTGCAAATTCCACTGAAGTGGACATGCTGACCCCCTATCTGGAATACTTTGAAAACCAGTTCGCTGACGATTCGGCCGCCGGAATCAAGGTGGTAGTAGACGCGGGAAACGGCATTGCCGGACCAGTTGGCCCCGATGTCTTCCGTAAAATGGGCTGTGAAGTGGTGGAACTGTTCTGCGAAGTGGACGGCCATTTCCCCAACCATCACCCAGACCCAACGGTGGAAGCCAACATGGCGGACATCCGAAACAAGGTTCTAAAAGAAAAAGCCGACCTCGGCATTGCCTTTGACGGCGACGGAGACCGTCTCGGTGTTGTGGACGATAAAGGCCGCATCATCTGGGGTGACCAGCTTCTGACCCTGTTCGCGCTGGATATCCTGAAAGAAAAGGGAAGTGGAACCTTCATCGGAGAGGTAAAATGCAGTCAAATCATGTACGACCTCATTGAAAAAGCCGGGGGAACCGCCATTATGTGGACCACCGGGCACTCCATCATCAAGAAGAAGATGAAAGAAGTCCACGCCCTTCTTGCCGGAGAAATGAGCGGGCATATCTTCTTTGCTGACAGGTATTTCGGTTTTGACGATGCAATCTACGCCGGATGCAGGATGCTGGAAATGCTGAAAAAGGATGGCCGGACACTTTCTGAAATTTTTGACACATTGCCGCAAATGGTTGCCACGCCGGAAATGAAAGTGGATTGTGCCGATGAAAAAAAATTCCAGGTCATTTCTGCCATGCAGGAAGCGGTTTCAAACGGCACTGCGGACCTTCCGGGCCTGAAAAAGGTTATCACGATTGATGGTCTCAGAATGATTTTTGAAAACGGCTGGTCCCTTGTTCGGGCATCTAACACCCAGCCGGTACTGGTACTCAGGATGGAAGCTTCTGACGAAGCGGAACTTTCCCGGATTCAAAAAGAAACCGAAGCATTTCTCCAGCGTTATTTGAATAACTGAACAGTTTTTCGGGTACCTTTCCTGATTGCTGCCATTGTTGAAACATCAATGAGCCGGCAATCGTACTATTTACTGAACTGCCATAAAGGGAGGTACCATGGAGGGCATCAATCGTTTATTTAAGGTCTTATTCTCACCGGGTGAAGTGTTTGAAGGGGCGAAAAAGGCTCCGAAGGCGCTTCTGCCCCTTATTTTTCTTACGTTGATTGTTACCGGAACCACCAGCTACTACGCCTTTCAGATGAATGCACCGGTCATTATGGAAAAACAACTGGAAATGTCAGGAAAAGCGAATCAGCTCAGTGATGAAATGAAAGACAAAATTATCGAAACCCAGTCAAAGTTTGTGAAGTACACGACCCCGATCGGTGCGCTTCTGGGCACTCCGATCATGCTCCTGCTTGTCGCACTCTATCTTTTCATCGCCGCAAAGTTGATGGGGAGCGATGCCGGTTACGGGCAGAACCTCGCTGTAGCCGTCTATGGGTCTGCACCTGCAATTATCGCTATGGTAGTGGCCTTTGCCATCATGCTCACAGGAGACACATCCACCACCATGTTTCAGGATCTGATTCCATCCAACATTGGATATTTCTTCCCGATGGAAGAAGTCGGCAAGAAACTCTACATCTTGTTCAAATCACTTGATTTCTTCAGCATCTGGAAGTTCATCCTGATGATCATCGGGTTCAGCACAATAACAGGTGTCAAAACATGGAAGTCCGCAGCCGTTATCCTGGTACCATGGGCACTGTTTATTTCAGTTATAACACTGGTCTTCTAAACGAGGAAATATGCAAAAAAAACTTATCATAATTATCGTCGTTCTCGGGATTGCCGGGATGATTATTCTCGGAGCCGTATCCAAACGAGATTCCGGCCTCCCGGTATTCATGGAAAAAGTAAAGTCCGGTCCGTTTCGGGACACCATCAATGCCAGCGGGCTCCTGATCCCCCGGAAGAAGGTCAGCATCATGTCCGATGTAATGGGAAAGATTGTAGAACTCCCAGTTAAAGAAGGAGATATGGTAAAGAAAGGCCAGATGCTGGTTCGCATTGACGACCGGGACCTGAAGAGCGAGGTCCAACGTCAGGAAGCTGGTGTCCGCATGGCGCAGATTCAGGTACAAAATCAGAAAGTTTCAGTGGAAACTGCAAAGCGGGAATTCAAGCGGAAAAAACACTTGTTTGAAAAACAGTTGATTTCAACTGAAACGTTTGAACAGGCCAAATCCAACCTTCAAAGTGCAAAACTGATGCTGGAACAATACAAAGAAAGCGTAACGCAGTCCAGGGCGATTCTCAGGAAATCGAAAGAACTCCTGTCAAAGACTGTCATCCGCTCCCCCATGGATGGAAAAATTACCGCCCTGAACAAAGAACTTGGGGAACAGGTCATCCAGGGAACCGTTAATGTCCCCGGCTCCGTCATCATGGAAGTCAGTGACATGTCGGCCATTGATCTTGAAGTGGAAGTAAACGAAATTGAAGCGGCGCGGATTCGAACAGACATGGCTGCAACACTGAAACTCGATGCTTTAGGCGACCGGAAATTTATGGGGAAAATATCTGAAATCGGCCAATCCGCATACCGGCCCCAGGGCCGGGACGTTTCCGTCTTCAAAATCAAGATTGCCCTTACAGAAGTGGACCCGGCAATGAAACCGGGGATGAACGGCGAGGCGGAAATCACGGTTCAGGAAAAGAAAAATGCGATTTTTATCCCCATCCAGGCCGTACGTACCAGTGATAACGGGGACAAGTTCTGTTTTGTAATGGAAAAGGGAAAAGCAGTCAAAAAAGCCGTGAAAACGGGACTTTCCAATGATGCCAACATTGAAATCACAACCGGACTGACCGAAAAAGAAACTGTCATTACCGGGCCCTACCGTGCATTGAAAAATCTCAAGGACGGTGACAAGGTCCGAAAAAAGAAGAAAGACTGATGCTGATTCAGGTAGAAGAACTGACCAAAACTTACGTCGTAGGAACAGAAGAGGTTCATGCGCTGGATCATGTCTCTTTTAACGTGGGAGAAGGGGAATTTGTCTCCATTATGGGTGCGTCCGGTTCCGGAAAATCAACCCTGATGAACCTGTTGGGCTGCCTGGACACCCCCACTGAGGGGCGCTATTTACTTAAAGAAACAGACGTATCCAAAATGAATGATGAAGAACTGGCCGTAGTGCGAAACCGGGAAATCGGCTTCGTATTTCAGGTGTTTAATCTACTGCCGGGCCTGACCGCACTTCACAATGTAGAAGTCCCCCTTATTTACAACCGGGTTCCACGAAAAAAACGACTGGAAATGAGCCTGGCCATGCTGAAAGCCATGGGGATGGGGGAACGGGCCCACCACAGGCCCAATCAGCTCTCCGGCGGCCAACGGCAACGGGTAGCGGTCGCACGGGCACTGGTCAACTCTCCTTCTCTTATTCTTGCAGATGAACCCACCGGGAACCTGGATTCGAAAACCACACTGGAGCTGATGGAATTGATCCGGGAATTGAACAGGAAGGGAAATACCATCATCCTGGTAACCCATGAACCGGACATCGGTGCGATGGCGAATCGCACCATCACCCTGAAAGACGGCAAAATTATCGAGGACATAAATCATGTTCATTGAAAACATACTTCTTGCATTGAATTCCATTATCTCCAACAAAATGAGAAGCTTTCTGACCACATTGGGGATACTCATCGGAGTCGCGTCCATCATCACTGTTGTGGCATTGATCCAGGGAATTTTTGCCTCCATCGACCAGCAGATTCAGCAATTGGGCAGCAACATCATCAGCATTGAGCCCCATATGGAAGTACAGAGCTTCGCCGATTACATGAACAACAGACCGGAATTGACCCTGACGGACGCGGATGTGCTGAAACGTTCCATTCCCGGTATTACTGACCTGGCCCCCATGATTTTTCAGACCAGCCAAGTGAAATCGGGCGGTAAAACCCGGAACACATTCATCTATGGCGCTCACCCCCAATACCAGGACATCAACGGACAATATGTTGAGCAGGGCCGGTTCCTCACTGATCTGGATCTGGAATACCACCGAAAAGTCGTTGTACTGGGACAGGAAATTGTTAACTCCATGAAACTGGGAGAAAATCCAATCGGCAAATCCATTCTCATTCGGAATGTGCCATTCAAAATTATCGGCCTCATGGAAAAGCGGGGGTCTTTTTTCGGTCAATCCCAGGACAACTACGCTCTAATTCCACTGACCTCTGCCCTGGACATGTACGGCCGGATTGCCGGTCATTTTGCCTACATTCAATTCCGTGTGGCAGACATGAAACAATTGAACAACGTAAAACAGCAGTGTGCGGCCATTCTCCGGCGGCGTCACAAGATTCCGGACAACAAACCGGATGATTTTAAGATATCCACCCAGGAAGATATCGTGGAAAGCTTTTCCAAAACAACCAATGTCATCACCGCCATCGTCATGGGAATTGTCGGAATTTCCCTTCTTGTTGGCGGAATCGGCATCATGAACATCATGCTGGTCACCGTAACGGAACGCACCCGGGAAATCGGGATTCGAAAAGCCGTGGGAGCAACCCGTAAAAACATACTCTCTCAGTTCCTCATTGAAGCCGTCACCTTAAGCTTCCTCGGTGGCGCCATCGGTATTCTTCTCGGCATCGCCCTGGGAAACCTGGCGGCCCACATGATTCCCCACTTTCCCCCGGCTCACACCCCGCTATGGGCCATATTCCTTGGCTTCGGCTTCTCCACCGGTATTGGTATTCTCTTCGGCGTATACCCCGCTGGTAAAGCAGCAGCCCTGAATCCCATTGACGCTCTGCGCCACGAATAATTCCCGTTAACCATCGGAAGGGACAGCAGTTTACCTGGAACTTAAATTCAGCTCGTTTGTATTCCTGTTTTCCCCTCAGTTCTGAAACTGTAGCATCCAATACCCGGATTTTCACCATCTACCCTATCTTGTCTCCAGAAACTCCACTCCACACATGGCTCGCACTTAACCCTTTGTTCTTTTTTTCTTTTTTTCCTTCTTTTATCTTGACAACATAAGCTCACGCTTATATATTTATACTGTGCTTTACTGTTTTTTCACGTGGTTATTTATGTCGTAATATTTTTCTTTTGGGGGTTTCTTGTGAAAATACTCATCATACTTATTACCTTGTGGGCCGCCATCCTTCCCTCATTCAGCGCAGACAAGCTGGAGATGAAGACGGATGTGTCTTTCGGATACACCTTTCTCAGTTCAGAAGATAGTCCCTATTTCAAAAATCATTATGACTTTTCGAACGGGGCAATGCTTCAGGATTTGAAGATGGTTGTCCGAAACCCGGATGCCGGAAGCTGGTTCGGGACGATGTCGCTGGAATCACGGGCCGGGGACCGGTTGGATACGGGACGGGTGGTCCGGTTTTCGCTGAAGAAGGCGGGTCGGTATTCTTTTACCCTGAAGCAGAGCTGGAATCGGGATTTTTTCGCCGATGCTGCTTATAATTATGGCGCCAATAATCGGAATCTGACCCGAAATAATGTTTCTGCTGAGTTCAGATGGACGGGATTTAAGAATTTTGCGTTGATTGCGGAATATGGGCTGGTGGAAACGAAGGGGACTGGGAATCAACCCTATACGGAGTGGAATGATATTTATGCACTCAGATTGAACCGGGATATCAGCCGAGAGAGATATACGGCCGGGCTGGATTATCACAAGGGGGCATTCAAGTTGATGCTGCGCCAATCCTGGGTGACGGTGGATGAGAAGAGCCGATATCAGGATGGGACGGTTTCAGGTACGGGGCTTTCTACTTTTGATACGGCGCTGACTCCGAGCCGCTCCGGGACGGTAGAGTCTACGATTCTGATTTCAAGTGCAAGGCTGGAGTATGCGGGGAATAGCTGGTGGGCTTCTGTCCGGTATTCCCACAGTGACGCAACGATTGATAATGATGTGGTGGATTTGAAGCAGTATGTGTTTTCGGATTATGGGTCACGGACTGATTTTCTGATGACGTTTGCCGGGAGTTCGGATGCCCCTGTTGATGACGCGGGGCTTTCTGTGTCTGTGCAGGCGATGGATTCGCTGGTGGTTTCGTATGATCTGAACTGGCGGGAGTTAAAGACGGATACGATGCTGAATTCCGAGCGGACGATGATGCTGTACGGGACGTCGGATTCACCGCTGGTGACGGCGTCAAATTCTACGGACAGTGGCTTCTATTATCACAATCGACGTTTGAATCATGGCCTTTCGTTCAAGTATCAACCTCAAAGGCAGTGGGATGTGACATTGTCTCTGAGGCAGGTTGACGGGAACCTGCGCCATTCTGCTTCAGAGGATGGAGAGACGGATGGGATAATTGATGAAGATTATACGACAAATCGGGTGGAGTTTGCCGGGCGCTACCGGCTTTCTGCCGGGAGTGTGAAGGCGTCGGTTTTCCATGAGAGTATTGATAATCCGGTGTATCGAACTGCCGGAGATAAGCGGGATGGTTTTTCGATTTCAGGGGATTGGATGATTTCGGATTCAGTTTCCTGGAATGTGGTGTATCAGGATGCAACGCTGAAGGATGATAATCCAACTCTGTTGCTGAACCGGGATACGACGCTTCTGGATTCTTCTTTTCAGTTTACGCTGACGAAGGGTGCCGCGCTCGGTGTCGGGTATACGTTGATGAAACTGGATTTTTCAAATAATTTGTTGTTCAACGAGGATGAGGTGCCGGTTTCGTCGGCTGAGGCATATAACACGGACCAGAGCGGGGTGTATGCGTTTGGTTCGTTTACGGCGAATCGTTTTACCGGCAGGGTGTCGTTTTTTTATCTGGATGATTCGGGGAGTTCGTTTCCCCTGTCCCATTGGAATGGGGTAGCGTCCTGCCAGTATAAGATCAGCAGAACGTTGTATGGTCTGCTTTCCGTGCGCTATTACGATTACAATGAGGATGCCTCGAATGTTCGAGATTATAATGTGAATCAATTTGTTGTCGGCATTCGCTGGCTGTTTCAGTAGGAGGGGAAGATGAAAGCAAGGCTGTGTTTCAGTTTTTTGTTTGCTGTGATGGTGTGTGTTGCGCTTTCGGTTCCCGTTCTGGGGAATGTGGGGGATGATTCGTGTCTGGAGTGCCATGACGGGGTTCAGGCTGCAATTGCACGGACGCCGCATGTTGCTGCAAACAAGGTAAGCTGTGAGGCTTGCCACGGCGTCGGCGATGCCCACGCGGATGATCCGTCAGTGGATAATATCCGCTCTTTCCGAAGGAGTTCGTCAAAGCAGGTGATGGCCACCTGTACAAAGTGCCATACGGATAAGCATGCGTTGATGTCGTCTCATTTGTCAAACGGGCGGGCCTGTCTGGAGTGTCATTCACTCGGCCATTCTTCTACGTTTACGGAAAACGGGAAACGGCCGGAACGGGCGTCGTTGAAGGATGTGTCAGCCAATCTTTGTACCCGCTGTCATGCAGGGGAGAAGGCGAAGATGAATCGGCCTTTCCATCACCCCTCAGATGATTTTGATAATGTGTGCCTGTCCTGCCACAATCCCCATGAGACGAGGGCGGAACTGCTAAGAAAGGCGGTGGACCAGAAATGCGCAATTTGTCATCCGGAGGCGGGAGGGCCGTTTATGTATGTCCATCTCGGGACGCAGAATCGGGGCTGTTCGGAGTGTCATGACCCACATGGGTCCACAAACCCGAATCTGTTGAACCGGAGTTCTACACGCTTCCTGTGTCTGTCCTGTCATTCAGATACGCCGGATTTTCATAATCTCGCGGATCCAAAGTACCGCCAATGCACAAGTTGCCACAGTGCAATTCATGGGTCAAATACAAGCAATCTTTTTATGGAGTAAAAGGAGGCTCCATAACTGAAATTCCGGATTCATTTCCGGGCAACGTTTTTATATTTTTTTCTTATGGAGGGTTTCATGAAGCGTTCAGGTCTTTTTATGGTTTCTCTGTTGCTCTTTTCGACATTTTCTTTTGCCGCAAACAATGACAGATTCAAGACAACGGTGGCGGATCCGGTAATTTCTTCCATGCATGACATGGAAAACCCTGCAGAAACCAGGGCCAGGATGAACACGCCGGAAGTAAAAAAAATGATTCAACGCCTCCAGGCATTTCTCGTGGCTGAGAAAGGTGTAAAGTCAGTAAAGAGTTCGTCCGATGCCACATATGTTGGCTCGGAGTATTGCATGGCTTGCCACAGCTGGAGCACGTTCCTTCGGGACAGCAAGCACTTCCAGGCACTGCGTCGTCCCATGTCCATGTATTCCCTGATACCCGGCAAAGGCGTTGTCGCTGACTATGATCAGGACGGCGTAGACGACTTCCAGCAGGGACTGGATTTCAACACCATCTCAAGTGTGTTTGACAAATATAAACCCAATGCACCGATTCTCTCATTCGACGCTGCAACAGACGAATATTTCATCACCATCGGTGAACTGACGATGCAGGTTGTCATCACTCAAGGCGGCACCGGCGACTGGAAACAGCGTTATCTGCTTCGTGTACCGGTTACAGACACAGCCGATCACCTGTCTGCCGGAAATTACGTATCCCCGGTTCAGTTCAACGAAAAAACCCATGGCTACGTGGCCTATCACGATACCGACTGGTATGGTGCGGACAATCTTCCAAAGTTCGGCACTTCAACAACAGCGGCAGAGCTGGCAGCTAACAATTCCCGCCAGTATTCAAAAAAGTGCATCGGTTGTCATACTACCGGTATCCGCTCTCTGACGGAAGACAGCAACGGTGAGTGGCACTATGGTGCATATCCTGCTTCTCTCTACAACCCTGACGATCCGTCCTACCTGGACTATGACCATGACGGCATCATGGACATCGTCAATGTCGGTTGCGAAGCCTGCCACGGCCCGGGGTCTGCCCATATCCTCGGTGGCGGCGACCCTGAAAAAATTGTAGCGCCCAGTGAGCTCACCACCAAGCAGCAGAATGACATCTGTTCCCAGTGCCACGTCCGCGTAAAATCCGTACCCAACGGCATCCACGACTGGCCAATGAACGACGACACTTACACATACTGGCGTCCGGGTTCCGACGAAGACCTTGCCAACTACTACAACGATGCCGCCGGCTACTGGGGAGATGGAATCAACTCCACCCAGCATCACCAGCAGGGCTTTGATTTTGACAAATCCGGGAAACCGACTTTCATTTATCACAAAGTAACCTGTACGGAATGCCACAGCCCTCATAGCTCCCGTGGTGAACACATGCTTCGCACCAAAATCACCGAAGAAGGGGCAGATGGTAGTGAAATTGACATTCCCACAGAGAATGACAACGACACCCTCTGTCTGGCATGTCACGCCACCCATGGCGATTTCGAAAGCATATCGGTGGAAATGGTGGCCGATTACGAAACCAACAAAACGGCAATTGGGGCAATTGTTTCTCAGCATACCAATCATCCCTACGGTCCCGAGCGGTCCATGGGACTCTCCCGTTGCTCCAAGTGTCATATGCCGGAAATTGCGAAGTCTGCGATCAAATATGACATTCATTCCCATACTTTCGAGGCAATTGCCCCGGCTAAAACGCTGGATTTCAATATGCCGAACTCCTGTGCCGTTTCCTGCCATGACACCAAGGTCAATTCCTTCGGTTTCGGGCTGGACCCGGATTTTACAGTATGGAATGCCCAGTTTGATATGGACCAGGCAAGCAAACTCTCCGAGTATTACGGCATCGGCGGCAAATGGTGGGACACCACGCCGGAAGAAAAGTAATCCACTTTTTTATAAGAGGAAAATCAGCAGGGGGAGCCGTTGGCTCCCCTTTTTTCTTTGTTCCTGACAGGGTCAGGAAAGCAGCATCTGCTGAAGCGAATGGATGCGATCCCTAAGCTCTGCAGCTTCCTCAAATTTCAGTTTCTTTGCCAGGCCCCTCATTTCCTTTTCCAGCTCCTTAATGTGATCGGCCAGTTGCTCATGGTTCAAGTCCTGTGGAAAATCCTGGCCCACCGGTACCGTCACATAATCCTGCTCAAAAATGGACGCCATCACATTACTGATATTCTTAACAATGGATTCCGGTGTAATCCCGTTTTTCTCGTTGTAGGCAAGTTGAATCTTTCGCCGACGTCCCGTTTCCGCCAGTGTGGCTCGAATGGAATCCGTCTCCCTGTCTGCGTAAAAAATAACCGTCCCTTTCACATTCCGAGCCGCACGGCCCGAAACCTGAATCAACGAACGGGTGGAACGAAGAAATCCCTCTTTATCCGCATCCAGTACCGCCACCAGTGATACTTCCGGCAAATCCAACCCTTCTCTGAGCAAGTTTACCCCCACCAGCACATCAAACTCCCCCATTCTCAAGGCCCGAAGAATTTCCACCCGCTCCAGGGTGTCAATGTCCGAGTGAAGGTAACGGGCACGGATACCGATATCATCAAAGTACTCAGTCAGGTTCTCTGCCATTCGTTTGGTCAGTGTGGTCACCAGTACCCGCTCCCGGGTTTCCACCCGTTTTCGGACCTCTTCCAACAGGTCATCCACCTGGTTTTTTGCCGGTTTCATTACAATTTCCGGGTCCAGTAGCCCTGTGGGCCGAATCACCTGCTCTGCCGTAATGCCACCGGATTTCTCCAGCTCATAATTTCCCGGCGTGGCTGAAACGTATACAACCTGGTGCAATTTTTTCTCAAATTCCTCAAAACGAAGGGGGCGATTATCAAGCGCAGATGGCAACCGGAAACCATACTCCACCAGCGCCTCCTTCCGGCTCCGGTCCCCCTTATACATCCCCCCCGCCTGTGGAATGCTCATGTGGCTTTCATCCGCAATGAGTAAGAAATCATCGGGGAAATAGTCCAGCAGTGTAAAGGGTGGCTCCCCCGCCGCCCTTCCCTCAATGTGACGGCTGTAATTCTCGATTCCCTTACAGTGGCCGGTTTCTCTCATCATTTCCATGTCGTACAGGGTTCGCTGGGCCAGCCGTTGAGCCTCCAACACCCGGTTTTTCCTGTGAAACCATGCCACCCGTTCATCCATCTCGGCCCGGATCCGTTCCAGTGCAACAAGAAGCCGTTCCTTTGGGGCCACATAGTGGCTGGAAGGATAAATCGTCACCGATTGCAGGGATTCCACCCGTTTACCGGTGAGGGAATCAAAGGAATAAATCGCCTCTACCTCATCCTCAAAAAACTCAATCCGTATTCCCTCCTCCTGGTATGAAGGGAATACGTCTACCACATCGCCCCGGACCCGAAAGCTGCCGTTTCCGGAATCAAACATTGCCCGCTGATACTGCATTGACGCCAGCTCTCTCAGCATCTTCCCCCTGTCCCGCACATCGCCCACAGCCACCGTGACACTCATATCTTCATAAGTTTGCGGAGACCCCAGGCCATAGATGCAGGACACCGAAGCCACCACTGCCACATCCCGTCGGGAAAGCAGCGAACGGGTGGCGGAAAGGCGCAGGCCCTCAATCTTTTCATTAATTGACGAATCTTTTTCAATATAGGTATCGCTCCCCGGCAGGTAGGCCTCCGGTTGGTAATAATCATAGTAGGAAACAAAATATTCCACCGCGTTTCCAGGGAAAAACAACTTGAATTCTTGAAACAACTGAGCCGCCAGCGTTTTGTTATGGGCAAGAATCAGCGTCGGACGGTTCCACTTCTCAATCACATTTGCCATGGTAAACGTCTTACCGGAACCGGTCACCCCCAGCAGCGTCTGATGCACATTCCCCCGCTCAAGGCTTCCCAGTAATTCCTTGATGGCTCCGGGTTGATCCCCCTGTGGGCTGTACTCTGAAACCAGTTTGAATCTGTCCATTCCCCCCCCACCCTTCTCCACAAGTTTGGCACAAACAGTATACCTCAAGGCAGTAAATGTGAAAGTGCGAGTGCGTGAAAGATGTGGGCGTTTGGAGTGGGCGTGGGCGGCAGAAAACTCAGGGAACCTCTGCAAATAGATACAAAAACCCATGTCTTATCTTGAATCTAACACCTGGTGTGAAGCGCCGTTCCCTCTCTTTTTCCGGCAATCTAACATCTATCACCTATCATCTAACACCCGGCGCGAAGCGCCGCTTACCAGTGCCAGTCAAAGAAGGGGATTTTCTGGAATTCATCGTCAAAACGGGTTCCATCGTAGAAGAAAGAACCGGGGGAAAAGACTTCCCGCAATTCATTGGCAGTGAGTTTTCCAGTCTTTACCAGCTTGTGATGCATTTCCTCCGTATAACCGCGGATGAGATAGAAAGAAGCGAGGTCAAAGAAATCGCATATGGCATTCATCAACTCCAAGGCCTGATACAAATCCAGTGCACTTGCAAGAAGACCATCTGCATGCATTCGTTTCCACAGAACCTTTTTAGTAAGGAAAAGGGCGTAGTTTACTTCACAGAGAGGAAATTTTTCCCGGAATCTTTCTTTTCCAATGATCACAAAGAATTTTCCGGTTTCAATTCGGGAAGTACCTGCTTCCAGACTGTCCGCAAGATGGGCCAATACCCGCTCATTGCGGTGAACCAGCTCTTCATCCCTGAAACTGTGAAATGTTTTCATATATTCACAGTTGCGGATCTCCTGGCACCATGCCGCCGCCATCCTCTCTTTGTTGGCATGAATCATTTCCACCAGCTGGGTTCTTCTCATATGTTCCTCCCGATTAAGCTACTTAAAATATAGTGCCAAACATTGATTCCGTCAAATCCTGCGCCTCAACGCAGGGGAATGAAAGTGAATGTAGAAGTGCGAGGGGGGAATGAAGTTGGACATTCCTTGTTTCTTGCAACTCATTCCTTCCTGTCACCCATCACTCATTACCCATCACGGGGGGGAAGGCACGCCAAAGTGGCCGGTTTCTGGCTACCACTGCTTCGTTTCCGGTCATCTTCAAAACCATGTAAATTTTCGAAACCTTTGTTTTCTTTCTGTTACACACACCCAATTTTCTGGCACACATCTCGCATATATAAGATTGTGTCCGCGAGGGCCCGCTTCAGGAAAAACCACAACAGAAGCCCTCGCGGGCCCCCTCCATTTCCGGTTTGGCGACCTCCATAATTTACCGGAAAATTACCCCGGACGACCTCCCGGGGTCCTTTTTTGCCTGTTTTCTTTTCAGCCTTGCTTTTTTACCAACCGCCATTTATGATGATAATAGACAAGTGTTAAGATAACTCATTACGGAGGTATCAATTGAACAATCTCATGGTGTACAAAGATAAGATTATTGAAATGATGGGTAAATATGCCCCGAAATTGCTCCTCGCCATTCTCACATTACTCATGGGCCTCTGGATTATTCGTACCCTTGTCCGACTGCTGGAGAAAGGGCTCCGAAAGAGTAATGTTGATGAATCCCTCCACCATTTTCTCAAGAGTGGTATCAGTATCCTGCTGAAAGTCCTGCTCCTCATCAGTGTGGCATCCATGGTGGGAATTCAAACTACATCTTTTGTCGCTCTGATTGGAGCAGCCAGCTTCGCTGTGGGACTTGCCTTGCAGGGCTCTCTCGCAAACTTTGCCGGAGGCATCCTGATTCTCCTGTTCAAGCCATTCAAGGTAGGAGATTTTATCGAAGCGCAGGGGCAGACCGGTACTGTTCGGCAAATCCAGGTTTTCAGTACTATTCTCAATACACTGGACAACAAACAGGTTGTAATCCCCAATGGAAACCTCTCCAATGGAAACATTGTAAACCACTTTGCCGAATCTGTCCGGCGGGTGGACTGGACATTCGGTATCGGGTACAATGATGACTTGAAGAAAGCCAAGAAAATCCTATCCGGCATTATCGCGAACGACACACGCACGCTAAAAGACCCAAAACCATTGGTGGCGGTGGCGGAATTGGGAGACAGTTCAGTTAATTTTACCGTGCGTGCATGGTGCAGACCGGAAGATTACTGGGGTCTTTTCTTTGACATTCAGGAGAAGGTGAAACTGACCTTTGACGCGGAAGGAATCAGCATCCCCTTTCCGCAGACAGACGTTCATGTCTTTCAGGCATAGTTCAGAACCGGCAGGATTAACTTTTCTCCAATAATAGGGGGGAATCATCTATGACATCCTATCCATTTCAAAACCTGGTATTTGAAGGTGGTGGTGTAAAAGGCATCGCCTACCTCGGCGCACTGCAGGTACTGGACGAGAAAAACATTCTGAAGCAGATTCGTAGAATTGGCGGGACTTCCGCCGGCGCCATCAATGCAGTACTGCTGGCACTTGAATATACACTGGATGAAATGCAGGAAATTCTCACTGGCCTGGATTTTCACAATTTTATGGACTCTTCCTGGGGAATAATCAGAGATACCGACCGCCTCCTTACAAAGTTCGGCTGGTACAAGGGGGATTTCTTTCGCAAATGGATGGGACAACTTATTGAAAAGAAAACCGGAAATCCTCATTCCACTTTCAACGATTTCGCCCAGCATGATTTCCCTGCCCTCTATCTTGTAGGGACAAATCTCTCCACCGGCTTTTCCGAGGTCTTTTCAGTGGAACACACCCCCAGGATGCCTGTGGCAGATGCCGCAAGAATCTCAATGTCCATCCCTCTCTTTTTTACGGCAGTGAGAAATTTCAGAGGCGATGTATTTGTGGATGGCGGTGTCTTTAATAACTATCCGGTCAAACTCTTCGACCGGGAAAAATACATTGATGAAAAGAACAGAAACTCTCACGCCCGGGAAACCGATTATTACAACAAGGTAAATGTCCAACGCCCCGACAACAGCAGCCCCTATGTTTACAACAGGGAAACCCTGGGTTTCCGCCTGGATACGCGGGAAGAGATTGCCATGTTCAGGGACAGCGCTGAACCGCCCCATCACAAAATCGATGACTTTTTTGATTATGGAAAATCATTGATCCATGCTGTTCTCAACGTGCAATCCAATCAACATATTCACAGTGATGACTGGCACCGCACCGTTTATATTGACACCCTTGGCGTCGAAACCACTGATTTTGACATCAGCAACGAAAAGAAAAAAGCTCTGTTCAAACAGGGGATTGCAAGTACAAAACATTACTTCGACTGGTTCGACAAAGCCGACCCGGCCGACATGCCGGTCAACCGGCCGGAAAACAGATAAACACAGAATCATCCCAAGGATTGGCCCGGTGGATAAAAGGTGACAAGGAAAAGAAGGTGGGTTTGGAATAATTACTTAGACATTTGCCAGGCCATGAATGATCAGAAAACCTCGTCCAGCTTGGCGAAACAGACTTCACATGGGTAAATGTCCTTCTGGTCAGTATCTTCAACCGAATAGGAATTGTGCATGACACAACGGTCATCCATACAGTGAATCAGGCCGAAAGTATGGCCCAGCTCATGGACAATTTCCTTCAGCAGGCGCTGTTCCAGCAATTTCATATTTTCTTCCCGCATGTAAAACTGTTCCTTCAATCGATGGGAGGAAACAATGGCGAACTGCCCGTGCATGTGGGCCTCACCGAATACAAAGGTCAGGACCGGAATATATAGATCTTCTTCAACAAGAACACAGATTTTGCTCCCTCCCTTAGGTGTCGTCTTGATAAAATGCTTGAGAATAGCAGTGGACTGATACTGGTGCCGGGTCGGGTCAAAGAATGGATGCAGGTCCAGTTTCGGAGAAGCAATATAGACGGGGCGCCTGAAGATATTTTCCAGCGTTTCGAAGATGAATTTGCTCAGAATATCTTTTGGAAAGTGAATCGGCGCGAGAATAATCTTCTCTTCACTTTTCGATGCCATACTTCTTCATCTTGTTGTAGAGGGTGGTCCGGTCAATACCCAGAACCTTTGCCCCCATTGAAATATTGTAATCGCATTCCTTCAGTACGTTTTCGATATGCATTTTCTCAATATCAGCAAGGGAAAGGGAAGGTGATGTCATAACCGGAATTTTTTCAGGTGTTAGAAAAGCCAGTTCATCTGTGGTAATCAGCTTACCCTTTGCCGTCACAAAGGCACGTTCCACTGCATTTTGCAACTCCCTGACATTACCGGGCCAACCATGCTGTTTCAGCTTGTTCAGGGCTTGTGCCGTTATCCCTTCCACCTGTTTACCGGTTTGCCTGCGAAGTGTGGAAATGAAATGTTCCACGAGAAGTGGAACATCTTCCACCCGTTCCCGAAGGGGGGGCACGTGGATATTAAACACGTTCAGACGATAAAACAGGTCTTCCCGGAACGTGCCTTCACTTACCATTTCCTTGAGGTTCCGGTTTGATGCAGCAAGGACCCGGAAATCAACTTTGATGCTCTTGTTACTGCCAATCCGGGTAATTTCCCTTTCCTGGAGGACCCGGAGCAAATCCACCTGCATCTTGGCATTAAGCTCCCCGATTTCGTCGAGGAAGAGGGTCCCGCCGTTGGCAGCCTCAAATTTCCCCTTTTTCTTGTAGAATGCCCCTGTAAACGCGCCTCTCTCATATCCGAACAGCTCGCTTTCCACAAGCCCTTCCGGCAGTGCACCGCAGCTGACCACCACCAGCGGCTCAAAACGCCTGGGACTGGCATAGTGAATGGCCCGCGCCACCATTTCTTTACCGGTTCCGCTTTCTCCACTGATGAGAACAGAGGTGTCAGAGGATGCCACTTCCTCCACCTGTTTCAAAATCGCCTGAATCGCCGAGCTTTCCCCAATAATGTGGACATGCTTCAAGGCTGTTTCAATGTTTTCTTTCAGCCGGACATTCTCCTGTTCCAGCTGGCGCCTTGCCATGATTTTCCTTACCATCATGGAGACATAATCCGGATCAAAGGGCTTGGTCAGGTAGTCATAGGCACCGATTTTCATGGCCTCCACTGCATTGTCCACCGAGGCATAGGCCGTCATCATTACTACATCAATTGTCACATATTGGTCTTTCAGGCGTTTCAGCAACTCAATACCGTCAATCCCAGGCATTTTTATGTCCAGAAAGGCAATGTCAAATTCCTTCTCCCCAATCATGCCCAATGCCACTTCTGCCGTTTCCGCCACTTCCACATGATAACCGTCTTCCTCCAGCCATCCCTGCATGGATTCCCGGACAATCAGCTCATCATCTACAATCAATATTCTTACACTGTCATTCATTCAGGCCTCCATTCTCAGAAAATATGCGCAGGTTCTCAAAACACTGTTCTGAAAGAAAGTTTATCATATTTTAACACTCTGCCCTGTCAGGCTTTTACGCCGGGAGAAAAATAGTAAAGGTTGTCCCCTCCCCCTCGGCACTTTGCACATCAATAATGCCATTGTGCTGGTGAATGACACCGTAGACCACAAACAGCCCGATCCCCACGCTCTGGCCATTATCCTTTGAAGAATAAAACGGCTCAAAGATGTGGGGAAGAAATTCCTCAGGAATCCCGATTCCATTATCATGGACAACCAGCTTCAGCTGTTCCTGTTCCGCAAGGTAGTGTGCAGAAATATCGATTTCCCCACTCTCGGGGAGCGCATCCATTGCATTTTGAACCAGATTCATAATCACCTGCTGTACTTTTCCGGGATCACAACGGATTACCGGGATGTCCGGTTCAATTTCAAGATTCAGCTTGATCTTTTTGTCCTTTGTTTTGAACTTCAGAATAGAAACTGAACGTTCAATAATTTCTGCAATATTGCAATCCACCATTTTGTGTTCTGCCCTGGAAAATGAAAGAAGTTCGGAAACAATGTGGCCACAGCGTTTAGCCTCACTCTCCATGATACCCAGGCGTTTAACAATCTTCACTCTGTCTTCTTCAGTCAAATCTTCTTTATCCATTGTCTTCTGTAACAAGCTGATAAATACGATTAAACCGGATATCGGGTTGTTGATTTCGTGGGCAATCACTGCAGCAAGGCGACCCAGCGAAGACATCTTCTCGGACTGAATGATCTGCTTCTGGGCCTCTTTTAACTGCATGGTTTTCTGCGTCACCCGCTCTTCCAGCTCCTCATTCCATCCCTCAATCTCTGTCTTGAACGCAACGAGGCGCTCCAGCATCTTGTTGAAAGAGAGTGCCAGCTGGCCAACTTCATCCCGGCTGACGATATCTACCCTACAGTCCAGATCCCCCTTGGTAATCTGGCGGGTACTCATAAGTAGCTGACGTAAGGGCTGTGATACGTGCTTCTTCAGAAAAAGCATAATGAGTGCGGGTAGAAGTAGAATGAAAAGAAGGGAAACCAGAAGAATCTGAACCTGACTCTTATGAATGGAGGCCTGCAGACGCAGCCGACATACCCCCATATTCAAAAATCCCAATATTTTCTGCGACGGGCTGTGGGCATGGCAGGCAGCACTGGAACACCGGGCTTGATTTTGAATCGGAACAATTACATACATGATACAGGTATCTTTTGAATCCACATTGTAGGTCAGCATTCCCCTGATCATGTTTCGCTTGTTTCTGTCTTTATGGCAGATGCTGCATTGGCGGGAGTCCTTCTGTGAAAATTGGGCTTCACCGACTTCATCCGGGACCATGGACGATCGAACCTCGCCCTTGTGGTTGTAAATTCTCAATTCCTTGATAATTTCCTGTTTCCCGATTGCAACCAGAGTTTTGTTGATACTGGTTGTATTGTCTGCCATCATATCCTGCTCAAGAGACTTCAAAATGGTGTCCGCAACAGAATGGGCATTGAACATCAAGTCTTCAATGTAAATATTCTGCTGGTGTTTCAGCATAATAAGGTCAAAAGCGAGGAAGGCAAAGGTGATGGCAACCGCAATAATGATGAAAATCTTCAGCCGGATCGATGTAAGATTCTGCAATGGGTTCATAAGAACCCCCCTTCAAAAAGGGCGCCCCGTTCAGGAGCGCCCACAACTTCGTCAACCCGCCTTGACAGCGGATTCTTCTATGGAATCAATCGGCTCCAGGTCTTCTTCATGAAAGAGCCCAAAATATTTAACGCCGTAAGCAAAAATGATGAAGGATACCACCACAAAGGATGCGGACACCGCCATTTCCTGCCAGGACGGCACATATTTGACCTTTGCCGACCACTGAAAAGCAGTCATGGAGACATTGAGACGGTTCATCAAGAAACCCAATACCCCGGAAAAGCCCGCTGTAAATACTCCTAAACGGGTAAGCATCCACTTCTTCCGAAATGCGATAATCGTGGGAATAAATACCCATAACGCCATCTCCAGCCACCACATACCGGACTCAAAAGAGCCGTCCACGAGATAGCCGAGTTTGTGGCTCACAATCAGACCTTCAAACATGGCCACAAAGAAGGTCAACTGAATGACAACCATGCCCCGGACCAGGTTTGCAAGTACCGGAAGCGGGGCCTCATGGCCCATCCCCCGCCAGCTGAGATAAGATTCCACAACCGTCATCCCCAGCCCGGCACCAACCGCTGTAAAGAAGAAATAGATGGGTAGGAGTCTGCTGTACCACAGGGGATGGAGT
>QMQE01000011.1 GCA_003650445.1 Acidobacteriota bacterium | reverse complement strand
GGCTGGCAGTGGGTGTTCTATGCGTCTGCTCTCGGTACCGGCGCAATGTTGTTCCCCACCGCTTTTTTCTTCAAGGAACCGGCTCTACCGGAAGAAGTGGCAGCAAAACAGAAAAATCACAATCTGAAAGATACCATCGCCCATTCTTTTGAAATAATTTACAGCCCGATCGTGCTGGTTTACAGACAATTGAAAGCTGGAAGATTTCTCGTCCCGGTACTGTTCTTTGTGGCTGTATTGTCTCTTCTGGGATTCGGGCTGAAAAGCTACCTCACCGGCAATATCCTTACCCTCAGTGAATCCAGCTATCCGGTTCAAAAGAATGGACAGCTTTTTTATTTTGCTGTGGACCGGGACATGACAAGGCCCGACCTGTTTCAACCTTCAAAAGATGGGGTTACCGTTTATAAACCGAAGAATCCTGAGCTGCTGGATAAACTGGACATCTTTTTGACTCAATTCAACCGAACTGAGATTGAAAACGCCCTGAAACAGGCCGCCACGCCTACCCTGCTCACCTTCCACCATGCCCGTGGAAACGGCATCCGGCTGGCAGAGCCGAGCCCGAGAAAATACCACATTTATGTGGGGAAAAATGTCGATATTGAGAAGACAGTCAGACAGCTGAAATCAGGTGCCTTCCTTCATCCCTTCCCGGAAGGAAAACTGAGAAGTTTTCTGAAAGACGCACGGAACCGCCCCTTCCCCCTTCTTTTTGTTGGACTGCTCCTTGTTGCCGCATTTTTGATTCTGCTGCTTAAAGATCGGAACCTTGCCGGCCGGAAGGCATCTACCCTCATGCTGTTTCTCATTATGGGCACCTGCATTGGCATACCGGATCTGACACTGTTCGCAAGGATTCTCAGCTTTGCTATCTTTGCCACAGTCCTATCTCTTTTTACCATCGAAACCCGCGATACCGAACCTTTCATTGACCATTTCCGTTTCCTTCTCCTCATTTTTATTTATTCCGGGTTCTGGGTCATGTACTTTCAGATGTTTGACTCTGTCCTCTGGTACGTAAAGGCTTATGTGGATTCCACTCCCCTGAACAGCATGGTCAACCAGATTCTTGCAATGGCCGGCATCCATATCAACTGGTACTTTGACGTAGAACATGTAACAGTTATCAACGCTCTGACCATTATTATCCTCCAGCTGTTCATCACCAAAATGGTCAAACACCGGAAAGCACTGCCCACCATGATTGCAGGCATTCTTTTCGGAACAATCGGCATGGCGCTTCTGGCGGTTTCCACCGGAATATGGGTGTTTCTCATCGGCATCATCATTTTTTCCATTGGCGAAATGACGGCACATCCCAAATTCATTTCCTATGTCGGCCAGACCGCCCCGAAGGAAAAAGTCGCCATGTACATGGGCTACCTTTTCCTCTACGGCGTAATCGGCAGCAGTATCGGCGGTGTGCTGGGTGCCAATCTCTACGTTCATTTCGTAGACCACCTGCACCAACCCCGGATTCTCTGGCTGATTTTCGCCATGATCGGCGTAGCAACAATGATTGGGCTGGCACTCTACAACCGTTTTTTCCCGGCAAGGGAAATAGAAGGATGAAATCCTGTGTTACAATGGCCTGAATGAAAAATGGAGGGTTAATACGGCAATGGTAAATTATCTTGACGCAAAAATACTGACGGTGGAAGACGACAATAATCTCAGAAAAACACTGATGAAAATTCTCATCCGCGAGGGCTTTTGTGTCGCATCTGTCAGTAACGGGCAGGAAGCACTGGAACTCCTTGAATTACAGCAATTTGACATTATCATCACCGACTACAAGATGCCGGTTCTTGGTGGTGAAGAATGGGTACGAAAACTCAATGAACTCCAGGGGAAAAACAAAATCCTTCTCCTTTCCGCATTTCTGGAGGAAGCTAAAGTTGTTGAAACTGAAGTTGGCGAAAGCATTTCCAAGCCATTCAAAAGGAAAGAACTGATCAATAAAATCTTTTCTCTTTTGAAAAAGAATAACTTCCAGGGAAAAAACGGTGGAAACCCTTCAGCGATTGACTGACAAAACACCTGAATTTCCACAAATCATCCTCATTTTTAAAAACCGGGACTGGTTGTTGACGGTTTCAGATTTTCTCATGGGAAAAGGGGTTGCTTCCGTTGAAATTCAGGAAGACTTTCCGGTTCTTCGGGTTATCCTGACGCATGGGAAAACGGAAGAACCTGTCATTCAATCATTGAAGCGTTTCTGTGAGGCTGTCGGTGCCCCCTTTCCCGAAATCAGGGTCGAAAAACTTATAAACCAGGACTGGATGGCGGTTTTCCGGGAACATTTCACCCCCTTTGCAATGACCCGAAATGTGTTTATTGTACCGTCCTGGCTGAAAGATGAATATGGCGAAACAAAAGAAGGGAAACAGGTAATTATTGTAGAACCGGGACAGGCATTCGGCACCGGCCTTCACGCCACCACAGCACTGGCAACAGATATGGTGCTGGACTACGCAAGGTCTTACCCCGGATTTTCCATGATTGATGCCGGAACCGGAAGCGGCATTCTTTCCGTCATTGCAGAAAAAAATGGTGCCCGCAACATCATTGCATTTGATATTGACCCCCTTTGCAGCGGTGCCCTCCGCACACACCTGGCACTGAACTGCTCCAACCGTGAAAAATTCCAGCTTTTTGTCGGAACCGAAGCCGCAATTAGAAACACCGTCCGGGCCGACCTTGTGGTCATCAACATCATCGAAACAATTATTCGAAAAATACTTCCGGCACTGGCCCCCATGGTAACAGACCGATTGATTCTTTCCGGTATTCTGGAACAAGACAGCGACGCATTTATCTCCTTTGTTCAAGGCCTTGGATTTACCGTACTGGAAACACAGGCCAGAGATGAATGGGTGGCATTCAACTGTGTAAAGAACTAATGCAGATACGAAGAATTTTTGTTGATGAGACTGCAATCCCGGGCGCACGCCTCACCCTGACTCCTTCTGAACACCATTACGCAACAAGGGTAATGCGTCTGAAACAGGGGCAAGGGGTTGAACTGATCAGCCCTGAGGGCTGCATGGATGCAACACTTGAATCAATCTCAGCCCACCGCACGGTTGTACGTGTTCTTTCTTCGGCTAAAATAAAAAATGAGCCATCTGTTTCCATCACTCTCTTCCAAGGCATTCCCGACCATCTGGAAAAACTGGAACTGATTGTCCAGAAAAGTGTGGAACTGGGTATCAGCAGGATTCTCACCTTTACCTCCCGATACACAGATGCCAAATACAGGAAGCTGGACCTGACAAAAAAAATGGTGCGAATGAATAAAATCGCAAAAGAAGCGGTCCGTCAATGTGGACGGACCCGAACCCCCAATGTTGAAGGCCCCGTACCCATAGAGAAAATAGATAGCGAGCTTGTTGGACATGACGCAGTTTTTCTCTTCTTTGAAAAGGAATTTAAAGAACAAAAGACATTGGTCTCATCCCCGGAAAATCCTGCCATCATCGTGGGGCCGGAGGGTGGGTTTTCCGATGCGGAGGTTGCAGGGCTGGTAGAGGGAAAATGCATCCCGATTCACCTGCCGGGACGTATTCTTCGCACCGAAACTGCTGCCATGGCGTGCCTGACGCTTGTGCAGGCCCATTTTGGAGACTATTCTCATGTTTTCTGACAACAATACCGGACAAAGGCGGCTTTCTCCTGATTCATCATTGCCTATTGGCGGAGTATTTGCCACCGGCAGTGCCATCATCATCCTGAGGATGCTGCTTGAAGATTTGATGGAATCCCCGCACCTTTTTCCCAACAACTTTTCCTTTTATGAAAACCTTGTGGACCTCGGCCATGTATTTCTCTGCTGGTGGATTTTGCTACTCTCTCTTGTTCTCCTCTCAGCCTTCATGCTGAAACGGCCCTTCATGAACATCCTTTCGCTGTCTATAATCGGGCTTCCTGTCATTCTCACTGTTCCATTCCTTGATCTGTTGCTTCCGGGAATTGGTTTCGAAGGGATTCAGTACCAATATACTTTTGCCACCCTTCCCCATATCCTCACCGAGCTATTCAACCCCCTTATATCCCTGGTCGGCATACCCTCCGGTGTCAGAATTGAGATTGCCCTGGTACTCATCGGCATACCACTATCTGCACACTTTTGCCTCAAGAGCAGCTGGGTAAGGAGCATCGGAACTTCCCTGTTGTCCTTTCTGATTATTCTTATTTTTGCGTATCTCCCTGCCTTCTTTCAGTGGGCCGGTGTGCCGGAATTTCAATCTCATGCAAATCCCGGGGCATTTGAACACATGAGAATGCTCTTTATTCCCCTCATGCTGGTAGCTTGTGGAATTGTTCTCCGTCTCATTCACGAACAACCGGGGGGCTGGCATCTTCTAAGAAAGGCCATTTATCCCTCCAGAATGACAACCTACGGCGCTGCCTTCCTCACCGGGTATTTCCTGATTCGGCAGGGGACATCCCCCCTCCCCCCCATGCAACTGTCGCTCACCATGGAAATTCTTCGGGTCGCCACCGCGTTAAGCGGTATCTGGTTGTTATTCCTGTCCACAAAGTTCAGAAATGACATCATTGACCTCCCCGCTGACCGGATTTCAACCCCTGATCGGCCATTGGTGACAGGGGAACTTTCCGTAGACACCGCCGGCCAACTCGCAGTCATTTTTTTCGCACTTTCTTTCCCCCTCCTCATTCAGGGCAGTCCCAATGAACTTCTCTTCTGGTTGGGGTTCTGCGGCATTTCCCACCTCTATGTATCCCGCCATCTCAACATACGGAAAGTCTATCCGCTGGGACAAGGTGCCATCGCGGCCCTGATCGTCTTCCTCGTCCTGGCCGGTGCGGAACTTGCCACAGCAGGCGGTGCATTGAAGGCTGCAGTGTTCCATCCTGTTTTTATTCCCGGTCTTTTCCTGATGGCCTTTCTTGTGGCGAACCTGAAGGATTTTCGTGACGTGGAGGGAGACCGGGCCGCGGGTTATCGCTCCCTGCCCATGTTGTTTGCTGACCCTCTTCGGGCTGTTCCCTGGCTGATATGCGGTACTGCTTTCATTGTTTCAATATTGGCCTTTTCAGTGGGCACTCCCATGCTGCCTGTGGCTGTCGTACTGATTTTTTACCTTATATTCGGTTTTTGGACCCTGAAACATATTTCCGGTTTCCATGAAATGGATAAAATTACACTTCTCACCATATGGACAATTCTCGCCTGTGTGGCACTTTTTGTCCTGAAACATTTTCCCTCGCTGCTGTAGATAAAGCGTAATCCAACAGTCAGGGGCTGCAGTTTCCCTGCCACTGATGATAGCGCTGTCGCCAGTCACGATTCCAGTTATCATAAGCGCCTGCTGCATCCCGTGCCCGGTCCTGTGCTGCCTGGCGCTCCGCCGCTGAATGTACGTAGCGGTAAGCCCAATGGCCACCTGAACTTCTCCCCCATCTGGAATGGTGGCCAGGAACCCAATACCGCTCTTTCCTCATCGCTTCCATTAACTGCCGCTGGGCTTCCTGACGCGCCTCAGCCAGTTGAGCTCCCGTAGTATTTCGCTCGTTCTGTAGCGCCGCAAACTGCTGTCGGCACTCCGTCTCATGATCCGGTTCAGACGGTGTAGGGGTGGGTGGAGAAGGTGGAATCGGGGTGGGAGCCGGTACATTGGGGTCGCCTATACCGTCTTCAGGTATTCCGCCATCAAAGAGGTTCAGGCGATTGGTTGAACCGGAAAAAAGCTTGCGCAATTCCACGCCAAGCCCTTTGACCATAAACATTGCTGCCAGCGCAATCATCACCACAATAAGGATATATTCGGTGTTGGATGCACCGGATTGACGCTTCATTGAAACTCCCCCTTTTAAACAAAAACAGGGAACGGTTTCCCGTTCCCTGTCCATTTCAATCTACTGTGAAACGCTCAACCTCTTATTTTACAACATCACCTGTTTTCAAGCCGCTACCGGAAACAACCGTGCAGATTGAATATTTTTCCTGCACTGTCACCACCTTCAGGGTACCGAGTTTTGTCTCACTTGCCCCCAGTTCCTCACCGGTATCCGGGTCAATCAATGCTTCGCCCTTCCGGAAAACCGTATAATTATCCCCGGCATTGACACCGTTTCTGGCTCCCAGATTGATAAAGACTTTAGAACCTGCCACCTTGATGATTTTCCCTTCACTCTTGGTCATTGCAGCCGGGGTGATCTTCAGGTCTGAAACCTTGGAAGACATTTTCTGAGCCATCTGCTCTACGATGGGCTCGAAAATCTCATTGACCATTGTTTCATCATAGTCTGTTCCTCCACCGATTGTGGCTATCCGCAGATTCATGAATTTCTTTTCATTGCTTCCCTTGTCCACATAAACGATTTCCCCAGTATCGGTACGAATCAAGCGAATGTCCAGACGGCCCTGAAGCTTCTTATTCTTGAACTTGAACCCCACCTTGAAGAAAGCATCAAAGCTTTTCCCCTTGTAGGCAAATCGGGTAATCCGGCCTGTAAGCAAATACTGAACGCCCAGCAGCTTTCCGATCTGTACAGCTGTATTTGGGCTGATATTCCCGGACAATCCGAGATTCTGTTCTTTCATGATGTCCTGCAATCTGGACCGTTCAAAAACACGAAAGTTGCCTTTTTCAACCAATGCTGTGGTAAAGAGGTCTACCAGCGCGGCGGAAATTTCCCGCTTGTGAGGACGGAACCCGGACCATAATCCGGAACCATCCACTGGGAAATCAATAATGGCAATTCTTGGGCGACTGTCCCCGGCCTGGACAACGGAAATACTCCCCGCAACCAGTAATACAAAAAGTACGAAAGCAATTCTCTTCATAAATGTCTCCTTTCCTGATTCTGAAAGCTTACTCTTACTTCTATACTGTTCTTCCCACAATAATGGGTTGACACAGATCACATTTCTTACTTTTTAATTAAGAGAAGCTTTCAGATCTTTCCCCACTTTGAAGTAGACAATTGTTTTCGGCGGAACATCTACCAATTCCCCGGTCTTCGGGTTCCGGCCCTTTCTGGCCCGACGCTGACGGAGGCGAAAACTTCCAAACCCCCGCAGTTCAATCCCTTCCCCACCCTTCAACGATTCGATAATGGATGAGAAGAAAACGTTAACTGTTCGCTCTGCTTCCTTCCTGGAAAAATCCAGCTCTGTAATTAATTTGTTAACAAGATCTGCTTTCGTCATAAAAACCCTCCCCAATAATTTTGGAACCTTTTCTCTAATTTACGGCTCATCACCCGCAAAGTCAAGTATTTATCTTCTACTTTGGCAACTTATTCAACATTTTCTGTGCTTTTCCCTTTGTATCATCAAATTGTTGCGCCCGCTGGAAGGCAATTCTGGCCTTTTCCGGCTGGTTAGAATTCAGGTAACTCCAGCCCAATCGATAACAGATATCGCCATTTTCCAGCCCGAGAGCGAGACATCTTTCATAGGCAAACGCGGCATTCTTAAATTTTCCCACTTCATCGCACACCTTACCAAATAACAGAAAATAATCACCTGAAAGATTCGGCAAGCCCTTACATTTATTCATCACCTGAAAGGCTTCCTGGAATTTCGCCTTTTGGTACAACTCCTTTGCATTGGCCATACAATTCTGCTTCTGATAATAATTTTCATAGTCCCGGCCCATATCTCCAGCCATCTCATCCAGCATCCGTTGGATTCCAGGTTTCTTATCCGCTTTCACCACATCCAGAAGTTTTCTCGCGTAATAATAAGCTTCCAGGCGATTTTTTTCAACTTTCAGGTAACTCTCGCTCATCCGGGAATACGCCTCCGGCCGGGATGGGTTCAGCTCAATCGCCTTGTTCCACCAATCCCGTGCTCCTCTCAAATTACCCTGACCAACAGTCAATTCACCGATACGGATATAGGAGAGATAATCATCGGGGTGAACTTTTATAATTTTCTTATAAATCTCGATGGCATCAGGAATTGATTTCAACGCCACGAGATATTCCGCTTTCAAGACCTGAATATCCAGATCATTCGGTTTAGCTGAAGCAGCAATTTCAATGTATCCATATCCCTGTGACGGCTGGCCGGTTTCCATGAAACACACAGCAGTGTGATAAAAAATATTTGCGTCAATACCTTTCCTCTTCTTGTTTTTATCAAAAAACTTAAGGTACTGGGGAATGGCCTTGGCATACTGGTTTTCCCCATAAAAAGCTTCTGCCTTTTCCAGGTATTTTTCTCCTTTCAGGTTCAGGGAAGAAGAGAGTTTTTTAAAAATTGAAGCATTGGCCGTAACAGCCATTACCACCATCAAAATTAATGCAAATATCGTTTTTACTGTTCGCAATCTGCTATCCTCTTCAATGCTTTTTTGTAAAGCGGATTCGTTTTCGGGACCATTTGAATCACCTGCTTGAAATAAAATACAGCCCGTTTGCAATCATTGTACTGGGTCTGCTCAATGTACCCCTTGTTGTACAGTTCCTGGCCTTTGTTCTCAATCTCCCGCTTCATTGATGCTGCCTTCTGCAGGCCGGGTTTTGCACTGAGAATTTTTGTCAGAAAATTGTAAGCCGCCGCATAATTTTGCTCCCTGTACAAAGAAGTTGCCTTATCCATGTAATAATCCACCATCAATCCCATCGCGTCCCTCTCTATTTTTCCGTCTTGCCCATAGAGATTTTGCTTTGAAATTTCAAAAACTTTCTCAAACATCGGGACTGCAGTTGAAACCTTCCCCTGCAATGCCAGTTGTTTCCCTTTCTCGTAATTTTCTCTGACCTCGTTCATATAGGTTTTCATGTGACGAATCCGGGATGGTATTTTCAGATTTTTTTCCAGATACGCGTTTGACGCCTGATCAATGCTTGCCAATGCATCTACGATTCGGCCATTGAGATAGTTTTTCTTCGCCAACTGCAGAGCCTTGTCCGCTTTCCGATTTGCTGCCCGTTGCCGTCTGATGTATGCAGAGCGTGCGGAAAGTTTTTTTCGAAATTTCTTGTATTTTTGTTCAATGTCCGTGTACTGATCGAGGATTTCTTTATTATCCGGAAATTTATCCTTCAAAGCGCCTGCCAGTTGAAACGCCGCTTCAAAATCCCCGTCTCCCAGCTTCTTTTCAATTTCCTCACCTTGTCTATCAATGTAGGCAGACTCTGCGTCCTTTAAGGCAGCCTGCCCTCTTTTTGCATAGCTGGATTCCGGACTGACCTGGCTTAGAGTTTTACTGGCACCGGCAAAATCACCAGCCTGAACTTTTTTATTCATCTCAAGGAATTTCTCCCGATTGGCAATCTCCATTTTTGCTTTTGCCAGCTCCTTATCTGCCCCCTGAAGCTGAAAACTCTGAATCAACTCAACAGCCTTATCCCAATCCTGGTTTTCCAGAGACAAGTGAACTTCTTTCATAATTTCAGCCCGTGTAAGTCGATTGCTCTTTTGCCCTGGTCCACCAGCGGATCCACCAGAAGGCATTACCATCAGCAGAATAAGCAGGATCAGCATTACTCCCCCAACACCAATGAGCAGTTTCTTACTACTGTCAAGGCCGCCGGAAACCCCTTTCCCCTCTTTTAAATCTTCAAAGGAAAACAACTTCCCGGGTGCCAGATAAACAGCCGAAACGTCTCCAAACCGCAATAGGTCACCGTGACAAAGTGTATGATGAGAAACCTTCTTATCTCTTACGAACACCCCGTTGGTGCTGTTCTCATCCTCAACGGTATACGAATTGTTTCCCTGGCGCGTAAAAAGGGCATGAACCCTTGAGATGGAAGCATCATCAATCTGAATATCACTATCCGATTCCCTTCCAACCTGCATTTCAGCCTTCTCCAGACTGAACTCTTCTGTTGGATTCATATCTTTGTCCAAAAGTACCAGACGCGGAGTCATCAAAACATTCTTCATCCCAAACAGAACCGTTTTTCTTGCCCCACCCTGTGCCTTGGCTGAACCAGCTGATACTTCCACATCCCCGGGAATAATTGGAATGTCCGGCACTTCAGTAACATCAATCATCACCGTACCTTCCGCCGATTCCTCTCCTTGCTGTACTACAGCATCCTGAACAACTTTTTCTTCACATTCAAACAGGAAATCAATTGAACCGAAGGCAATTCGGTCTCCACAGGCAACTGAAACCCGATCTGTCAGTTTCTTTCCGTTTACGAATATTCCATTTGTGCTGTTCAGGTCTTCCAGAACAATTTTCCCATCCTGGAATTCAATCATCGCGTGATAGGAAGAAATATTGGGAAGCGGAATCACAAAGTCATTATCCGATTTTCTCCCCACGGTGATCCGGCTGCTTTCAGGAGTCAATTCAAAGCTGTGGCTTTCCTCTATAGCCGAACTGAGCGATCTAAATACAATTTTCATTTTAATTTTGCCATCCTGAAGGCCGCTGTTCGGTAAATTAACGACGTTTCATCCGGAACCATAGCCTGAATCGTTTCATAAATCCGAGTGGCGGCTTCCTTGTCCTTATCAGTTTCGGCCAGCCATGCCTGCTGAAACAGTTCTTTCAGCTTTTTTTTCAACTGCTGTTCTGTCTGGGCAATTTGAGGATTCAGCTCATCCCAGAGCGGCGGCTTGGGGTCAATTTCCATAATACTTCCCTTCGCCCGATAAAAATACAACAATCCGGTAAAAAGTGCATCATGATTTACTTTGACCATCTTTAATTTCTCTTTCCCCAGATTATAATAAGCCTGTGCCTGCTCAAGATTCTTCTTATCATCGATTCTGGTTCGAACCTCCTGATCCAGTTTCAAAAAATATGTATTCAACATCCCGGCACGCATGGGAGCCGGGCCCTTTTTCTCGGTACCCCCCGATGGCAGCAAGACAAGGACCAGAAGAATCAACAAAAGAACACCGGCCACACCGCCGATAATCATCTGCTTCCTGCTGAAAGGCAACTTGCTGCTCCGTGCCGCGTCCAATTCTCCCCGGGTAATCATCATTGTTTTATTACCGCCAAGCTCTTCCACAGGCCTGCTTTCCGCCTCTCCTCCATCGCCCTCCATGTGAACGACTATCTTATAGTTGCAGAACGATACTTCCCCTTTGTTATGCAACAGAGTCATTGTTGATAACGGCTCGCCATTGAGAAAGGTTCCATTCACACTGTTTTCATCCTGCACATAGAGGTTTCCATCTTCCTGGAATATTGTCAGGTGTCTGGAAGACACCATAGGATCGTTGACAACCAGGTTGCAATCCGTTCCCCTGCCGATAGTCATTCTTCCACCGGCCAGTTCAAATTCTCTTTCTTTCTTTTCCTTCACATAAAAAACAATTCTAATTCTCATTTTAACTGATTATAATACCATTACACGATTCGTTCAAGTGCTTTGTTTTCTTTTATGAGCCCCGTTCCTTCCACCACTGCCCATGCGCTTCGACAGGAAAATAGACGATAAGGCGGAACATTCTTGTACTTCAATACATTGCCGTTTCGATCCACGAATACTGCATCAATGGCAAATGCCATGAAAAACGTGTGAATTGAATTGCACGGGGCAATCCGGTACACCGCATTTGTACTGTTTCGAATACCCAGCATACCCTTTGCCCGTGTCCAGACCGTGTCACACGAAACCAGAGGCCGCTTCTCAACCGTTTCGTCATCGTAATAAAAAGAAATTGTACCTTCACTCAACTCGGCGTCCCCTTCCCGGGTAATTGAGAGATATTAAAACAACTCCCCCCTCATCCATTTCACAATAATTCCACCGAACAAAATCAAGATTGTTGAAAACAGAATGAATACAAGGGGAAACATAATTTTGACAGAAGCCTCCCCTGCCGCCTTCTCCGCTTTCTGGGAGCGGGAAATTCGAAGGGATTCTGCCTGAACTTTCAAAACCTGAGCCACAGGTGTTCCCATTTTTTCTGCCTGTACAATTGCGGAAACCACACTATTCAACGCTTCAACGTCTGCACGTCTGGCCATGTCGTTCAACGCATCCCGCTTGGTCTTCCCCATTCTGACTTCCTGTAGGAATTGGAAAAACTCTTCGATAAGTGGACTGCCTGTGGTATCCCGTTCCACCATCCTGCGGATGGCCGACAGAAAATCAAGGCCTGCTTCCACCGCCATGGTCAGCACATCCAGCTTGTAGGGTAAATCCTTGTAGATAGCAATCTTTCTCATGTCCGACTGATTGGCAAGGAAAAAATAAGGGAACACATTACCAAAGACAAAAGCCACAATGAGGAAAACAGGATTAGCGTCACCGGTCAAGGAATAGTTAAAGAATGCAGCAAACAATGTAATCAAAATGGAGACCATGGTGGTAAACCCGATAAACTCATACGGAGTGAACCCATATGGATATCCCGCAGATTCGATACGTCGAGTCAACATTTTGAGGTATTTTTCCGGTATTCTCATCCCGCCGGCTTTGGCGGCAAACATCAGGGTCAGGGGATAGGTCACGCGGACAAATGCATTCTCCTCAAAAATCCGTTGTTTCTTATTTTCAAGATGGCCGCCCGGAAGGCTTAATTTAAATTCCTCAACCTGCTTTTCCGAGGGCAGAAACGCGTATACTACAATAAAAAACGCGATGAAAAACAGCACATACCCGCCAAGTTCATAAATCATAACTGCCCCCTAAATGTCAATATTGATGACTTTTCGAATCAAGTAGATACCGATAAGCCAGAATATGGAGGCAAGAAACAGAATGAGTGTTCCCTGCGCCGTGTTAAACAATGGCGTCATCAATTCAGGATTGATTTTTGAGAGAATTGCAGCGAGAAAAAACGGCAGTCCTCCCAGAACAATAGATTGCATCCTGCCCTGGGCGGTTAATGCCTTGACCTTTGCCTCCAGCCGCATAATCTCCTTAATTGAAAGAGCGAGAGATTTGAAAATTTCAGAGATATTTCCCCCGGTCTGACGGGCAACCAGAATAGATGTGGTCATCAGGTCAAAATTATTTGATTTCAGGCGGCTTGCCATGTTTTCCAGTGCCTGGTCAAAGGGAACACCAAGGCGGATTTCGTTCACCAACAGCCCGAATTCCTGAGAAACAGGAGGCACAAGCTGCTTGGTTACCACTTCACAGGCCATGGGCATGGTCAGCCCGGCTGAAACCGAATTTGCAAGGACATACAGGGCATCCACCAACTGCAGTTCCAGCTTATCGGCCCGCTTTCGGGCCGCCATTTTCAGAGAAAGCTTGGGCAGGTAGTAGCCCGCTGCTCCAAAAAGCAGCGTAAACAGTATACTGTCTGTCCACAAATATCCGACAGCTGCCAATCCCACCATTGCCAGCATGTTATTCCTGAAAAAACGGTCGGCCGAATAGGGCATGAAATTTTTCTGTAATTCGCCGTTTACCTTCGCATCATACGACTGGCGATACCGCGAATATCCCAATTGAACCGCCTCAAACATAGCATAACCAGCCCATCCAATCCCGCCAGCTATCAGAATGTAAGACAGCGCGTATAAAGCAATGTCCATAGTTTACACCTTGAACAGGTCTTCAGGAACTTCGATGCCTCTGGCCTTAAAGTCTGCCAGAAACGAGGGCAGATAACCGGTAGCCATGTGTTTCCCTACGACCTTTCCTTTGGCATCTACACCCTTTTGCTCGAATGTAAACACATCTTCCAGAAGAATATTATATTCGTCATCCAGCCCCAGAACCTCTGAAATTTTCATAATCTTACGGGAGCCGTCAGACAAACGGGATTGCTGGACAATAATGCCGATGGCAGAACCAATCTGGTCACGAATCGCCCGAATGGGTAAGTCCATTCCGGACATCAGAACCATTGTCTCCAGCCGACGCAGAATATCCTCCGGAGAATTTGCGTGGCCGGTTGTCATGGAACCTGCATGGCCGGTATTCATGGCCTGGAGCATATCCAGGGCCTCACCACCGCGACACTCACCAACAATAATTCTATCCGGCCGCATGCGAAGCGCATTCTTAACCAGGTCCCGAATTGTTATGGCGCCCTTCCCCTCTACATTTGCCGGTTTTGATTCCAGCGTAACCACATGGCGCTGAGGTAACCGCAGCTCAGCCGCGTCTTCAATGGTGATAATCCGATCGTCCGGTTGAATAAATGAGGCAATTACGTTCAAAAGGGTCGTCTTACCAGAACCGGTTCCACCGGAAATAATGATGTTCTTTTTTCCCTTGACACAAACTTCCAGAAACTTTGCCATTGCCTTACTCAAAGTTCCGAATCCAATCATGTCATCGATTCCAAGACGCTTGGTACCAAATTTACGAATTGTCAGGCACGGTCCTTTCAAAGCCAGCGGCGGAATGATCGCATTGACACGGGAGCCGTCTTTCAACCTGGCATCCACCAGGGGCGATGATTCATCAATTCGTTTCCCAATAGGTGCCACAATCCGTTCAATGATTGCCATCAACGCGGGGTTTGACGAGAAGCGTTTTTTCGACTCTACAATCTTCCCTTTCTGTTCCACATAAATCTGGTCCTTGGATATAACCATTATTTCACTCACGTCTTCGTCCCGGAGAAAGTCTTCCAACGGACCCAGGCCCACCACTTCATCCTGCATTTCTTTTTTCAGGAGTTTTCGATCTACCCATTTGGGGATTGCCGCGCTCATCTGGGAAAGTATCATGTCCAGGCGCTTGCTGACCAGCTCATTGAGCTCCTGATCCCGTTTTGCTGTAAAGTCCACCCAGCGGAGGTCCAGTGTTTCCAGGAGTCGTTTATGAATCTGGTCCCGAATTCCGGACAAGGCATCCAACTGTTCTTCTGAAAAATCGGCTGTAGTAAGTGGTTTCTCTTTTTTTACCGGCTTCTCAGCTTCAATTACCGCAGACTGTTTCTGCGCGACCTGCGCCGGCTCGAACACCATCGCGTATTCACCGATAATAACCGGTTTTCCCAAAGGAACAGGTGTCTGTTTATTCTTTTCCAACCGTTTTTTTTCAATGAACACGCCATTGGAACTGGTGTCCGTAACCCACACATGCCCATCTTTCACCTGGAAAACCGCATGGCTTCTTGATATGACAGAGGAAGGCAGAACGATCTGGGCCGGAGCTTCCCGGCCCACCACGAACTCCGCAGGAATGGACTTGAGTTCCTTTCGGGTCCCGTCCTTGCCTACGATAGTTAATTTCATTTTTTATCCCTCTGGTACCATTTCTTCTTTTCTTTGTTGAACTCCTGCAGGGGTTTGTCAATCATCTGCTTGTTTTCCTGGCTGTCTGCAGTTACCCGCTTCGCTGTGATAAATACAACTGCGTCGGTCCGTCCATTCTGGTACTGTTTGGAACGGAACAGAGCGCCGATCACCGGCACACTGCCAATCCCCGGTACCTTGGAGACATCTTCACTCTTCATTCTCTTGATAAACCCGCCCAATGCGATTGTCTGCCCTTCTTTAATGCGGACTGCTGTATTGATTTTCTCAGTCTTCAAAGAAGGGACACCGTTGCTCATCACACCGGCAAGGGAAGATATCTCGGAATCAATCGTAATACGCATATTCCCCAGCGTATCAATTTCCGGTGTCACATTGAATTTTGTGCCATATTTTTTCCACTCAACCGTAGATGTGTCCTGGGTAATGTTCCGAACACCGAATTCTCCACCGGCATAATAGGTGGCAGGTTTTCCGGCAATGGTAATTACCTTGTGGGTATCATAAACCCGTGCATCTCCATTTCCCACCATGAGGCTCAGTGCCCCGGCGAAGTTGGAAACAATACCAAGGGTACTGCCCATTACCGCACCTGTAACCAGGTTTTTATTATAGTTATAATTGACGCCGAGCCCTTTGATGGCCTTATCCCAATTGATTCCATAATCTCCCATCTTCTGATTGGAGACCTCCACCACATTGAATTCCACCAGAATATTGTCTTCTTTCGGCAGATAGGCCTGTTTGAACTCGGCGAATTTTACAACCTGGTCCCCATAGAGATTGACGACCTTGTCAATCCGGTCATTGTCGTTTTTGGTGAGTATCTGGCCATCAATAATCACCCGATTCCCCACGACATTCAGCTTAATTCCCTCAATTCCAGCCAGTAAGGTACTGACTTCCCCCTTGATCTTGTTTGGGTCCTGGGCAATAACCGTAACCGTATAAGTCTGGGTCGTCCCTCCCTGCATGATGAGGCTGACCTGAGTCGAACCCACTCCCACTGCCCGTAGAATTACCTTGGACTGGTCTTTGGGAATAGAAATAGCCACAACAGACGGATTCCCGGCGGAAACGGATGTCACACCGGTGCCACTCAATACCTTCTGTTGCCCCATAGCAAGGGTGATGTCCTCCGCCATTGCAAACATGGACGAACACAGTACAATCGCAACAAAAATAAATACTTTTTTCATGATAAACTCCCTTATTTCAGAATTTCAATTTTCCCATGGCGTTTCTTGTTCATGGCATCTCTTCGTTTCTGCATTGCAGCCAGTCCCGCTTTTCCGAAGATATTGCTGAAATTTACTTCCGGAATCTTTTCCTCTGTTTTCTGGTCTTCCGCATTCCTCAGGACAAAGATAAGTTTTGCCTTCCGCCTTGCAAATTCAATTAATTCCGCTTCCTGCGGCGTCACGGAAAGGGTAATGGATCCATAGTTTTTCTGAGCCCGCTCCTTCTGACTGGCTCCCACCCCGATCTGGCTGCCGATTGCCAGCACAGGTACAGCCTGGAGCATGGTTATCGTTGTCCTTACCGGTGCAGTGCCAGGTTTGTCAAAAGTACCCATTATATCTACATAGTCACCCGGTCGAATCAACCCAGCTACGCTGGATTCCTGATCCACCCGAACTGTAATCGCCCGTTCTCCCGGTAAAATCGCAGAAGACAGGAAGGAGGATGTCAGCCCACCGGCAACCCCCGCTTTGAAAAAAGAAGTCAGTATCGGGTCTCCCTTTTTGATATCCACCTTCGGGGCATTTCCGATAATCTGGGTTAACGAGGACACCCGAATGGCATCTTTGGGAAGATAGTTCTTATAGAGCTTCTTCCCTTTCAGCATTTTCTGATCAATCGGCGTCCCTGCCGCAATGTTTCGCTTTGCAACCAGCACATTTGCCAGCATGGATTCGTCCGTATACTTTTTCTTTTCCCCGCTGACCATCAGCTGGATCAGAATAACACCGACAACTGCCAGTATTACCGCAAAAATCAATGCCTTTTTCTTGTCCATATCCCCTCCTTAATCCGTAGGTTAATCATTATTTCTGCATTTGTTCAATCATTGTCACCAGGGTAGAATCACCTTCTGTTCTACCAAATAGAATGGTTAACTGCCTGCCCCCTTTTCGGGCAAACAGTGTAAGCTTGTACCCGGCCCGCCTTGCCCCTTTGATGGCGGCATCGGGAACAGACCAGCCGTTTCCACGGAGGTCCGCAAGATAATATGCGCTTGTATTGGCCGGTGTATCATCCACTGCATAAATCAACGTGGAAGCTACTCCCCACTTATCTGCCTGCTCCATAGAAAGCAAGCGCTGGGAATAGGGATGGCGATCCACATCCTCCAGATCTTCCCCTGGTACATCCTCTCCATTTTGAGGAAATATCTTTTCCAGTTGAAAGGGGCCTTCGGTCCAGTAGCGGATAACGGTTGTTTTATCAGAATCAGGCTCTTCCTTCATCGCTACCACCACTTTACCAACAACTGAATCTTTCATCGAACCCTTCTTGATAAACCACTTTTCATTGTCGCCCTTATCCAGAACGCCGAGAAAGCCGTAGGACGGCCCTTCCTTTGTGAAGACCGGGGCTCCACTGAGGCCGATTACCCGTTCAAATCCTTCGAGAATTCTACTTGCTTTGCTACCGGGGACAAAACCCATCCGTTTCATGTCCGCGTCTGGAATCATTCGAATCCGCCTGGGTGTATACAGCTTTTTATAAAATGAAATCACCTCATGGACAGATGCGGGGACCACCTCAATGGAATACGCGAAGCGCTGGCCATTGACCAGAGTGTGACCGATATCTCCGTTTTGTCCCCCTTCCTGAAAATCCGGCATTCCTCTCTGAGGTCCCTGAAAAAGCTCGTACACATCAGCTTCCCCCTTCTGTTCCAACAGGGAAAAATGAGAACCGACCCACAGGAGTCCGGTCATTGCACAAATAATCAATCCAATTCGAAAAAATTTTATGCCGATATCCCGCAGATTAAGAACCACTGAAAATTCCTCCGATCTTTGCCGCGATAATCCCCCAGAACCCGTGATCCCCCAACTCATGATAGGACCACGCGTTGGTGTCCACCACACAAGAAGACGCGATGTTCGTCTTCTCGCCAAGGGTGGACTTCAAGTAAGGGCTGACTGTTACCGAATAGGATACGGCGTATCCCTTTGTGCTGCTCAGTGTATCCATGAACCCCATGAGGCCGGAAGCCATCCCTCCGGAATCCCCGCCACTCCCGGAACGCGTAGTCCCCGTATTGAACATGTTCATTGCCTCGGCGGATGAAATCTCCGTGACCTGAACCTTGTCTCTGTCCAATCGTCCGAAAAAATAGTTTTTAACCTTTTTTTTCAATTCTTCATTGGTAGATTTCCGATACCCCTTTTCCCATGCTGCAAAGCGGGAAGCGGACACTACCTGCTGTTCCGCAAAATACGCTTTTGCAAAGAAAATAAGGCCAAATGCCAGCAACAGATAAATCGGAAGAAACATGGCAAACTCTACCAGTGCCTGTCCCTTTTCATCAGTGAATAATGAATTTGTCACTGAATCCTCCTCCTCCGAGCGCACTTAACGCCCCGAGAAAACCACCGGAACTGCCGCCACTGGGGCCTTCACCGGTGGTACTACTCATATTATTCATGGAAGAACCGTTTACCCCGTTGGTAATATCGCTGAGTTTATCAAACTTTACCAGCCGGACCCGCCAGCACTGGTTGAACAGATGGGCATCGGCATGGCCAGCCACATAGACCTCTGCCTGTGAAAAATAAATCATTCCGATGGGATTTGGGTTCTTCAGGTAGTTGCCGGACAATACGTGTGGCTTCGGCTTCAGGTATACAATCCCCACAAAGTCCTCGTGCTTTTCCCAAAATTCCTTCCCGTCCTCCTTGTCCCTTTTCAACAGGTAAGGCTTGGGCTTATCATTGTCACTCGTCCCCCCCCAGGAATCTCCCGGCTTCACTTCTTTTGTATCACCGTACTTACAGGATGACAGCTTGATTTCGGTGACTTTGCAGATTTTGATGGGTATTACCTTATGGTGGGAGTCATATTGGAATGGGGCCTCGGGACTGCCATCATACAAGCCTGACTCATAAGTCGTCATATAACATGAAACCGTTCGCCTTTTGCAATCAGAACCCAGGTAATTCAGCATATTCTTGGCGCTGCTTCCTGTCTTTGTACTGCTCCCGCCCTCATCATATATTACCTTATCTTTTCCAGGATTTTTCACTATGTCATATCCGTAGAGGGTTACCGGCCCGTTCTCTGTCTCCACAGTTTCCCGAGGTTCACAGCGGGGATCTTCGTCCGGAGGGCTACACTGATGAAAGTCAATCACATCACTCATACTCATACTTTGTGCCTCAGCTTGTGATCGTTTTGTTTTGATTACCGAGGTCACAAACATAGCTTCTTTCAGCTTGTTCCGATTACTGTAACAGGTGTGGCAGTCTCCCGATGATTTATCATATTCCACAGTCCCAACCTTTCCCTCACACATGGATTGATAGGTTGCTTCCACGACACCATCAAAGACCAGGCCAATCATGGGATAGACAATCCGCAATGCAGGATAGGGAAGAAATGCCTTGAAATAGCCGTTGAGACCACCAAGAGGGGCGGGGCCAAAGGTCCCCCCCAATGTCAGAACGCCGAGGATGGCTCCGAAGGTTCCGGAACTTCCCATATAACCGGTGGTTGGCAAATGTTGAACCTTCTGATCGCCATGCCCCGACACCTCCAGCTTGCCATCATGGGTGGGTTTGCAGAGCATTTTGAAATCCCGTTTGTCATCGTCAATGAAAGGCAATTTAAGATCCACCAACGGGATCATGGGGTAAAGAAATCCAAAGGTGGCTTCATTGGCAATACCGATTCGGATAGACTCAATCTGGGCAATGAAGGGAATGATTTTTATAATTATCGTTTCCCCCTTTGTTAATGCCTTTTCCAGCTTCCACAATAATCCGTCTCCATCGTCATCCAGAATATCTCGTAACGGGTCCATGATTTTCTCAAGGCCATCATTGATGATTTTCCCTCCTTTCACATAGAGCTGCAGGGCGGCTCCTATGGCAGCCGTCCATGGAATCCCGGTCAGCACCGTTGCCACCGCATCCAGTGCTATCAGAACACCTTTTGCAATGTCATATGTCAATTCAGTGGATTTTATAAGAATGATGATTGCCAGTATCTGGCTCTGGGCCACGTTCATCATGGCAATGGAATTATGGCCACGTGCCATCCAGGTGGCACCGGACACCGCCACGGCATCGGCCGCCGTAACCATCCGCATTTTTTTGGACGTCACATCCCCGGTGTTGATCACCATGAAGACGAACAACACAACAAAGAGCAGCGTTAACGCCACGAATACAATGGACTGTCCTCCTTCATTCCGGTGGAACCCCTGAATTCGTCTCATCAGCAAAGATGGCTTTCTCTCTTTCATCATTCTGCCTTCATCTCCACATGCATGGTACATTCCGCCTTCAGCGGGAACACGTAGCCAGCCGAAATGCCGGTTTCATACTGATTTAGATTTGTTCCAAATAACTCGTCCAGCTTATTCAAGCCGAGTTTCTCAAACAGACTCCAGCCGAAGCGCTTTCCCATAAAAGCATTGGCAATGGGTATTCCCAGATGAAACGCGTGGATAACCCGAACCGTGACCACTTTCCGACCATAGGTCTTGTCCTCCTTAATAGGCGAAAAGTTATCATCCAGCAGCTCAATACTGGTGAAGAAATAGGAATAGATATATCGGTCAATTGCCGTATCCACATAGTTTCCCAGATCATCGGCCCCGAACACACCGCCGATTGCGTTAAATATGGTTCCGATAACACCGGTAACCGAACTGAGAGCAGTGCCGGCCCACTGTAACGGTTTGTATGAATGCCCCGCCACTGTAACCACAAACTGATCCATGATAGTACTGGCGTCCGCTGAAATCGGCATACAGGTAAGCCTGGCCGCATTTCGAATCATGTTCAGTTTTCCCTTTTTGTTCTTGTAAATCACCACGCCTTCCGGCTCATTCTCGTCATTGCTGTCCTGTTTGTCCAGAGAAATGGGAATAATCACGGCGGCGGCCCGGACTGCGGAAAATGCAGAATAGTTCACCACGAGCCGGGCCGTATATATCAAGCTCAATTGCATCATGCAGAGCGTTATAAACAACAGGATTGGAAAAGAAATGATGAATTCGGTCATCGCCTGTCCGTCTTCATTGCCGCCGACATCTTTCAGCCCGCGCTTGGCCCTTCTGGAGGCCTTGTAGGTGGAAAAGAGAATAATCATCAGGATAACGATGCAGGCAATTGCCAGCATCATCGGCCCGGTCAACTTGATTTTCGATACTGTGTCCGTTTCGGATACCAGGCCCTGAGAAGCCATATCCTGGCCCTGGTCAATGGACTCAATAGATTCTTCAAATCCTTTTTGAATTACATGGGAACGATAATAGTAAGTGCCGGCAACTGCAACAATTGCGACAAGTGCAATGATGATGATGTATTCGAAAGCCGCACCGCCATTTTGCTTTTTCATGGTATCAACCTGCTGCCATTGATATAGTCAAATACACTGACCTGGAAATGAAATTCCAGAACCGCCCACAGCGTCCCGATACAGATGGCAAAGCCGAAGGGGATGCGCATGCTGTTCTCGGGATTGAGGGAAATTGGTTCCATTCCGGGAAACATCAGGGACAGGGGGTAGGAGAAAAATACGGAAAAAACGTTGCGCAGGGTTCGAAGGAATTTCCCCTTCCAAATCACTGCGGCAATGGACATGATGCCACCAATCAGTGCTGAATAAAAAGAAGCATAGAGCACAAATGGATATCCCATCAGTGCCCCCACTGCTGTCATCAGCTTGACATCCCCGCCGCCGAACCCGCCCATCATGAACACGAGAAAATAAAGGAGGAACCCCACAAGGAGCCCCACCAATGAAGATTTCAGCGCCATGAACCCGGCAAGCATGGACAAAATCACACCCAGCAGGATTACCGGATAGGTAATTTTGTTATAAATTTTTCCGTAGAGAATGTCGGTAATGGCACAGACACCAACCACGCCATACAACAGCACGTCCCGTGAAATCTCCAGCCCCTGTCCCGGAATCAACAAACTATGCTCCTTCTACCTGTACCTGCTTATTCAATGCATTGGTGGACTGGCCGAAGAGCCCCTTGATTTTTTTACCGAAAACCTTTACCACGAGAATGACAAAAATAGCGATGAGAACCAGAATAATAATGTATTCCGTCATCCCCTGGCCCTCTTCGTCCTCGTGAAAACGTTTCAGTAAAGCTTTTACATCTACGCCCTCCGGGCTAAAGCCGGTGGGAACCCGTGAACCGAACATCTGCATAAATCTGAACATTCAAACCTCCTATGGAAAGAAAATTTTTGCCGCGCCATCAGGGAAACGGCAATTGCACAAAAAAGCTGACCAATTTGAAATAAAAATCCACCGCATTGATAAAGGTATTAAAAATCCAGTAGATTGGCACCATCACCAGCACAACAATCAGAATATACTCAGTGTATGCCTGTCCGCCATTTTCAGTGAACACTTCGTGTTCTTTCATTTGACCCTTCCCCACCATGTTTTAGCGTAAGCTCTATGCGTATACATTATCACTTTTAACCGGAAAATCAACATGATATACGTCACATTCTGGATTTTTTGTTTTCTCCAGCTTGCTTTTCAGATAAAGTGAAAAGGAAACAAGGAGGAAACTGAAATGGATGGAATCAGTTTTGGAAGTGATAACCATTCCGGCATTCATCCGGAAGTGCTGAGAATGGTAGAAAAAGCGAATGGAGGACATGCCATTGCCTACGGGGAAGATAAATTCACCAGGCAAGCACTGCAGCTGATCCGGGAACAGTTTGGCAAGGAAGCCTCTTTTTATCCGGTATTCAACGGCACCGGGGCAAATGTGTTGTCTCTGAAAGCGGCAACCCGTCCTTTTCATTCGGTAATCTGCGCGAAAACCGCCCACATCAACACCGATGAATGCGGCGCACCGGAATATTTCACCGGGTGCAAACTGGAATCTGTTGAAACTCCTGACGGCAAACTCAGGCCGGAGGATATCGCAAGAAAGCTCCAGGGACGGCATGATGAGCATCACAATCAACCACGGATTGTATCCATAACCCAGGCCACCGAGATGGGAACCAGCTATACGGCCGGGGAAATCCGGGAACTTGCAGATTTTGCCCATGGAAAGCGGCTCTACCTTCACATGGACGGGGCAAGAATAGCAAATGCCGCTGCTTTCCTGAATGCCTCCTTCCGGGAAATCACAACAGACGCGGGAGTGGACATTCTTTCTTTCGGGGGCACAAAAAACGGGATGATGATGGGGGAATCCGTCATTGTATTGAATCCGGAACTGGACACTGAGATGAAGTTCATCCGGAAACAGGGAATGCAGCTGGCATCCAAGATGCGATTCCTGTCGGCCCAGTTCATTGCCTATCTTGAACACGACCTCTGGCTGGAAAATGCCCGTCACTCAAACCAAATGGCTCGGTTGCTGGCCGATATGGTCAGGGACGTTCCCGGTGTGACAATCGCATGGCCAGTGGAAGCCAACGGAGTATTCGCCCGTATCCCAAAAGCCGTTATTCCTGAATTGCAGAAACAGTTCTTTTTCTACATCTGGGATGAAGAAAAGGGCATTGTCCGCTGGATGTGTTCCTTCGACACCAAAGAAACCCACGTGCGGGCCTTTGCAGAAGCGGTTCGAAAAATTTGCACTGCATTGGGAAAGGAGAACTGACATGTCCCCATTATTTGTGTATTACCCCAAGTGCGGAACCTGCCGGAAAGCATCGAAATGGCTGGAAGAGAATGGAATTGAAGTTGAAAAACGCCACATTATTGAAAACCCGCCCACAAGGGAAGAGCTGGAAAAGTGGTTTGCCGCGAGTCAACTGCCAATCCGGAAACTCTTCAACACCAGCGGGAAAAAGTACCGGGAACTGGGCTTGAAAGACAAAGTCAAGACTGCGCCGGAACCAGAATTGCTGGATATTCTTGCCACAGACGGAATGCTGGTTAAACGGCCGGTTCTGGTTACGGAAAAAGGACGCGTCCTCTTCGGGTTCAATGAAACAAAATGGAGGGAAACAATCTGCCCCTGAACTGCCGGTATCCGATGGGAAATTGACGCATTCGGATACAGCTAATGTGCGGGAACATCAATAACCCATATTGTGGTTCCAGCAGACTCGTCCGGATCTCCGGAACAGGATTCAAAAACAATTTTCTTTCCGTCAGGGGACCATGAAGGGGCACCGTCATACCCGGGAAAATTGGTTACCCTCACCGGGCTGCCCCCCGCAACCGGAAGAATGTAGAGATTCGCGAACTCCAGTTCGCCATTATCCGTACTGTACACAATCCATTGCCCGTCGGGGGAGAATGAAGCATCTGTTTTATCTCCCTCACCGGAGGTGATTTTCAGAGGATTTGTTCCATCCGGATTTATTACATAGATATCCCATTGCCCCCCGGAAAACTTCTGATAGAGGATGAAATTTCCCGCGGGAGACCAATTGGGTTGCCGGCAGTCATCTGCGACTCCCGTGAGGGCCTGGCAGGGGCCGCTTCCATCAATTTTGAATCTGGTAATCACACCGTTGCCCTCCACATCTTCTCTGTGGGACTCAAACACCACCCACTGGCCATCGGGAGAAAAGGAGGGTTCATACGCAACATCACCGCTTCTGTCCGTGACCTTCGTCTCGTCTCCCGGCTGTCCGTCTTCGTCAATGATGTAAATTTCATCATGGGGCTCCCTCGATGAAGAAAAAACAATTTTTCTCGTATTTGGATTCCATACGGAGCCCGGCAGGTTCACATTTCCACTCCCGTCGGATACCAGTGTTTTCAGGCAGTGGCTCTCCGGTGAAAAAATGAAGAGGTCAGCCGGCCCTTCGTTGTAGCGCGTTGTGAATCGCGTGAAAAGAATGT